>DXYF01000019.1:0-39518 GCA_019415945.1 Clostridiales bacterium
AATTTCAGAGTTCTCGGATTGATTTACCACTTACTTTTTATCATGCCTCCTTTGTTTTCAGCTATTTTTATAAGTAAGCTATGATCCCTTAAGATACAAATAAATATTATATATTTAAAAGTCGGGCGGCAGTTATCTGCTGCCGCCCGTTAGCATTAAATATTATAATTATCCCTTTACGCCGCCGGCTGTAACGCCTTCAACATAATACTTCTGCATCTTGAGGAAGAGAAGCGTAATAGGAACTGCTACTACAACAGAACCTGCAAGGAATTGCTTGTAATAGGTATTGATAAAGTCATTTGACAACATCTTCTGCAATCCGATAGCAACTGTATAATACTCAATGTTATCGCCCATGATAATCTTGGCAAGAATAAAGTCTGTCCAAGGACCGATAAATGAAGTAAGTACGGTATAAACTACGATCGGTTTTGACATCGGAAGAATAATCTTCCAGAAGATTTGGTTTTTAGTAGCACCGTCTATGGTTGCAGCCTCGTCAAGTGCTCTCGGAACGGTATCAAAAAAGCCTTTTGAAATCTGGAAGCCGAGACCTGCACCGCAGCTGTAACAAATAACAAGAGCTACAAGAGTGCCGGTAAGATTCATTGCCTTTAACAGGTAGTAAATAGCAATCATCGTCATAAATCCCGGGAACATTCCGAGGATCATTCCGACATTCATAAATTTTTTACGAGATTTAAATCTCAGTCGGCTGAATGCATAACTTACCATAAGAACAGATACTGTTGCAATAATACAGCTGAAAATAGCAACAATCAGTGTATTAAGGAACCACTTCGGGAAGTTAATTGATGCACTTCCGCCTGCACCTGTAAAGAGGTCTATGTAGTTTTGTAAAGTCCACTCACGGGGAACAAGATAATCAACCGCAATAAGACCCTCAGCTCTGAAAGAGTGCATAACGAGGTAAACAAACGGAGAAATCCAGATGATACCCAAAATAATGAGCAAGGCATATATAAGAGTGTTTGAAACAACTCTTCTTAACTTGTAACTTTTTATCATGAGAACGCCTCCTCATCTCTCATAGATTTAGAATTATTGTAAATAAGGAGTGACAGCGTTGCACAAACAATAAATACAAGAATACCTATTGCCGCAGCAAGACCGTAGTCCTGCGAATTCATTGTCAGGTTAAACAACCATGTTACAAGAATATCCGTTCGTCCCGCCTGATAGAATTCCTCTGTAGACGGACCACCGCCTGTCAACAGGAAGATTACATTAAAGTTGTTAATATTACCGACAAACGAAGTAATGAGCTGCGGTGTGGTAACAAATATCATGTAAGGAAGCGTAATCTTTGTGAAAGTCTTAACAGGACCGGCACCGTCAATACGAGCCGACTCATACAAATCCTCCGGAATATTCATAAGAATACCCGACATTGAAAGAATCGTGTACGGGATACCAACCCACAGGTTTACAATTATTACCGTCATTCTTGCCATCAGCGTTGTGCTGTTCAAGAACTGAATCTGCGGGTTTACACCGCCGTTAAAGAAAGAAAGAATAATATTGATTGCACCGTTTGTCTGGAGCATCTGGTTCATAAGAAGAAGTGATACGAACTGCGGAACAGCAATAGCGATTACAAAAAGTGTTCTCCACAAAGCTTTAAGCTTTATGCCCTTTTTGTTAATCATAAGAGCCACAATCATACCGAGTATGTAGTTAGAGAATGTAGCAACTACAGCCCATATCAATGTCCATTTTGTAAGCTCAATAAAGGTGGTAGCCTTTGTTGCACTGTCAACAAAATTAAACAGCGAACCAAAGTTATCGAAACCTATCCAGGTAAACAAAGTTCCCGGAGGAAGGTGTGATTGGTCATAGTTAGTAAATGCGATAAGCACCATGAATATGAGCGGCAATATGTTGAATATGCTGATCATAAGAACAGGAAATGAAAGCAGGGTAATGTGATATTTTCCGTCAAGGAACTCTTTCACATCGGTTTTGAGCGAAGTAGGCTTTTTGCCCTCGGCTCTCATCACCTGATGGCGATATGCGTCCTTAATGTTTGCAATGTAAATAGCAAAAACAACAACCGTAACTACTATAGTAAGCACGGAATACAGCAGGATAAGCATTGAGTTATCACCGTAAACAGTTTCAGGGATACCCATTTCGTTAAAGTCCTGATGTGTTTTTACTGTACCGAGTGTGTTGAACTTCTGCAAATAAGTCCAACCGAAGAAAACCATGAAAAGTATATAAAGTACTTCTACTAAGAAAAATAAAATTCCCTTGTAATATTTACCCTTGTGTATATCGCCTACACCGAATATTAGATAGGAAAGTTTTGTAGCCCAGTCACCCTTAACAAAGGTAACTCCGTAGTTTTTAAAGCCTTTGCCAATACCTGTAAAAAATCTTACAATCGCCATGCCTATTGCTTTAAAAAATTTAGCTACAGCACGGGGAACATTGAAGATAAAATTCTTAAAATTATAGGCAAACCTCTGAAACGGATTGAGCTGTTTGTATTCTACATATGTCATATAAGCTCTCCTTAATAAAGTCTGCTAATCTCACTTTTAATACCCAAACGGGCAATCGTTTTCACGCCGTTTTATAATAAAACAGTTGCCGACAAAAATACAATCGGTCTGATTAGCTTAAATCAGCCTTGCAAAAATTTTCATCTTGATTGGGGCACCCCGCTTTAGCAAAGTGCCCCGCATAATAAATAAAGATATTTAATGTCAGCTAAAACCTATTAGCCCTCGTCACGGATATTTGTGATTGTATCCTGGAGAAGCTTCTTAGTTGCATCTGTATCCTCAGGATCCCACTCATCAGCAACAATCTTGTTACCGAGGTTACCCATAGGAGTCCAGAATGTAGAAGCAATGTTAACCTGTGTGCAAGAGTTAAGCGACTGATCCTTGATTGCGTTAAGAACAGCACTCTCTGTTACAAGCGGATCTTTCTGAACATTAATATTTGAAGGACCCCAGCCGAGTTCTTCTGTTCTCTGTTTCTGGCAATCCTCACCTGCAAGATAGAGAGCAAGAATCTGAGCAGAAGCAGGATACTGTGAAGAACCGTTTACGCCGATATACTTGTAACCGAACATTGAAACGAGCTGCTTATCTTCGCCGTCAACATTGATTGTAGGAAGCTTAGCTGCACCGAACTTCTCGCCGAGTGATTCCATGTTAACAGCAGTATCCCATGAACCGTCAACACCTGCACCGCATGTGCCGTTAGCAAAACCTGAAGCAACATTCTTTACATTAAGAGATGTAAATGTGCCCTTGTACTCTTTGATAAGTCTTGCGAAAGCCTGAAGTGTCTTAACAGCTTCGTCCTCGTCATAGTCAACGAACTTCTGCGTAATACCGTCGTCCTCAAGACCGTCAATCTTAACGCCTGCTGTGAAAGCAAAAGTACAAGCGTAGAAACCGTCGCCTGCATCAAAGATGAACTTCTTATCTGCTTTCTTACAAGCCTCTAAAGTACCCTCAAGAGTCTTTGCATCTTCAGCTGTAACTACTGTGTTGTCGTAAACAAGGTAATAGCCGTTATCGTTTGTTTCAGGATAAGCATAAAGTGTATCCTCACCGTCAGCATTTTTAAGTGTGCCGGCTTTAACTGTATCTTCGGAGTTTGTACTTGTTACATAATCAACAAAGCCCTTAGCTACAGGAGCGATAACGCCCGCGTCAACGAGCTTGTTAAGCTGGTCACTGGGCAAACTGAATACATCGGCAGCAACCGATGCGTCGTTGAGCATCTGAGTAGCAGCGTCAGGCTCACCCTGTGCAATAACAGTAATGTCAAAAGTCTTTTCAGAGTAAACTTCCTTAAACTCTTCAATCTGCTGCTTAATAAGGCTTACTGCAGCGTCAGGAGCCCAAACCTTAAGCTTAATGTTGTCTTCATCACCGAAGTACTTATAGTCAACGACTGCGGAATCAATACCGGCAGCCTGAGAACCCTGTGAAGAACCGGATCCTGAATTTGAACTTGATGTGTCCCCGCCGCATCCTGCAAACGCAGTTGCCGTAAGCACACCGGCCATAAGAATGGCAAGAATCTTTTTCATTGGAATATCCCTCTTTCAAAAAATTTTAAAAAATGGTTTATGGAGCAAATTGCACAAACGCAACTCATTTCCACTACATAAATAATATCAAAAAAGCAACGAAATTTCAACTACCTTTGTACTTTTTATCTATATTGTTAAATTTAAACTTAATTTTTATGCAACATTACTTAAGTTTTTTAGTTTTTCGTCTAATTAAACAAAACTAATACGATTATTTTGTGCAAATTGTTTATAGCTTGTTTGTGCATTTTATCCAATAGCAAACACAGACAATTAATATAACGGATATTTCTGTTTTTTTACATATTTAAATTATATTTCAAATTAATCTGTTATTAAGATTTTTTAGTGGAATTTCAACAATTTACACATTTGCTAAAAAATTCTATATTTTTTCTGTTATCAAGTTGTAATAAAAGTACATAATTGGTATAATTAAGTGTAGATTAAATTTTCGGCGGAGGAGTAATATGAAACTTAAAGATCTTCTTATTAATATTGAATATACTGTTAAAAACAATATAAATCCCGAAATAACCGATATTATTTACGATTCCAGAAAGGTTACAAATGGCTGTGTGTTTGTTTGTTTAAAAGGTTACACCTCAGACGGTCACAAATACGCAAAGTCAGCCGTTGACAACGGTGCCGCAGCACTTGTCATAAGTGATGAACTTGACTTTGATGTTGATAAAGATATTGCTGTAGTTAAAACCGAAAATTCGAGACTTGCTCTTGCTCTTATGAGTGCCGAGTTTTTTAGACATCCTGAAAAGGAACTAAAAACCGTAGCAATTACCGGTACTAAGGGCAAAACAACTACAACGGCAATGGTTGCGGAAATTTTTGAACAATCCGGAATAAAGTGCGGTACTATCGGCACACTGGGTATTGTTTACAACGGCAAAACTTATAAAACAGAAAACACTACTCCTGAATCATATGAAATTCAAAAGGCAATGCGTGATATGGTAAATGCAGGATGCGGTGCAATGGTAATAGAAGCATCATCAATCGGTCTGAAACACCATAGGCTTGCGGGAATTGAATTTGACGCAGGAATCTTTACCAACTTTTCAGACGACCACATAGGCGGAGTAGAACATAAGGATATGGATGAATATCTGTACTGCAAAAGTCTGCTTTTCCGTCAATGCAGGCTTGCCGCTGCAAATATAGATGACCCAAACTGGCAAAAAATCACAAATGATGCGAAAAATCCTGTTCTTACATTTGGTTTTTCCGAAAACGCTCAGCTAAGAGCAAAAAATGAACATCTGCTGTCGAACGGCGGATTTATAGGCGTTCACTTTGACACCGAGGGAATAAAAGAACTTTCCGTTGATGTAGGCATTCCCGGAAAGTTCAACGCCTACAACGCTCTTGCGGCAATTTGTGCTGTTTCTTTCTTTAACATTGATGATGAATACATTATTAAAGGATTAAAAAATGCAAAGGTCAAGGGCAGAGTAGAACCCGTCAAAGTCCCCGGTAATTACACTCTTTTAATAGATTATGCACACAACGCATTGTCTATGGAAAATGTGTTGACGACGCTTCGCCAGTACAACCCCAACCGACTTATTACTATGTTCGGTGCAGGCGGAAACAGACCTAAAGTACGCCGATACGAAATGGGTGAGGTTTCGGGAAAACTCAGCGATTTATCGGTTATCACGGAGGATAATTCCCGTTTTGAAGATGTAATGGATATAATTGAGGATATAAAAACAGGTATTAACAAAACAAACGGAAAGTATGTTGTTGTACCAAACCGCAAAGACGCAATAAGATATTGTATGGAAAATGCAGAGGACGGAGATATTATCGTTCTTGCGGGCAAAGGTCATGAGGATTATCAGGAAATCAAGGGTGTAAAATACCATATGGATGAGCGTGAGCTTATTGCAGAGATAATTTCTGAACAAAACAGAAGTGTGTAATTTTAACTTCTTATTTCTTAATTAATATAAAGCGGAGGGACGGCAAAGCAAATGCTATGCCGTCCCTTATTCTAAATCTCTGCTTATCAAATTATGAAACAACCAGAGGTATCTTTCACTCAGAGGGGGAGTGATAGAAGCCGAAAAAAACAAATAGCGTTTACAATATCTTGCGGCGGGAACAGCGTGGAACACACACCGCAGATTGAAAGATACGGAACAATAACAGACATGATATCGAGATATCGAGATATCAAACATCTGCCCCGCCTCCCTGTTTTGAGTCTTGAATTTGACCGACAAACCAGAAGTTGTGATGAAAATCACCCATGGAATAAATGGTATAAATTATATCCAAAATAGTACCATATCTCATTCCAATGCGGATATATGGCGGCAATAGCACATACGGAAACAATTATAATGACAACTACAATTATTTTCCTGCGTATCTTGGCTTTCTGTGCCAGTTGTTCGTTTAATAACGCTAATTGCGAAGTAATTTCGCTTGCATTTTCGTTTTGTTCAATTTTGTTTCCCAACAACTCACTCACAGATGTGTCAAACAAATTCGCAATGCGTATAAGCATTGCGGCATCGGGAACAGACAGACCTTTCTCCCATTTGGAAATAGTTTGCCGTACTACATTTAATTGTTGTGCAAGTACCTCTTTGGGCATTCCCTTTTGCTTGTGCAGTATTTTTAAGTTTTCTTTGAACATGAAAAAACTCCTCTCTCGCTTGTTTTCACATGCTCATTATAGTTGCTGAGATCCAGTTGCCGCAAGCAACACAAATTAACATGTCCCATAAAACACCAAAATCACGATTTGTCGATTAGCCGATTATAAGATTAGCATATTTCCCCCGCACCGATTGATAAAAACTTACATCAACAACAGATTATGTTATATTTACACACCGTACACATTTAAAAGTATGTTTTTTATCTCATAAAGCTTTTTAGACAGGTCAACATAATATGTGTGAGGATTTTCAAATCTCTTTACTTCGTCCCACAAAAGTTCAATTTGAGCCTTGCAGAATTTAGCAATTTCTTGAATTGACGGTGACTCATACACACATTTTCCGTTTTTAAATATCGGCACAAGCAGCTCCTTTGCAGTAAAGTCAGTCAGCGTCTTTGTTTTCCATGTTGCATTTGGATCGAAAATAGTGTGCGGCACTGATCCGTCAACCACCTCATCATACACGCACAACTCATCTGCAAGAGCTTTTCCGCTCTCGTTGTCATAATATCTGTAAACCTTTTTAAAATGAGGATTTGTAATTTTAGCCGTATTTTCGCTGACCTTAATTTTGGGAACAATTTCTCCTCCCTCATTTTCAACAGCAACAAGCTTATACACTCCTCCGAACACAGGAGAGCTTGAAGATGTAATGAGCCTTTCTCCCACTCCGAAGGTATCAACCTTGGCTCCCTGCATCATCAAGTCGCGGATAAGGTATTCATCAAGTGCGTTTGACGCAGTTATCTTACAGTTTTGAAGTCCTGCATCATCAAGCATTTTTCGTGCTTTTTTGGAAAGATACGATATATCGCCCGAATCAAGTCTTATGGAGAATTCCGTTTTGCCCTTCGGAACAAGCACTTCTTTAAACACCTTAATGGCATTAGGCACTCCGCTCTTGAGGGTATTATAGGTATCTACAAGAAGCGTAGGATTATCGGGATAAAGCTCGCAGTATGCCTTAAAAGCGTCATATTCGCTGTCAAACATCTGAATCCATGAATGAGCCATGGTTCCCCCCGCAGGCACGCTGTAGAGCTTATCAGTCAAGGTACAAGCCGTGCCGACGCATCCGCCGATAAACGCAGCCCTCGCACCGTCAACGGCACCGCTCACTCCCTGTGCACGCCTTGAGCCGAATTCAATTACGGCTTTGCCCTGTGCAGAACGCACAATTCTGTTTGCCTTGGTTGCTATAAGCGTCTGGTGATTCAGCGTGAGAAGCACGAATGTTTCGATAAGCTGTGCTTCAACGGCAGGAGCCTTAACCGTCATAATAGGCTCATTCGGAAACACCGGCGTACCCTCGGGCACGGCGTAAATATCACCGCTGAATTTAAAATTTTTAAGGTACAAAAGAAAATCCTCGTCAAAAATCTTTTTTCCCCGCAAAAATTCAATATCGCTTTCATCAAAATGAAGATTTTTTATGTAATCAATAACTTGTTCCAATCCTGCGGCTATTGCAAAACCGCCGTTGTCGGGGACTTTGCGAAAAAACACATCAAAATAAACATTTTGTTCATAAAAGCCGTTCTTAAAATATCCGTTAGACATTGTAAACTCATAAAAATCACACAACATCGACAAATTTCTGTTTTCCATAGGCTGCCTCCTAAAATAAATAAAATTATGCGCATCCGTATACGGCATATTTCTCTTAAACTCTTTTTTATAGTTTATTCCATTTTATACTTTTTGTAAAGAAAAAATATTTACAAAAGGCATATTTGCGTAGTATAATTAAGTAAATACTGATAGGAGTGTTATTATGAAAAACAGCAAAATCAAGATATGCCCTTTTTGCAAAAGTCCTATGATTCTTGTACAGGACGACACAAATATCACAACGCCGTATCTTGAGTGCCCAACCTGCGGCTTAAAATTTGAGCTTGAGGGTTTTGATGAAAATCCCGTGGAGATAAAGGAAAACTGATATGAGAAAATGTCTTATTGTAGTTGACTATCAAAACGATTTTGTCACAGGCTCTCTCGGTTTTGAAAAAGCCGTATTGCTCGATGAAAAAATCGCAAAAAAGATTAATGACCGCCGCAGCAGCGGCTGGGAAATTATTTTCACCTTTGACACTCACGACAATAACTATTTAAATACAAACGAAGGCAAAAAACTGCCTGTTAAGCATTGTATTAAAGGAACCGACGGTCATAAACTTTACGGTAAAACAGCAACAATGCTAAGCGAAAACGACAAATGCTTTTTTAAGAACAGCTTTGGTTCCTCTGAGCTTTTTGATTTTCTTAAAAACGAAGATTTTGATACCGTTGAGCTTTGCGGCGTTGTAACAAATATCTGTGTAATTTCAAATGCGGTGCTTGCTAAAACGGCACTTCCGCAAGCGGTTATAACAATTGATTCTCACTGTGTTGCATCAAATGACAATGTCTTAAACGACGCCGCTCTTTCAGTAATGCAAAGCCTGCAAATTGATATTAAATAAGGTTTATAATGTAAAAAGGAGAAGCCGGATTTTATCGGCTTCTCCTATATTGCAATTTATTACTGCACATTTACTTTTGTAAATGTGAATGTGGTATATCCTTCGCTGTAATTAAGTGAAAGCGTTAAACTTCCGTTGTCATATGACAGCTTGTGTGACTGTCCGTTAATTTCAATGTCAACTGAAGTACCGTTAAAGGTGTATTGGCTTTCTTCCGTCAGTCCTGCTATTGTAGCAACACATTTGCCGTTTTCTTTAAATTCAAACCCGAATTGGTCTTTTTCTATACCAAGTTCTTCGTACTTCACCGTAGAACCGTCAATCGTAGCCGTTGTAGGCACCCATTCGCCTATAATCTCTTGATTTTTGTTATCAGTACATCCAAAAAGCATAAATACCAGTGACACAACGCATATTAATACAGAAACCGCATTTTTACCCATAGCATTTTACCGCCTCACACTTACTTATTGTGATTTTACCATTATTACTTGATTTAGTCAAATTCCAAATCTATGCAATTTTATGCACTAAGTACAAATAAATAGATATTATATTTAAAAAATGCAAGAGAAACAGTTGTTTTTATGCAAATATATGTTAATATATTGTCAACATAATTTTATTAAAGAATTTTTTGCAATTTTTAAAAAGAAAAATTGCATTTTGTATTGAAAAATAAAATAATAGATGTTATAATGTGGTAGTATCTTCAAAATGTGATACTATATGCATTTTAAATTAATTAAAAAAGGAGTAGATTTTATGTCAACAAAAGCTTATTATCCTTTGAACGAAATCGGCAAAGGCAAGCCCGGTTTCTCAAAGACAAGGTCAATTATTGAAGCTGCATTCTACGGCAACAATGTTGTACCTGTAAACACACTTAAAGAAGCATATAACCTTGCTAAAAATTCACCCGGCACAATCGTTACAGATATGCCCGTTTACAGAGGTGAAGAATTCGGTCTTGACAAGGACGCAAAGGTTCTTCTCTTTAACGACGGTGCTATCACAGGAAGATATGCTGCTGCCCGCCGCATTGCAGGCGAGCCCGGCGTTGACTGCGAGGCTTTGGACAAGGTTGTTATGGACGCAGTTTACAGTGCCCGTTACAAAAAGATGTATCACGCAACCTGCTATGCAGGACTTGACCCTGAGTTCATGGTTAAGGTTCACCTCCTTATTCCGGAAGGCGAAGAAAACATCATGTACTCTTGGATGCTCAACTTCCAGTATATGTCCGACGAGTATGTGAAGATGTACAAGGAATCAAAGCCTGTAGGCGACGGCAAAGAGCCTGACATCTACATTTTCTCTGACCCGCAGTGGACTCCCGTTGAGAATCCCGGCGTAAGCTTTGATTGCCTCAGCGATCCCGCTAAGAAAACTCTCTGCTACTTCAACACAGACACAAACTGTGCTTGTATCCTCGGTATGAGATACTTCGGCGAACACAAGAAAGGCACACTTACAATGGTATGGGCTATTGCTAACCGCAACGGTTACGCTTCATGCCACGGCGGACAGAAAGAGTATCTCCTTGCTGACGGAAGAAAGTATGTTGCTTCTGTTTACGGTCTTTCAGGTTCAGGTAAGTCAACTCTTACACACGCAAGACACAACGACAAGTATGAAATCAAGGTTCTTCACGATGACGCATTCATCATCAACACAGATACTTGTGCTTCAATCGCTATTGAGCCGACATATTTTGATAAGACATCTGACTATCCTACAGGCTGCCCTGATAACAAATACCTCCTTACAGCTCAGAACTGCTCTGCTACTCTTGATGAGGACGGCAAGGTTCAGCTCGTAACAGAGGATATCAGAAACGGTAACGGCCGTGCTATCAAGTCAAAGCTTTGGTCACCTAACCGTGTTGATAAAATTGACGCTCCCGTAAACGCTATTTTCTGGATTATGAAAGATCCTACAATTCCTCCGGTTGTAAAGCTCAAGGGTTCTTCACTCGCATCTGTAATGGGTGCTACTCTTGCTACAAAGAGATCTTCTGCCGAAAGACTTGCTCCCGGCGTTGATCCTAACAAGCTCGTTGTTGTTCCTTACGCTAACCCGTTCAGAACATACCCGCTTGCTAACGACTACGAGAAGTTTAAGAAGCTTGTTGAAGAGAAGAATGTTGACTGCTACATCGTAAATACAGGAGACTTTATGGGCAAAAAGGTTCAGCCTAAGGATACACTCGGAATCCTCGAAGCTATCGTTGAGGGCAAGGCTGAGTTTAAGAAGTGGGGTCCGTTCTCTGACATCGAAATCATGGATTGGGAAGGCTTTATTCCCGATATGAACGACGCTGAGTATGTATCACAGCTTAAGGCTCGTATGAATGACCGTGTAAACGAAATCAAGGCATTTGCTGTTGAAAAAGACGGTTATGACAAGCTTCCCGATGACGCACTTGAGGCTGTTCAGAAGGTTGTTGACGAACTTAAATAATCTTTCCGACTTATTAATATACAGGGAGCGGATACCGAAATGACGGTATCCGCTCCTTATCTTTGCATATTTTTTTGTAGCAATATTTGTAATTTGATTGTAAATTTTAAGCTTTTTACCTAATCAGATTATTATCCATAAGTCTTTACTTTTCTGCTGTCACACATAACAGCAAATAACACCCGTAATTACAGCAAAAATAGACAGTAAACCGCACACATTTCTTAAATTAATTGCTTTGTAATACGACAGAAAAATATATAAATTCTCCGTAAAATATGGTTTTTAAATATAATTTTTTTGAGTAACGAACAGAGTCTAATTAAAAATCCGTAAAAAATATAATATAAAAATATAAGCGACAGCTTGACATGCTGTCGCTTGTTATCTTCATTTATTCTTTTTAATGTTACTCCAACTATTGACAAAGAGCCATAAAACAAAGCGGACCGCAAAGGTAGAGGCTACATAAGGAAACAAAATTGCCCATTCGGGGCAGTGTACATTTTGTTTGAGCCAGCTTACGTTCATTTTCTACAATATTTATTTAGCAGATATTCTATATAATCGCCTTTAGCGAATAATCTTTGGCTTTTACAATCTCCTTGTGATTGAACAATGTTGCAAAGGGGAACCGTCAGGCGAGTACGTTGTGCAACACTTTTGCTTTCGGCATAGTTCTCAAGTACAGTTTCTATTTTATCCGTTTTTAAATTACCTAAAACCCAAGCCACTTCAGGAGTAGTCACGTTCGGATAAACATTAAACTCTTTATCTATGTAGAAAACAGGAGTATCGCTCACATAACTTGCCGTCGAATTATCATTTATCAGTTCCTCGTAAAGTACCTGTTCTGTTTTTCCGAACACCTCTTACATATTTGTTTTATAAAAATGCTTTAATGTATACTTTGCAAGCGTTTGCGGAATTTTGTGCAAATCATCTGAAGTTACTCGGATGGCATATAATTTTTCGTTTTCGCCGTCGCAAGAGCCTTGATGCAAAAATAGTGAAAATTCTCCGCCAAAAGATTTGCAACGATTTTCTAAATCTAAGCTTTTAATGAGATTTTCGATAAACGGAAGTTCATCAATATTATCTTTGTTAACAAAAACTTGTATGCGGGGGGAAATTCTATTTTCAACTAATATTTCAATTGCTTCTAATATTTCGTTGTATGCGTTTTCTCTACCAGTATAATAATCTGTTTTTTCCTGCCCTCCGAATAAAGTAAGCTGAGCCGCGTTTAATCCGAGTGAAGAAAGCCACTTTACATATTCTTTGTCGCGAACTATACGCCAAACACTGATAAGTTCAAAGTGTTTTTCGTGAGTATCTGAAAGACTATTGCATAAATCCCAAAGCTCTTTGTAGTTATCTTTATAATCCGGTTCGCGATACCAGTCATAAACTGTTAAGCAGTTTGTAAATGGGCGAAATTTTTCTGCAAGAAATTTCAAATCATCATTTTTCAAATTGCCGTTTGGAGAATGTCCAACCCAACAATGCTTACACCGATTCGGACAACCAAACATATCAAGACAAACAGTTATGCTCGTGAACATTTTTTCACTTCTTCCTTCATTATCTGAAATTATTATATGACATATGTTACTATAAAACAAGAAATAGTTGAAATTATGGATTTTGGCGTCAAAATCCGATGCTCGCTAAACATATAGACAAAATTTGGGGCACACTCCTTACGGAGGGTGCCCCAAAGCAGTCCGCTGTTTTTAGATATTAATATTTTTTACCATGTACCGTAAAGATGATGCCATGACTCATCAATTTCAGCCAATGCATAGAAGTTAAGAGCAACACCGTCAAAAAGAATATCAACAGTCTGGCTGTCGTTATTGCCAAAAATCAAATAATCTGTATCCGACGGAATTTCTACGGAATAAATATCCTCACCGTAATCGTTTGTCTCAACATATGTCATCTCGGTTCCCGGCCATGCAACCGGACCGTCTTCTCCGTCAGACCAATAGTAACAGTAAATTGTACCTGCCCAACGCTGTGAGTTAGAGAATTTTACGGTGTAAGTATCCGGAACAGGTGCGGTTGTGGGTTCTGTTTCCGGAACTGTTGTAGGAGCAGTAGTAGGCTCTGTTTCGGGAACTGTTGTCGGTTCCGTTGTAGGCTCTGTTGTAGGTGTTTCGATCTCTACATACTTGCCAACATTGCCTGTTTCATCATACTCTGCACAATACATTTGAATCAATGTAGCATCCTTTACTCCTACTCTTGAGTCGCCGTCACAATCAGCTGCGATCATCTGAGTTTCAGTAAGCGTAACAATCTCACTTGCAAACTTCTGAATTTCAGACGCATCGGCTACCACGATTCTTCCGTCGCCTGTTACATCTCCGATGAGAATCTTGTCGACAGGCTGTGTCGGTTCTGTTGTTTCTGTAGGCTGTGTAGGAATATCAGAAGAAGTATAGAGGTAAACGACATTTGTTATACCTGCAACATAATTACCCTGTGCATTTGACGGAACAATTACATCGTCTCTGCCGGCAAGTGCTGAGGTTGTATAGGACTCAGAGCTTGTTGTTTTTGTTACAGAGTTAACAACATCGTCGGCAATCTTCTGACCTGTTGTCATATCAATGTGGCTTGTAATTACTGTGCTGCTGAAAGTAAGAACCTTGTTCTCAATCCAAGCTTCGCCTGAAACAGGGTATCCTGCTTCGCCCTGACCCGGTTCCTGTGCACTGCCTGATGACGGATGGAACATAACATATGCACTTCCTGCGGGAACATCGCATACATACCAGTTGTTGCCTTCGCTTGTCATCTTTGTAGCGGATGCCCAAGCACCGTTGGGCTCATCTCCGCCGTCTGTATAAGCATAGCAGCGAACATCTGCCCAGCCGTTTGAGTTATAATAGTGAACTCTTGATGTTGTGATTCCGAGTCCCTTATACTTAAATGTAATTGTCTGGTCGCTGCCTGCGAATGTTCCGTAGGTTTGAGCGGGATAATTATCAGTATCAAGCTGATAGCCCTGTATCTCTGCTACAGGAATCTCGTAAGTATCGCCTGCTCTTAAATGGTATGTTGCAGAATCCTTTATTTCGGTACCGTTGCTGTCTACATACTTAACAGTAAGGTAACCTGAAGGAATACCTGTTGACTTATAAACAAATGTTACACTGTAGTTTTTTCCGCCTACAACCTCGCCTGAGATAGTACCCTCTGTGCGTACAAGGTCATAGTCAAAGAGTATTGTGCTGTCAGGGATTGCACGGTATGTTGAACCCTCTCTGTACTTAGCTGTAGAAGTTTTAAGAACAGTGCCGTCCTCGTCAACATGATTAATTGTAAGAGTACCGTACTCTACTTCGGGAGCATTAAGATTTGCAAATGTTGAGCTTTCAACAAGGATAGCAGAGCTTCTTGCCGGAATAGAATATACATTACCGTCAACTGTGCCAAGGCTCTCAAGACCTGCATTCTTTCCGTCAGCAACTACAGTCCAGCCGCTTCCGTCAAGTGTAATATCATAAGCCTTTGTACCGCTGTTTACAAGCACACAAACCTTACCCCACTCGCCTGGAGTTGAGTTTGAATATGTGTAAGCTACAACATAACCGCTGCTCGACTGGAATGTAGGTGTGCTGAAAGTCTTGCTTGTGAGCGGAGAATAATTCTTTCTTATGTCAAGAAGGCCCTTATAATACGAAAGAACATCACCGTATGTTTCAACTCTTGTCCAGTCAATCGCATTGATTGCGTCGCTTGACTTGTAACTGTTGTGGTCACCCTGCTTTGTACGGCAGAATTCCGTACCTGCATTTGCAAAAGGAATACCCTGTGATGTAAGGATAAGAGCCAATGCGTTTTTAAACTGACCCTTAAGCGACTCAGAGGTTAAATTCCAGTTGGAAGATCCATTACTCTTTACAATCTTATCCCAAAGAATAAGATTATCGTGAGCGTCTGCATAGGCAATAGTCTGAGAAGGAGCCTGTGCATTAAAGCCTTTACCCTGAATACCTCTTACAACTGTAGAAGTTTTGCTTGTGGCACCCTGTACAAATCCCTTGCTTGCGTCGTTTGTGCCGCCCTTTATTGCGTCACGGAAAGAGTCGCAGAACATACCTACTCTTGCATTAAGCTGAGATGCTCTTGCCTGAATACATCCGTCGGAAATTGCAGTTGTACCGCCTGACCAAGGCTCGCCGTACATAAGAATCTTCTCACCCGAACCGTCTGCATAAAGACCATCAAGCTCGCTTCTGATCATATTCATTGTAGTTATGTCATGAATAGCCATAAGGTCAAAACGGAATCCGTCAATGTGATACTCTTCTGCCCAGTATTTTACGGATTCAATCATGTACTTTCTGTACATGAGCTTGTCGGAAGCAGTTTCGTTACCGCAGCCCGAACCGTTTGAATATGTATTTGCACTTGTTTTTCTGTAGTAGTAGCCGGGTACTGTCTTTGAAAGACATGAACCCTCAGTTGTGTATGTGTGGTTGTAAACAACATCCATTACAACTGAAATTCCTCTGTCATGAAGTGCCTGAATCATCTGCTTAAACTCGGTAATTCTTGTGTTACCGTCATAAGCATTGCTTGAATATGAACCCTCCGGAACATTATAGTTCTGCGGATCATAACCCCAGTTACGGTTAGAAGACGAACTTGCAACAGACTCGTCAACCGACTGGAAATCATATACCGGAAGAAGCTGAACACAGTTTATGCCCTGCTCAACCAAATAGTCGATGCCTGTTGAAACAGCATCTTCACTTGTGTCTGAATTAAGCTTTGTGCCGCCCTCGGCAAAAGCAAGATATTTACCCTGATTCTCAGTGCTTACGCCTGATGTTTTTGAAGCCGAGAAGTCACGCACATGTACTTCCCATACTACAGCTTCCGACGCACTGTCAAAGAGTACATGCTCGTCATTGTCCCAACCCTCCGGGTCAGTTGAATCGAGGTCAACTACCATTGAACGGTTACCGTTTACACCGACTGCCTTTGAGTAAACATCCTGTGTTTCGTTTGTTTGACCGTTTACGGTAACAAGATATGTGTAGTAAACATCCTTGTAATCACCTGTAAGAGTTGTTGACCAAACGCCTGTTTCAGCGTCCTTTGTAAGCGGATATGTTCCGATTACGCCTGCACCTGATTCGCTGTCTGAACCTGTTTTGTAAAGCTTTACCTTTACATCGGCTGCTTCGGGAGACCAGGTTTTCCATGTTGTCGAGGTTTTGCTGTAAACAGAACCAAGACCTGTTTCATCGTATGCCTTCTCCGCATAGTTTTCCAGATAGCTTGCATTGTAGTAGCTACCGGCAGAAACCTCACCGTCAGTTGAAACCGCAGCGGCTGCATATGAAGCCATACCTGTCATCATTGCGGCTGATAGCAGCAGTGATAACGGCTTTCTGAATTTCATAGTTCTCACTCCTTATAATATACACTAAAATGCATAGTGCATTTATTATATTCTAACAATTTTTCAAAATATATTTTTCTTCATTGGAATAATTATACTATTGCAACGCCAAAGTTTTATAATAAAAATTATGCATATTGTATAAATATAATTAACATTATCTATATTAAAATAAAATTTCATTCACATTCTTCACACAATTTTTTCTTAACACCCGCAATTTCACTCAAAAGTATAGTTATACACAATATACTTGTAAAAACGGTGAGAACGGAAACCGCCTTTGCAGGTACGCTTATCGGTACAATATCTCCGTAGCCGACGGTAGCAAACGTTATCACGGTATAGTAAAACATATCAAAGAACCCGATTTCAGTCCCTGCAAATGCATTTTCGTCATAAACAGCACAACAAAATGACATAAGAGTTAATACAAACAGAAACAAAACTATTGTCAAAAAAGCTGATTTCCACATATTTCTGAATGTAATTCTGCTGTCAACGCTTGTTGCCTCCTTTAGAACAAGCAGCAAAATAAACAACATCATAATATAACAGCATACCAAACACCCTTCAAGCATTACAAAACGATATAAATCAACCCCTGTGTTCCTGGTAATTACGGTATAAAAACAGAAAAATATAACTATAAAGATTACAGACGAAAACATTACATTAAGAGAAGGGCTGTTTACATTTATAACCTTTCTCAACAGCAATGACACAATAAATGTCACCTCAAATAACACAAAACCCAACATTGCCGATATAAACGCCGACAAAACACAAGCAAAAAGCGGTGGAACAACTTTGCTTAACCTTACAGTCAAAACAATCCATGCGAAAGCCGCAACAAGTGCATAAAGAAACTTTATCCGTTTGCCCCTGAACAAAATCTTGTGTCTTGTTCTTAATGAAAGCTCCGAAAATTTTTTCCCGTGTTCATCAATACTTTTAATATCACAATTATTAAGCCTTACGCTCATCATCATAGCAAGAACCACATAAATCGCAGAAATACAAAGTATGAAATTCTCAGATACAAAATCAATCATTGATACACCCCATCTCATTTTTAATTGCAAAATCATATTATTTAAAGAAATATAAAAGCAATTTTTCAATAATCTGTGTATTAAACACATAATTTATGGTTTTATTTATTAAAATTATATAACATACACAAAATTTTTTCAATCATATGTTTATAAAATTATATTTTTTTGCACGATATACCCATATTTCAAGTTTTTATGAAGAAAATTTATAACTTTTACACTTTAATTGACCCAAAAATTTATTTTTACCATTTGACATTTATGTCATTTGTTGGTAAAATTATGTGATAAAAAATACCAAGCAAATATAATAACGGGTGGTGTTAAAGTTAGAATATCTAATAAATAAAACCGATTATAAATCTGAAAAGCTTTACGGAATTGATATTTTCAGAAACAGAACGCTGATAAAATCTGTTACTTCCATTACAGATAATTACAGCGACATAACTAAACTTGCGGATATGTGCAACGAGCTTGAAATCGAACTATGCCATTTTGACGACATACTGGAAGACTATTTTACGGATTATAATGTGTAACAAATTTTTTAAAACAATAGACTTGCACGGTTAATTATGCTACAATAAACGCGGTGATTATATGATATGCAACCTCTGTCCGAGAAAATGTGGTGCCTGCCGCACAGAACATCACGGAAACGGCTTTTGCAATTCGGGAACACTGCCTGTTGTTGCGAGAGCAGCTCCTCATTTTGGAGAAGAACCGTGTATAAGCGGTACAAACGGCAGCGGAGCGGTGTTTTTTTCAGGCTGTACAATGAGATGCGTGTACTGTCAGAACTACGAAATTTCAACCGGTCACAAAGGCAGGACGATAAGCGTCTCAAAGCTTGCCGATTGCTACAAAAGATTTGAGGAACAGGGTGTTCACAACATTAATCTTGTAACTGCAGATCACTATGTGCTTGCGGTTGCAAAAAGTCTTGAGCTGTACAAGCCGTCAATACCTATTGTCTATAATTGCAGCGGATACACAAGCCCAAAAACTCTTTCCATTCTCGACGGTCTTGTTGACATTTATCTTCCTGATTTTAAGTACTCGGATGATGTGCTTGCCGTTAAATATTCATCGGCACCAAACTATGTCAACACTGCGTCAGCCGCAATTAAGGAAATGATTTTTCAAGTCGGTACTCCTAAGCTTGACAACAGCGGGATTATGCAAAAGGGCGTAATTGTAAGGCATCTTGTTTTGCCGTCTCACACAAAAAACAGTATAAATGTGCTCGATATTTTAAAACGAAGCTACGGAAACCAAATACTTGTAAGCCTTATGTGCCAGTATGTTCCGTGCGGCAGGGCTGACGAATATCCTAAAATAAACCGTACTGTTACACGCCGTGAATATGAAAAGGTAAAATCCGTGCTGTATTCTCTTGATCTTGACGGATTTACTCAGGATTTGTCCTCTGCAAGCACTGATTTTATACCCTCGTGGGATTTTTAATTGCATATCATAACACAATTATAATGTTTTACGGGGGAATTTTATGAAAAAGTATCTTTTGGGAATACTGCTATGCCTTGCAATAGCAGTTCCGTCAACACTTTTAGTTACATTTATACCTGCACTCGAGGTTATCGGCTCGGCTGTAATTGCAATTATCGTGGGAATGATTTTATCTCTTGTGATAAAAAACAAAGAACCGTTTTCGTCAGGAATCGCATTTACATCTAAAAAGATTTTGCAGTATGCCGTTATTCTGCTCGGATTCGGACTTAATCTTGCGACAATCGGAGAAGTGGGAGCTACATCTCTTCCGATAATCATTTCAACTATCGCAACATCTCTTATTGTAGCTTTTATTATGTACAAGATACTCAGAGTGCAGTCAAAGACCGCAACGCTTATCGGCGTCGGTTCAAGCATATGCGGCGGCTCGGCTATTGCCGCCAGCGCTCCCGTAATTGACGCAGACGACGAGGAAATAGCTCAGTCCATATCGGTTATATTTCTCTTTAATGTAATTGCAGCACTTATTTTTCCGACTCTCGGAGGAATACTCGGAATGACAAACGAAGGCTTCGGACTCTTTGCGGGAACAGCCGTAAACGACACTTCTTCCGTAACTGCGGCTGCATCGACTTGGGACACCATGCACGGAACAGGCTCACGGGTGCTTGATTATGCAACAATAGTAAAGCTTACAAGAACGCTTGCAATTATTCCTATCACACTTGTTCTCGCCTTTGTAAGAATAAGAAAAGAAAAAACAGGTTCAAAGGCAAATATCAATATCAAAAAGATATTTCCTATGTTTATTCTCTACTTTGTGCTTGCTTCGGTCATTACTACGATTGTAACATCTGTTTGCACAGGACAGGCACTTGAAGTTGCAAATAATATCTTTGGATTTTTGAAACAGCTCAGCAAATTCTTCATTGTAATGGCAATGGCAGCCATAGGACTTAACACAAACATTGTAAAGCTCGTAAAGACAGGAGGAAAGCCGATTTTGCTTGGTTTTACCTGTTGGGTTGCAATTACAGGCGTAAGCATTTTGATGCAGCACCTGCTCGGAATATGGTAAATAATATAACATAAAAGCTTAAAAGGACGGTTCAACATTGACCGTCCTTTTGTTTTTATGCAATATCTATTCGTTTGTTTTTGAGCTAAACTTAAACGCTATAAAATTCAGTGCCAAAAATACCGCTGCCGCAATTATTGAATATGCAAGCATAAATTCTGTCCCGATCTCGTTGTCAAATAAATTCATTTTCAACGCAAATGTACTTTCGATACCGTCTGCAAACGCTCCGTTATCAATTCCGTTGAGCGACTCGTCAATTCTGTCTATTGCAGGGGTCATAAGCACATTTCGCATCATACCTGCAATGTGTGAACCGGGTACAAGGTTTACTGCTGTCTGAATACTCTCATCAAACTGCGATACCGGAATGTACGCACCGATTACAAAACCTATTGCAACAGAAACCATTACGCCGAACGAATTAAGCGTTGAAGACTTTTTAAACGGTGACACAAAAAACATAAGGATTAAAGTTGATGAAACGGAACCGAGTGCTGTTAATCCGTATATTAAAAGCACATCTGTCACCGAATAAATCAGCCCTCCGCTAAGCGACACAAACACAAGACCCGCCGTAAGCAAAATTTCACTGAGCAATACTGTATTTATTAATGCTCCGCTGAAGTATGACAAAACAACCGTACCGCTTTTTACAGGAGAAGCACCGTAATCAAAATTAATTTTGTTCTGTCTGTCCGACACCATGACAGACAGCGAGTTGAGGGCTACGGTGACTACCGATGTACCGATAACTCCCGCTACCAGCCAAGAATTTATAAGTCCCTCTATATCCCTTGCCTCTACCAAACTTTCAAGCTCACCGAGGGACGCTTTTATCATATCAACATAATTGCTTTTTAAAAACAGCAGATAAAGTCCAAGCACTATTATTTGGGTGAGCATGGAAATTACTATTGCCATCCTGTCCTTAAGATACACCTTGATATTACGCAATGTCATCCCCTTGTATGCATAAAATGTTTTTTTCATTGCTATTCACCGAGCCTTTTTCCTGTAATTTTTAGGAACACATCGTCCATATTGCCTTTAATAACCTCATAATCACTGATTTGCGGATAAGATGTTACAAGCCTTGTCGCATCTGAACTGTTTGAAATTTTGATTTTATAGGCGTCTCCTGCATACTCAAAACTAAGTCCCTCATTATTTAACAGCGTTTCTGCAAATTCCGATTTACCGGTGTACCACACAAAGCTGTTGCTTGCGTATTTCTTTTTGAGGTTATTGGGAGTGTCGCACGCGGAGATTTTGCCCGAATCAATAATAACCACATTGTCGCAGTCGGAGGTTTCCTCCATATAATGAGTAGTCAAAAACACGGTAAGACCTGTTTCTTTCCGCAATTTGTTAATAATGCTCCACACCTGCATACGGGTATGAGGATCAAGACCTGTTGTCGGCTCATCCAAAAATAAAATTTTAGGGCGGTTAATCAACGCTCTTACAATATCCACCCTTCTGCGTTGTCCTCCGCTTAAATTTATATACCGTCTGTCAAGCATACCGTCAAGCTCAAAAATTTCTGCGAGTGTTTTTATTCTGCTTTTTGCTTCCGTTTTTGAAAAGCCGTAATACGACGCACGGGAAATAAGATTTTCCTTTACTGTAAGCTGTTTATCAAGCACTGAATTCTGAAAAACTATTCCTATCAACTCTTTTATCCGTGCTTTTTGTTTGTCGAGGTCGTAGCCCCCGATTTTTACACAACCGGATGTCTTTTCAAGAACAGTACAGAGAATATTTATTGTAGTTGACTTTCCGGCACCGTTTACTCCCAAAAACGAAAAAAACGAACCCTCCTCAACGCTAAACGAAATACCTCTCACCGCACAAACATCTTTGTATTTTTTCACAAGGCTTTGCACCTCAATTATATTTTTCATTTTCATACCTCCTCATTTGGAAATCAAACAGATAACTCAGTCTTCTTTCTCGTTTTCGTTAAATTTTGTCAATGCTTTATTGATATTCTCCGCCGTACTGTTATCTAAAAGCATGCTTATTACCCATACAAAAACATACACCAGCAGTATTACTCCGAATATTATTAAAGCGTCTGCTGCGTTATCATACCATTTAAGCAATGCACCCTCCGCCATAATAATTGCTTCTATCAAAGCGAAATGAATAACACATCTGATATGGAACTGCCTTTTTGTCGGTTCATTTTTAAAATAATACAAAAACGAAGGCAACGCACCTACCGCTCCCGTAAGCATTATTTGCCACGGCCATTGCGGCGGTATTGATTTAATATCTCCGAAAAGATTAATAAAACTTGTTATAAACAATATACCGACTGTTATAATAAAAAAATGTCTGACCACGAGTTTTATCATATCTTTCATTTTTACACCTCACATTCCTATACGCTTTTTTAAAACAGGTACATACTGCCGAGAAATTATTACACTCTCGCCGTTGACCAGCTTTGCTTCAAATCTGCCGTTGACCGAAGCCGACACCGAACGAATTTTTGAAATATTTAGTATCATTGACTTTGAGCATCTAAAAAGATTTGTGTTTACAAACTGCTGTTCAAGTTCGTAAAGCTTGAGCCTGCTTTCATACACACCCTTTTTAAGACAAATAAAAGTTTTGTTATCTACCGACTCAATATAAAAAATATCCTTTGCCTCGATTCTATACATCTCATTATCGTAACTTCCGAGTACCGTTGTGTCGCTTCTTTTGAGGCGTTCAACTATTTTTAAAACATCATCGTTTATTTCTCGGCATTTAATTATTATCTCTTCATCTTCCGACTCATCGATTTGGGTAATTGTTACCTTAAACATCATCTGCCCTCCAAAGCTTAAATATCGACAATGTCATTATATCATATACAACCGCTGTTTCAATAAAAAAGCGGTAAGTTGCACTAACTGACAGGCAAGCTGCTTTTTACGCAAAAAAGTCGAGTGCCTCGACACGGGGGTCGGGCAGACAGGTTAATATTATCAAACCTTTTTTGCCCGACCGTTTTCGAGCAGTTTCCTATAAAGCAAAAAACCTGCGTAATCCACTGATTTACGCAGGTTTTATCTTCTTTATTTAGCTTTCATTACATACTTTCGGGACAGCTTATGTTAAACATGGTAAGAACATTTTTAATCACGGCCCTTACGCAGTCGCAAAGAGCCATTCTTGCCTGCATAAGTCCCTCGCTCTCACCCTTTACACGGCAGGCGTTATAGAACTTGTGGAAAAGGGTTGCAAGTCCCGTAACATAACGGGTAATCTTTGTGGGGTCATAGTCCTTTGCGGCACTTATTATCTCGCTTGTGTATGACGCAAGATGATTTATA
Organism: Clostridiales bacterium; assembly: GCA_019415945.1. Taxonomy (GTDB): domain Bacteria; phylum Bacillota; class Clostridia; order Oscillospirales; family Acutalibacteraceae; genus Ruminococcoides. The sequence goes on from DXYF01000019.1 coordinate 24,071, forward strand.
AGCTCACGCTCCTCTGCCGCTGTCAAAAGTGCAAGCTCCTCATCACTGCACTTGCGGGGTGTAATGCCGTCCTTTGCAAGCGATTTAAAAATACTGCAAATTCTTGCGTGTGCATACTGAACATAGTAAACAGGATTCTGGTTATCCTGACTTACTGCAAGGTCGAGGTCAAAATCCATCTGCGTATTTGCCTCTCTGGTATTAAACAAAAATCTTGCACTGTCAACAGGCACTTCATCAAGCAAATCGCCGAGCTGTATCGCCTTGCCCGTACGCTTGCTCATTCTTACAAGCTCGCCGCCCTTTACAAGCTTTACAAGCTGCATAAGCACAACATCAAGCTTATCTCCGTTATAGTCGATTGCGTCCATCGCACCCTTCATTCTCATGACATGACCGTGGTGGTCGGCACCCCAAACATCAATAAGAGTTGTAAATCCTCTGTCAAATTTATTTTTATGATATGCAATATCCGCCGTAAAGTAGGTAGGATTGCCGTTTTGACGGATAAGTACATCGTCCTTTAGCTCAAGGTTATCTATGTATTTTTGACTCTTGCCCTCTTTGAGCAGCTTCTCGGTGAGAACCTGCTTGTTTTTGTACCAAACAGCTCCCTCTTTCTCATATGTAAGGCCTTTTTGTGTGAGCAAATCAACTACCGCCTTGACAGCACCGCTCTTGTGAAGCTCGCTTTCAAAGAACCACTTGTCATAAAAGATTTTGTACTTTGCCATATCGTCCTGCATCTTTTTAATGTTTTTCGGCAGTGCATAGCCTACAAGTGCGTTCTTACGCTCCTCGCTTGAAACATTCACAAGGCTGTCGCCGTATTTGTCGGCATATTCCTTTGCAAGCTCAGTTATATCGGCACCCTGATAGCCGTCCTCGGGAAATTCAATCTCATCTCCCTTAAAAATCTGTAGATAACGAGCCTCAAGCGAACAGCCGAATTTTTCAATCTGATTTCCTGCGTCGTTTACATAAAATTCACGCCAAACTCTGTAGCCTGCCTTGTCAAGCACTGCGGCAAGACAGTCGCCGAGTGCTCCTCCCCTTGCGTTGCCCATGTGCATAGGTCCTGTGGGATTTGCCGACACAAACTCCACCATCACCTTTTCGTCGCCGCCGAATTCGCTCCTGCCGTAATTTTCGGGGTCATTCTGAATTTCACGGATAACATTTGAATAAAACTGAGCTCCGAGGAAAAAGTTTATAAATCCCGGTCCCGCCGTTTCAAAACGCTCGCACATTGTTCCCTCAAGATCAAGATTTGCGGTAATAGCCTGTGCAATTTTAAACGGCGGCATTTTAAACGCCTTGGCACCTGACATCGCCGCATTTGTGGCAAAGTCGCCGTGGCTTCTGTCCGCAGGGGTTTCTATTATAAATGCAGGAATCTCCGCTTTGGGAAGCTCCCCCTTTTCAATCGCCTTGTTAATCGCGTTTGTTATCGCCTTTTTAAGCATATCGACCGCTTTTGCATAAGTATCCATTAATCTTCCTCATTCCTGTTATTATTTTCTTCTATCTTTATTTCAAATTTGTTCTCGCTTACAAGATCGGCGTTAAAGTCAAGCGTGTAGCTCACTTCAAGCGTTCCGCCCTTTTCGTCCAGGCAGTTTTTCAAAGTTTTTGTAAAAACACCTATCATCAAATCTCCCGCAGCAGTATGATACAAACACTGATGACGCCTGCCTTTTTCAAGTATAAGGCGTGACTGCATAGGTCCCTTTCGAGAAATTGTGACCGTGTTTTTCTCAACCTTTATCAGATTATCATAAAAGCTTTCGGGAGCGTCTTCGTCATATTCCTTGTAACCTATGTAGCAGTGATCTCTTTTCATCAGATAGTTACCCGTGGTGATAACCTCAATTTTGTCAGTTTCACCGTCAACAATCTGTTCTCCGATTATAGAAATCAGATATTTTCCCTTTTCCGCCATATCTTTACCCATAACCTAACTAATAAAGTTCAATATTAATCTGCGTTACCGAATGTTCCATATCTCTGCCGAGAAAAAGTCCCGCAACGCTTTCAAATCCGTCGGGAGTATCGCTTACGAAAAATTCGGGATTTTTCTGTGTGTTATCCTCATTTAAAAGGTTTTGCTCTCTAAGTATTTTAGCTGAGTAAAGAGCTGTTTCGTATCCCGAATCAACAAGCTCAACCTTATCGCCCATAAAGTCGGATATTGCGTCGGCAAGCAGTGGATAATGAGTACAGCCGAGTATCAGCGTGTCGACCCCTTGGCTCTTAAGCTCAGACAAATAGCGTCTGACTACAAGACGGACTATCTGATCGTCACGGCGTATTACGCCGCTCTCAACCAGAGGTACAAAAAGCGGACAAGACTGTTCAAATACCTTGAAGTTTTTGTTTAACTTTTTAAGTCTGAGTTTGTAGCTGTGGCTTCCTATTGTTGCGGCAGTACCGATAACACCGATTTTACCGTTTTTTGTTTTATGAGCCGCTGCAAACGCCGTGGGATTTACAACACCCGTATAAGGCACGGACAACGAGCTTTCAAGCTCGTCTCCCGCCACCGAACTCACCGTGCCGCAGGCGGCAACAATCATTTTTACATTGTTTTTGAGCAAAAACGAAGCATCCTGAAATGCATATTTTTTGATGGTATCATTGCTTCGGGTACCGTAAGGCACTCTGCCCGTATCGCCGAAATATATAATTTTTTCATTGGGCAGAATGTGCAGAAATTCCTTTACTGCACTCAGTCCGCCGAGTCCGGAGTCAAAAACTCCGATTGCGTTTCGGGATGACATACTAAAACCTCTTTTTTATTATATATACAAACTAAATAATAACACAACAAGTCGATTGTTGCAAGTATAATTGCATTATTTATCAAGGCAACACCTAACAATTATTAAGTGCCTGATCGCATTGTGCAAACCCTTTGACAAATCATATAATAAATTGTATAATTGCAGTTAAAGGTAAATTACAAATTAATCCGAAAGGAAGATTGTTTTGGAATATAAAAAAGCTTTTGATTTAATTGTCGGCAAGGTTGAAGCAGAGCTTGCCAAAAACGGATATACAAAGCAAAAGGTTGCCGCTGAAAACGACAATGAGCTTGCCGCTCTTTTTACAAGTCAGAATATAGCTTACACCGTCATCTATATAAAGGATAAACAGCAAATGGTGCTTCGCTCCTGCACAATGACGGAGGACGGTCCCGACAACGAATGGAAAACCCTTGCGACATGGCTGTATGACGATGAGTTTGCAAATCAGAAAGATGCAGAAAGTATAGCAAACGACTTTATCGAAGGAGTTTCAGGTGCGGTTGCTATCAAGCGTGCAAAGCAGGTTAAGCAGAAGAAAAAGAAAGACGATGACGGAACAGCCACACCAAAGTTCCTTGCAAAGCGTTTTGTAACATATTTCCCCGAATTGAAAGAAGAAATCAAAAACGAAGAGGACTGCTACTTCCCGTTTAGGGGTGCAACATTTGCAAAAGAACATATTGTAAGCAGAGTTGAAAATTATATCAAGAGAGCAAGCAAGCCTGAGCTTGAGAAAATTGCCGGAGTGTTCAATGTTCAGTACGGCAACGGCGATGTTGATACACGCTGTATTATAACAATAGTTATTTTAAACGGTCTCAGCGACGAGTCGTTTAACTGTATTTATGAGTATTTTGACGATGAGCTTAAAAAAGCATCAAAAGCCGCTCTCAAGTACAAAAATAAGACTGTAAAGCCCGAAAAGCCTAAAAAGAAGAATGTTTCAAAGGCTTCAAATCTTAAAAATTCTTAATTTGAACAGTTGACAAAATATAATAACAGTATATAATGATAGTAACGGTTGTCTTCGGGGCGGAGTGAAATTCTCCACCGGCGGTTATAGTCCGCGAACAAGCTTTTGCTTGCCGAGTCTGTGAAATTCAGACACCGACGGTTATAGTCCGGATGTGAGAAGAATCGGCTTTTGCTCTCAAGCTTTTTGTTTCGGAGCATTGCAGGTTGTTTATTTAAAGCTTCGCAGAATAACTGCGAAGCTTTTTTATTTTTAAAATTCCTCGGCAACCGAAAAAAGGAGGATTTTTATGACAAACACAAAAGAAAACAAAACAAAACTCACCACACCTGCCGAAAGCTCGTACAGAGTAAAAAAGACTGTAATCTTAGCTCTTATTTGTGCCATGGCTTACGCTGTGGTGTTGGTGTGCAGACTTCCGATTATTCCTGCCGCACCGTATCTTGATTTGGAATTTAAGAGTGCAATTATTCTCATCGGTTCTTATATTTTCGGTCCGTTGTCGGGTCTGATTATGTCTGTTGTGATCTGCCTCTTGGAAATGGTAACTGTAAGCGACACAGGTGTAATAGGCTGTATTATGAATGTACTCGCAAGCGTATGCCTTGTTTGCCCTGCGGCGTTTATTTACAAGAAGAGAAAAACAACCGCAGGAGCTGTAGCAGGTATTATTGTCGGAGCAATATTAATGACGGCTGCAATGGTGCTGTGGAACTACATTCTCACACCCATTTATCAGGGTATTCCGAGAGAAGCTATCGCTCAAATGCTTCTGCCCGTATTTGTTCCGTTTAATTTGCTCAAGGCTGGACTTAACGGAGGACTTGCACTGTTTATTTACAGATTTGCACTTGAAGCTTTACAAAAATCAAATCTTATTCCCAAGCAACAGCTTGATGACAAAAGCAAAAAAGGAGCAGTCATCGGCACTGTTGTAATATCAATACTCATTATCGCAACCTGTGTTTTGACAATTCTCGCCATTAACGGAGTATTTTAATTTTTTATTGACAAAACAATATATAATGATATAATAAAGTAGCAAACAAAATGTTTGTAATTTCACAGAGTAGAAATTTGTGCGTGAAGTGTTCTGCGGACGGGGAGTTGCCGCAGAAACGAAAGAGGTTATCCTCTGCGGTGCAGATTTCGCATCCCGCTGTTACTTTGGGTTTTTTAAGCGGGCAGTTTTTCTGTCCGCTTTTTTATTTCCTGAAGCAACATAGCAGGTTTTAAAACTGCCGCCGCTGTCAGGTTTGAGCTGACTTGCAGGCGACAAAGGTAATTCAGGAGGTAAAAAAATGTCAGCAATCAAAAAACTCAAAGACTCTTTTTCAGAAATGAAAAACATTCATTCACTCACAGCAGTGGCAATGCTGCTTGCACTTAGGGTAGTGCTGGGAATGTTCGCAAACGCAACCTTGCCGTTCTTCGGAAACAATGTAAAACTAAGCGGTGCATTTTTGCCGATTGCTGTAGCGGGTTCAATGTTCGGTCCCGTTGCAGGTGCAGTTGTAGGTGCTTTCGGAGACATAATTTCATTCATCATCGTTCCCACCGGCGCTCCCTATTTCCCCGGTTTTACAATCAGCGGACTTTTAACAGGACTTATTTACGGATTTGCATTTTACAAGAACAAAGTTACTGTTCCCCGCACAATAATCGCTTGGGCTGTCAATATGATTTTGGTAGAAACCTTTCTCGCCGCATTTTGGCTGTATGTTCTTCAGGGGGCTTCGTCAAGCGGAGTGTACTTAACAATTCTCGGAGCAAGATTTATAAGTGTGGCGTTGAAATGTATTCCAGAAATTTTGTTAATTTTTGCCGTAGGCAAACTTGCCGCAAAAATTAAAATCCCCAAAAGATTAAAAGCTTAACACAAGTAAATACTTATCAGCCGAATTTGCTTTTTAGCGATTCGGCTTTTTGTTTTATGCATATTGTATTATAGTGGTATAGGGAATTTATACAAAATGTAGAAAATGTCGAAGAACAAGACTTTGAGTTGAATTTTTACAATTTAGTGTTAAAATACTTATTGGACTAAAATTTCAGATAGGATGAGGTGTATTTTGTGGAAACACTGGATATTTTAAGAACCCTTGCCATAATACTTGTTGCGGCAAAGGTTTGCGGACTTATTATACGAAAGCTTAAGGGTCCGCAGGTTGTAGGCGAAATTATTGCCGGCCTTATAGTAGGTCCCTGCATATTTAATTTTGTTCAGTATACTGATTTCATTGCCGGCATGGCGGAAATAGGTGTAATTTTGTTAATGTTTGCCGCAGGTCTGGGCACGGATCTAAAAGAACTTATCAAAACGGGATTTGTTTCCTTTATTGTTGCTGTTGCAGGCGTGGTCGTGTCCATAGTGGGCGGTGCAGCCGTTTATCTTGCTTTCGGCTTCGGTGAGCCGGGCACTCAGATGCTTGAAGCAGTATTTATCGGAACGATTCTTGCCGCAACATCGGTAAGCATAACCGTTCAGGCTTTAAAGGAAATGGGACATCTGAAAGGCAAGGTTGCCACAACAATTCTGTCGGCGGCAATCATCGACGATGTAATCGGTATTGTTTTGCTTACTATTGTTATCGGCTTTAAAGATCCTTCCGTAGAGCCTGCAAGCGTTTGCATTAATATTGTCCTGTTCTTTATCTTGGCATTTATCGTCGGCTTTGCGTTATATTTTCTCTTCAAATGGCTTGACAAGCGTTGGCCTCATTCAAGAAGAATTCCGATTTTCGGATTGGTGCTTTGCTTTGCGTGTGCGTACTGTGCCGACAATTTTTTTGGAATTGCCGATATTACAGGTGCTTATGTTGCAGGTATTATTCTTTGCAACATCAAGGATTCCAATTATATTGAAAGAAAAATGGATGTCAGCTCCTATATGATTTTCGGACCTGTATTTTTTGCGAGCATAGGACTTCAAACAAGCTTTGATAATTTTGATTTGTCGATGCTTTGGTTCTCTATCGCACTTGTTGCTGTAGCACTGCTCACCAAGGTAATAGGCTGCGGCGGAACAGCAAGGCTGTGCAGATTTAACACCCCCGATTCTCTCAAAATCGGTATCGGAATGATGAACCGAGGAGAAGTCGGTTTGATTGTTGCCAAAAAGGGACTTGATATGGGAATTATTTCTGCTGAATTTTTTACCCCGATAATTATTTTGATAATAGTATCGTCTCTTGTAACGCCCATTTTGCTAAAGCTTGTTTATTCAAAGTGGCCTTATAATGACGCTGAACCCGATACGGCTGCGGAAGACAAAAAAATTCTTTCACAGGAGGTTGTGGGTGCGACCTACAACATAACAGAAGAGCAGTTTAAGGATGACGAAAATCAATAAAAAGTTTTGACTAATCCTCAGATTTAACGGTTTAAAACTATCAACTGTTTATATAATAAGGCTGAAGTCAGACAAAATTCTTTAACTGTAAACCAAGTCAAAAACACAGGTAACAGCTGTAAATATATTTCTAAAGTAAAAGTATGCGTTTGATTTGCAGTACCGCCGGAATTAGAATAAAGCTGTTTGAATGATAACATCAAAACACCTTCGGAAGCATTTACCTATTATGCAACCGAAGGTGTTTTTATTACTATTTTAGGAGTGAAATTTACATTTTGATTATCTTACTTTATGTTTTTCCGCATATTATTTTTTACTTGATTCGTTTTTACCTGTAATCGCCGTGCAACAAATGCTCCGCCGGTACCAATCAATATTAATGCCAAAATCATAATTGTAAGACTGTCTTCGCTTGTTTTTATTGAGTCTGTTGAGGAATTATTCGACGCTGCCGAAGAAGATGTATTTGTGCTTGAAGTCGGATCCTGACTTGAAGTTGGGGTCTGACTCGAAGTCGGTTCCTGACTTGATGTTGGATTCTGACTCGAAGTCGACTCCTCGTCGGATGTTGCCGCTACAAGTCCGTCATATGCTTCTGCCAACGCAAGTGCCGCATCATATGTTGCAGCTGCATCGACGGTATCAACTGCTTCTGCATCGGCTAACGCCAAGGCTACATCATTCCAACTTTCCTGTGTGTAAGCCTGGGGACTCATTTCAGAAACCTCAGAGATAAGTGATGAAAGGAATTCATTCACATTTTCATCTTCCAACGCGGGAACAGATGACGGAGCCATGCGAATATTATCTGCGATCTGTTCATAAGCATAAGCAATTTCAATAAGAGTTGCTTCATTGCCGTAGCTTGAGAACATCGACATTCCCAAAGGCATCGACTCATCGTAGCCGTTTTCAGCATCAGTTTCTGCAAAGCCCATCGGAATCATCATTTCGGGAAGTCCTGCAACGGGACCGAATTTATTTAAGTAACTTGCCGCATTGTTCTTATTATCGGAGGTTTCTTCTTTATCAGCCACATCAGTCTGTGAAATAAACACTACAGCGTCTATATCATTTTCAGCTAAAATCTCATTTACCGTTTCACGGAAGTTAAGCATCTTAGCCTTCATCTGCTCATATTCTTCAGTTGCTCTGGGATCAGAAATCGGATCCGTTTCCGGATTATGGGCACTTTCAATACTGTCAGTCATATGGCCGCCGTTTTCTTTAATATCCCACATACTCTTCATTGTGGCGTTTTCTCCGAGAGATTCAAGATATGTATTGAGATCCCATTCAAAAACATCTACATAGCCTGTGTCGCTAAGCTCCTTTATCAAAGTTTCGGGAAGCATTTCAGACATATCAACAAGCTCTGCTCCGCCCTCTACGAGGGTGTTAATTGCATTTTCTGTAATTTCTTCAATTTTACTGTCCAAAGCTACAGGCGAATCCACGGCAACATTTTCACCGTCTTCTGAAGTATAATAATAGCCGAAAGAATTCGTCAAATATCCTATGCGTTTACCCTCAAGACCGTCTTCATTAAGATAAGAAGTGTATCCGTCTTCGGGTATATAACTGTCTGCTTCTGCCGTCCATTCATCAGCGGAGTCAGATCCGGCTATTACATCCATGAGAATTGCCAAATCTTCGACTGTTCTGCACATCGGTCCGGTAACATCACGATCCATATTCAGCGGAACAACACCGTCGCGGCTTGTAAGTCCTGTCGAAGGACGCAAACCGTAAAGGTTTGAAAAACTCGACGGGCGGCGGATAGAAGAACCTGTGTCGGTTCCGAGTCCGGCTGCCGCAAAGTTTGAAGTTATAGAAACAGCAGTGCCTCCCGAAGAACCTGCAGCTGTACGAGTGTTGTCATAGGCATTATGAACTGTTCCGCCCAGAGTACTTCTGGAGTTGGAACCACTCATTGCAAACTCAGACAAATTCGCTTTTGCAAGAATAATTGCTCCGGCGTCTTCAAGTTTTTCAACAACCGTTGCATCATCAGGGGCAATAGAATCCTTTAACGCTACTGCACCTGCCGAGGTTGCTAAGCCCTCAACATCATAGTTATCCTTAACAATGATGGGAATTCCGTGCAAAACACCCCTAACCTTTCCGGCAGCTCTCTCTTCGTCAAGAGCCTTAGCGGTTTCAAGAGCATTTTCATTAATCGAAATTATTGAATTCAGATCCAGTGATTTATCATAAGCCTCAATGCGATCCAAATACATTTGCACCAAATCAACAGATGTAACATTACCTTTGGTCAACTCTTCCTGAAGTTCAGTAATACTTGCATCAATCAAATCGGATGTAGTAAATATATTTTCCAACTGTTCGGTTTTCGTTGTACTTGTCTGTGCATAAGCACTGACCATACAGGTCGTCAACAGTATAAATGCTATTACTGCACTCAAAATTGATCTGTGAATAGCATGTCTTTTAATCCTTTCTTCTTTTTTCATCATATCACCCTTTCTTTAATTCCCTATCCCTTCCAATTACCAAACAAAAAATCGAATGTCTCGACACGAAATTCGAGCAGACAGGTTGATATTATCAAACCTTCTTTGCCCGACTGTTTTTGAGCAGTTTCCTATAAGACAAAAATGGCGTCATGAAAAATTCATGACGCCTTTGTCTAACCATATTCTTAGGCTTCTTTACGGCAACTTATAAATAACCGCTAACCTTGTTCTCGATTATACGCATATTAATTCAACTTGTCAATAGTATTTTTAATACAACAGAAAAATTCGGATTTATACTTTAAATTTTTCTTAATTATCAAAAAAACACATACACTTTATCTAATATATTACCTATTATTACCATAAAATTAATATTTACTTTTGATAATTTGTTTAATTAACAAATTAAACCCTGCTTCATCTGCTGTTTAAAAATTCCAATGCTGACTATTTTAGAGCGTTGATTGCCGCTTCAATAAGGGCAATTTGCTCTCTCTCCTTTGCCGCCTGTCCCTTAACCTTTTCGATTACCGCTTCGGGAGCTTTTGATACAAAGCCCTGATTGTTAAGCTTGCCCTCACTCTGTGCAAGACGCTTTTTAACCTGTTCAAGCTCCTTGTTAAGGCGTGCAAGCTCCGCCTCCTTGTCAACAAGCTCGTCCATGGGAATATATATCTTTGCGTCCGCCGTTACTATTGTAACAGCACCCTCAATATCAAAGCTGTCAGACACCTCGACTTCATTTGCCGACGCAAGCTTCTGAATAAACGCAGTGCCGTCTTTAAAGGTCTGCGGGAATTTTGTAGCAACATATACCTTTGCCTTTCTTGACGACGGTACATTCATCTCTGCACGGCGGTTACGGATTGCACGGATTGCCTCCATAACTCTCTGCATTTCAAGCACCGCCTCGGGATAATCAAGCTCAGGCTTGTATTTCGGATACTCGGCAAGCATTACCGTTTCACCCTCGTGAGGGATTGTCTGCCAAATTTCCTCGGTGATATACGGCATAAACGGATGGAGAAGTCTCAGAATTTGGTCAAGAACATACAAAAGAACCTGTCTTGCATTCTTTGCATCTTCTCCGTCGCTCGAAAGTCTTGCCTTTACAAGCTCGATGTACCAGTCGCAGTAGCAGTCCCAGATGAACTCATATATCTTTTGAACTGCAATGCCAAGCTCAAATTTTTCAAGGTTTTCGTTGACTTCCTTTGCAACCGTGTTAAGCGTTGAAACAATCCACTTATCCTCGGTGGCAAGTGTTTCGGGAAGCGTTAAGGATACATCATAGTCATCAATATTCATATGAACATATCGTGACGCATTCCAAAGCTTGTTTGCAAAGTTTGCACAAGCTTCAACACGCTTGTCTGAATATCTCATATCATTTCCCGGGGAGTTACCTGTCGCAAGGAAAAACCTTAAAGCATCGGCACCGTACTTATCAATTACCTCAAGCGGGTCAATACCGTTGCCGAGGGACTTTGACATCTTAACGCCGTTTTCGTCACGAACGATACCGTGCATAAACACAGTCTTAAACGGCGGCTCGCCCGTCTGCTCAAGTGCCGAGAAAATCATTCTTGCAACCCAGAAGAATATAATATCATAACCTGTAACAAGGGTATCAGTCGGATAAAAATATTCAAGCTCAGGCGTCTTTTCAGGCCAGCCGAGTGTTGAGAACGGCCACAAAGCCGAGCTAAACCATGTGTCAAGCGTATCCTCATCCTGATGAAGATGAGTTTTGCCGCACTTCGGACAAACCGTGGGAGCTTCCTTTGCAACGATAATCTCGCCACAGTCGTCACAGTACCATGCGGGAATTCTGTGTCCCCACCAAAGCTGACGGGAAATACACCAGTCTTTTATATTTTCCATCCAGTGGAAATAAACCTTTTCAAAGCGTTCGGGAATAATCTTTGTGTCGCCTTTTTTAACACATTCTATTGCAGGCTCTGCAAGCGGCTGCATTTTTACGAACCACTGCTTTGAAACTCTCGGTTCAACGGTGGTTTTACAGCGGTAGCAGGTGCCGACATTGTGCTTAATCGGCTCAATCTTTACGAGGAATCCGCCTTCCTCAAGGTCTTTAACTATGGCTTTTCTGCACTCGTAACGATCCATGCCCTGATATTTTCCTGCCTTTTCGTTCATATGAGCAGTATCGTCCATAACATTGATAACCTCAAGGTTATGACGCAAGCCAACCTCAAAGTCGTTGGGATCGTGTGCAGGAGTGATTTTTACAACACCCGTTCCGAATTCCGGCTCAACATAGGCATCGGCAACAACGGGAATTTCTCTGCCGACAATAGGAAGTGTAACGGTTTTGCCGATTATATCCTTATATCTTTCATCATCGGGATGAACCGCAACAGCTGTATCTCCAAGCAGAGTTTCGGGTCTTGTTGTAGCAAGCTGAACATAGCCGCTGCCGTCTGTAAGCGGATAGCGAAGATGCCAGAATGAGCCGTCCTGCTCGGCAAAATCAACTTCTGCGTCCGATATTGATGTACAGCAATGCGGGCACCAGTTTATGATTCTTTCGCCTTTGTAAATAAGGCCTTTTTCGTAAAGCTTTACAAATACCTCTTTAACTGCATCCGAGCAGCCCTCGTCCATAGTAAAGCGTTCACGCTCCCAGTCACAGCTTGAACCAAGCTTTCTTAACTGACTTGTAATTCTTCCGCCGTATTCACGCTTCCACTCCCAAGCACGCTTTAAAAATCCGTCGCGGCCTATATCTTCTTTTGTAACGCCTTCTTTACGCATTGCCTCAACAATTTTTGCTTCGGTTGCGATAGACGCATGATCCGTTCCCGGAAGCCACAACGCACTGTAGCCCTGCATTCTTCTCCAGCGAATAAGAATATCCTGCAAGGTTTCGTCAAGAGCATGCCCCATATGAAGCTGTCCCGTTATGTTTGGCGGCGGCATAACAATAGTATAGGGCTTTTTGTCCTTGTCCACCTTTGCGTGGAAGTAGTTGCCCTTTATCCAAAAGTCATAAATTTTGTCCTCAAAATCCGAGGGCTTGTACGATTTAGCAAGTTCCTTTGCCATAAACATATCTCCTCATAAACCGAAAAGTTTCAAGCACACAAAATGCCTGCAAAATGAATGTGACTAAACTCAAAGCAAATCTTCCTGCGTTTTTCCACACCCATTATATATACTTTTATATTATCGCATTTCATCACCGTTTTGTCAATCAATGTAACTAAATCCGCTGACTATTTCTGTAAAAAAGTCGAGTGCCTCGACACTGGGTTCGAGCAGACAGGTTGATATTATCAAACCTTCTTTGCCCGACCGTTTTCAAGCAATTTCCTATAATGCAAAAATCAAGCGGCACAGTTAAACCGTGCCGCTTAATATCGTTTTATTAAAAATGATTGTATAAAGAACCAAAAGCTTATTTTGCTTCTTCTGCCGTTTCAAGTTCAGCCTTATCTGTTTTCTTTACAGGCATAAAGAGCTTTTTGATTCCCATAATTGCCACAACTACACCCAAAGCAAGAAGCAGTACGGCAAATACAAGCTGTAAGGCGTTGCCGAAATCAAATGCAGTCATCAAAGAGCCTACAAGTGAAGCTATCTTCAATCCCAAAGCTGAAAATGTGATGAGAAGCATACAAACCATCGGAACCCAAAGCATCCAGCCCTGTCTTTTTGTGTGCTTGAGGAATACTGCACACGCTATAAGGGACAATGCACCCAACAACTGGTTTGCAGAACCGAACAAAGGCCAGATATCTGCGTAACCGCGTTTTGCAAGAATGAATGCAAGTACAAGGGTAAGAGCTGTTGCAACATACTTGTTTGCAAAAATCTTTGTGAATATCGACTGCTCTTCGTCTGACTTGTCGGTATTGATGAAAAATTCCTGGAAAGAAAGACGGCCTATGCGGGCAACCGAGTCCAAAGATGTGAGTCCGAAAGCGGAAACGGCAAGCAAAATCAAGGTTGTTGAGAATGATTCGGGAATGCCTAATTTTGTAAGGAATGTAGCGATTGCCGATGCAAAAATCTGCGGCGGATTTCCCTCGGGAATTGTTGCACCCGAAGCGAGGAAAGCTACACAGACAAGCGAAATAACTGCAAGCATAACTTCCATAAGCATTGCACCGAAAGATACGGGAAGCATATCCTTTTCATTTTTGATTTGCTTTGACGCAGTTCCCGAAGCAACCAGCGAATGGAATCCCGAAATAGCACCGCACGCAATGGTAACAAACAATGTCGGGAACAAATACTGCCCGTCAACTTCAAATGATGTAAATGCGGCAAGGTTAACATCGGGGTTATACACCAAAATACCCACAACTGCCGCTATAATCATGACAATGAGCAGGTAGCTGTTTAAATAATCTCTCGGCTGAAGCAAAGCCCATACAGGCACTACAGACGCAACAAATATGTAAATGAATACAAATATGAGCCAAAAACCTGTTGTTTGATACAAAGGAAGCGTCAAACCAAGAGCTATACAGGCAATCAAAATTAATATTGCTACGATAGTATTTCCCCATGCAGGAAGCTTTGACTTACGCAGGAAAAATCCCAGTCCTACAGCAGCAACAATAAACAGTATTGAAGTGGTGGCAACGGAAGCGTTTGAAGCAATCTGATTTCCGTCAGTGTTAAAGCCGTTAAATGTACCTGCCACAATGTCGGCAAAAGCGGCAACAACCAGAATACAAAACAGCCAGCAGAAAGCAAGGAAAAGTTTTTTTCCGACCTTTCCGATATACTGTTCAATAATTACACCTATAGAATGTCCCTTGTTTTTTACCGAAGCATACATTGCCGAAAAGTCCTGCACAGCTCCGAAAAATACGCCTCCCAAAAGGCACCACAGCAAAACAGGCACCCAACCGAAAACAGCGGCTTGAATCGGTCCGTTAATAGGTCCCGAACCCGCAATGGATGCAAACTGATGACCGAAAACGACGCTTTTTTCTGCGGGAACATAATCCACGCCGTCGTATTCCGTGTAGGCAGGTGTTTTTGCCTTGGGGTCTATTCCCCATTTTTTTGTGAGCCAGCGGCCGTAAATTAAATAAGCACAAAGCAAAACAACTATTGCGATTATTATAATTACAACGCCATTCATAAAAATTCCTCCTCATTATTTTTCGGATCGTCAGAAAACAATATTGAGTGCAACACAATCAATATTGATAGGGCAACACTCAAAAAATATAGTATTGATTTTTGACAATCACATTCAGTGTTTTAACACACTAACATATTATCACTGTATTATTACAAATTCAATGTTATTAACTAACAAATTTGTGGAATTTATTGTGTTTTTTGATTTTAATGTATATTTTTGGGTATTGATTATTTGTCATAAACAATATTCTTAGATTTTTAATTTTTGCGTGCAAAAGCGGACAGGCTGCCGCCTATCCGCTTTTGATACTCATATATCAATTGTTATCTCTAATCAAGCAGTTGATTTATAATAATTAAAAAACAACAGTACAATAAAATGGCTGCAGGCACTGCCTGCCCCGCCCGAAGTATGTTCATCTTTATATATGTCCTTCTCGTCTGTTGGGGCGTGTGTTTTCGGAAAAGTTTCATCATCGCCGTTCGCTAAAAACAGTTCACTGAACTGTTTTCTTAACGCTCACCTTCAAATCCCTTCGGATTTTTTTGCGTGCAAAAGCGGACAGGCTGCCGCCTATCCGCTTTTTGATGTCCATATATGAATTGTTACCTCTAATCAAGCAGTTGATTTATAATAATAAAAAAACAACGGTACAATAAAATGGCTGCAGGCACTGCCTGCCCCGCCCGAAGTATGTTCATCTTT
>DXYF01000019.1:39618-47845 GCA_019415945.1 Clostridiales bacterium
CCTTCGGATTTTTTTGCGTGCAAAAGCGGACAGGCTGCCGCCTATCCGCTTTTTGGCCCGCCCGAAGGGATTTGAACCCCCAATCTCCAGAATCGGAATCTGTTGCGTTATCCAATTGCGCCACGGGCGGAAATTATATTTAATTTTCGTGCCGCCCCGTTTAAAATCTATTTTAAATTAAGGTGCGGCACGGTAATTCTTCTTATCACAAAAAACATTATACCACTTTCAGCCTGCATAAACAACTATAAATTTTAATCCGAAAGCTCCTCCCATATCATATACTGCTCCTCCTGTTCTTTTTCAAGCTGTTCAAGCAGATTCGTAAGCTCCACAAGCTTTTCATAATCCGAGGCAACCTCCTCGCTCGACAGCAAAGCCTGTGTTTTTTCAATTTCTCGGTCAAGCCTCTCGATTTCGGCTTCCGCTTTATTAAGCTTTGTCCTGCGTTTGCGTTCCTCGCTCTGCTTTTGCTTTTGCAGAAAGTAGTCGTTCTGAGGTTTTTCTTTTTTGATAGGAGTTTGTTTTGTTTTATCTTCTCCGATTTCCGACTTTGTGCGTTCAAGATAATAATCATAGTTGCCGAGATACTCGGTAATTCCGTCTTTTGACAGCACCAGCACTCTGTCCGCAAGCTTGTTGATAAAATATCTGTCATGACTTACCACAAGCAGTGTGCCCGAGTATTCCCTGAGCGTGTTTTCAAGCTCCTCACGAGAAGCTGCGTCAAGGTGATTTGTCGGTTCGTCAAGCAGTAAAAAATTGCTGCCTTTTAGCATAAGCTTAAGAAGTGAAACCCTTGCTCTCTCACCGCCGCTCATTTTTGAAAGCGGCTTAAACACCTCATCGCCCTTAAACAAAAACGACGCCAAAGCACTCCTTATTTCTGTCTGCGTCAAATTCGGGAACTCATCCCATACCTCGTCAATTGCGGTTTTGCTTAAATCAAGGTTTTGCTGCATTTGGTCAAAATATCCCACCAGAACATTGGCACCGTAATCGTATTCTCCGAAATCCTGAGCAAGCTTTCCCGTCAGTATTTTAAAAAGAGTTGTTTTTCCGCATCCGTTTGAGCCGAGAATAAAAACTCTCTCTCCCTTTTTTATATGTAAATCAACATTTTGAAACAGAGCTTTTTCACCGAATGATTTTGCAAGATTTTTGCATATCAGCACATCGTTTCCGCTTTCGCACTTAGGCTCAAAATGCATATGCATTGTTTCAAGCTCACTGTCGGGTGTAACAAGCTGAGCTTTTATTCTGTCAGCCTCCTTTTGCTTGCTCGCCGCAGTAATAAAGTTACGCTCACGCCCCCAGCGTTTTTGCTGCTCAACGATACCCTCGATTCTCTTTATTTCTTTTATATCGTTTTCATACTTGTTTTTGAGCGATTCATTGTACGCCTTTTTCTTTTTTATAAATTCAGAATACGCTCCCTTATAGCACATAATACGGTTATGCTCAAGCTCAATGGTTTTGTCAGTCACCCTGTCAAGAAAATAGCGGTCATGGCTGATAATTATCATAGCACCCTTAAAGTCACGCAAAAAGCCCTCAAGCCAATTTACCGAACCTATATCAAGGTGGTTTGTAGGCTCGTCAAGCAAGAGCATATTGCTCTGTGACAAAAGCAGTTTTGCAAGACAGAGTTTTGACCGCTGACCGCCGCTGAGGCTTCCTACGGGCATTGCAAAATCGGATTCTTTAAAGCCCAGTCCTAAAAGTGCCGCACGGGTTCTGCTTTTGTAGGTAAGTCCGCCGTTTCTCTCAAAAAACTCAATCAGGCGAGCCTGCTTTTCAATCAGAGCAGAAAGGTCTCCGTTTTGATTATCTATATCATTTGCAATATGCGAAATTTCCTTTTCGGTTGCGGCAAGATAATCAAACACCGACAAAAGCTCGCTGTAAATATCAACATTCGGATTTTTGCAGGCATGCTGTTCCATGTATCCGACTTTGGTGTTCTTCTCGAACACAACATTGCCCGATGTGGCAGTAAGCTCACCCGTTAAAATTTTAAAGAGTGTGGTTTTTCCGACTCCGTTTGCACCTATAAAGCCGACCTTTTCGTGATTTTCAATGTCAAATGAAACATCGGCAAAAAGGTTTCGCTCAACAAATGTCATTGTAAGATTGCGAACGGATAACGCCGTCACAGCAAACACCCCCTTTAAAATCGTCCTACCTATTTTACATTAAAAAAAGAAAAAGAGCAATACAAAATTAAAAATATGCCACAGATTAACAAGTGCGTAAGCACATATGCCTATATTAAGCAAAAGCCGTGATAAAACCCCCTCTTCTACGCCTAATAATTTATATATGACACAGCATCCCACTACAAGTGCAAGAGGAAGCAAACCTTTTAACATAAGAGTAAGCCAAAAGTTGTCGATAACAGGCTGCATAATCGGATTTGCTTCAAAAAACCTGCCGCTCGCAATAAGTGATTCGGTGCAAAACCAGTCGACAATATTTAAAAAGTATAAGAAAAAAATCTTTTGGTAAAACGAAAACCCTTTTGCTTTAATTACATTAGATTTTTGCTGATAAGAATTTTTATTGTTTGCGTAATCCATATACTTACTCTGCCCCTTTTTGCAAATTTAAAAATATTGTTTGCGGTACATCAGTAAATATTCATCAAAACAAAACTGCTAAACCGTGAATATGTAATATGAAAATTATTTTAAAAAAAGTGTTGACAAAGTCGAAATGTTGTGTTATATTATTTAAGCACTCGAAAATACACAGACACGCTGGTGTAGCTCAGTTGGTAGAGCAGCTGATTTGTAATCAGCAGGTCGGGGGTTCAAGTCCGTCCACCAGCTCCAAGAAGCCTACTGTTTAGGCAGTAGGCTTTACCTTATGAAAATTTAATATGGGAGAATTCCCGAGTGGCCAAAGGGGGCAGACTGTAAATCTGTTGTCAACGACTTCGGTGGTTCGAATCCACCTTCTCCCACCAGTTCTCAAAACCGCCTTAAACACTGCGTTTAGGGCGGTTTCTTTTTGCGTTTTGGTGAAAATCATTGACTTGAAAATGCTTTAAAAATGCGACTTTCTAACAGTAGTTTAACCAAGCAGATTGTCGATAGATTTTGTTAGCTTTTCTTTCGTTCTTACTTGAATATGAGCATAAATATCAGCGGTTGTGCTGTATGAGCTATGACCTGCCCACTCCTGCAATTCTTTTGATTATATAATAAATGATAGAATAAAAGCACCAAACTAAAAGCACTTCTATTATAAACGGTCAATCTTAACACAATTTAATTCTTGATAAGATATTTTGATTTGATTTATGTATTCAACAAAAAAGCACCGCTTTACGCAGTGCCCCTTTTGCCGTAATAAACATACAGATTATTTTTTTGTAGTAAAGTATCCGTAATAATCGTAGTTATCCTGATAAGATGTAATATTTAAATCAAGGTCCATATTCTCTACGCTATTCGGAACAGAAAAATCAATGGTCAGCTCTTTTGTTTCGTTTGGTTCAAGTTCGAATGTTGATTCTTCGGTCAAATTATCACTGATCCATTCAAAATAATATTCGGGATATTTTAAATCCGATGTTTCATAAGCGTCACAGCCGATATAATCAAGCACGACATATCGGTCTGTAGTATTTTTAATCTCAAAAGTAACGGTCATTCGGCTGTTACCCTCTTCAGCGGTATTGACGCCCTCAACCCTTTCTGCCTTTTTCAATGCAATCTCACAGTTTGGCAACTCTTTTGTTTCGTTAATTTTATAAACTGAATAATCTTCGATTAACTCCGTATCGGAATAATCATCATAATACATATCGTCATAACCTGAATCGTAGCTGTCACCGTTAACGAAGCTGTCTGCAATGGATTTATTATACATAAAAGCCGAGCAAATTCCCAAAATTGCTCCCGCAAGGACTATTCCGATAACTATGCTTATGATAACAATCGGAAAAACCTTACCCTTCTTTTTCGGAGGACAGGCATACTGATTAGGCATTGCGTTCATTTGCATAGGATTTGTATTAACTGAATACGGCGGCACACAGCCTTGATTAGGATTTGGCTGACCGTTTACATAATTACTTTGGATAGGATTTGAATTATTGAAAGTATGCTGATTATTTGTATAAGACGGATTTACATTGATATTATATGGATTTGTATTAACCGAACTGTAATTTTTTTCAGCTGCATTATTATCAACAGCAGCCGCATAAGGATTTGCATTGTAATCAATATGATCAGGCATTTTGGCACCGCACATAGGGCAGTATTTTTCATTGCACTCAAAGCCGCATCCTGCACACTTCATAAAACCACTCCTAATTGTAATAGTAGTAACATACATTTCAACTACATGATATAACAAATTTATATAAAAGTCAACAAATTTTACCGATTTGTTATAATATTATAACAAAAAATTGTTTTAATTGTAAAATACAAACAAATAATAAAATTTAAATATTAAGATTTATAATAAGGTGCAAAATTTAATGAGAGGGACAAATATATGTTGAATTTAAAATCAAGCTGTTGTATAATCATATGTGAAAAAGATTGTTAAAAAAACCACAAAGATTGAAAGGATGAGTACGATGAGAGGACTTTATTCGTCAAAAACAAAAATCCGACACCAGATATTCACCGAGGTTGCAAGATTTGCCTATGAGGGCGGTGATTACTCAAAATTTGAAAGCCTGCCCTACAAAATTATTCCCGGAGAAATCTCCACATACCGTGAAAGCATCTTCCTTGAAAGAGCTATCGTAGGCGAAAGACTGCGTCTTGCAATGGGACTTCCTATGCTTGCAGTTGACAAACAGGCTCCTATCTCTACAGGTGTTGAGGAAAGCATGGTTGACGAAAAGTTCTACGCGCCTCCGCTTATCAATATAATTAAATTCGCCTGCCACAGCTGTCCAGAAAAGCGTGTATTTGTCAGCGACGGCTGCCAGGGCTGTCTTGAGCACCCCTGCACCGAGGTTTGCCCCAAGGGTGCCATTTCAATAGTACACGGAAAATCAGTAATTGATCAGGACAAATGCATTAAGTGCGGAAAGTGCAAAAGTGCCTGTCCGTATAACGCAATCATAAAGCAGGAGCGTCCCTGTGCGGCTGCCTGCGGAATGAAAGCTATTCACAGCGATGAACACGGCAGAGCTGAAATTGACTACGATAAGTGCGTTTCATGCGGAATGTGCCTTGTAAGCTGTCCTTTCAGTGCAATAGTTGACAAAAGCCAGATTTTCCAGACCATAAAGGCAATTCAAAGCGATACTCCCGTATACGCTGCCGTTGCACCTGCTGTTGCGGGTCAGTTCAACGGACTTTCTTCAACAAAAATCCGTAATGCGTTCAAGGCACTCGGCTTTGCCGATGTAGTTGAGGTTGCTGCGGGTGCAGACCTTTGTACGGTTGAAGAAGCAAAGGACTTTATGGAAGAGGTTCCGTCAAAACAGCCGTTTATGGCTACATCATGTTGTCCTGCATGGAGTATGATGGCAAAAAAGAACTTCCCGACAATAGCTCCGTATATTTCTATGGCACTTACACCTATGGTACTTACCGGCAGACTTACAAAGCAGCAGAATCCGGGATGCAAGGTTGCTTTTATCGGTCCTTGTGCCGCTAAAAAGCTTGAAGCAAGCCGCAGAAGTATAAGAAGCGATATTGATTTTGTGCTTACATTTGAAGAAGTTGCAGGTATGTTTGACGCCAAAGGCGTTGATTTTGCATCTCTCCCCGAGGACGAGAAAAAGCTTTCTTTCTCAAGTGCAGACGGCAGAGGTTTTGCTGTAAGCGGCGGCGTTGCAAAAGCTGTTGTAAACGCTATTTCAAAGCTTGACCCCGAGAGAGAAGTAAAGGTTGCAAATGCACAGGGTCTTGACGAGTGTGCAAAACTTTTAAGAATGGCAAAGGCAGGAAAGTACGACGGTTATCTGCTTGAGGGTATGGCTTGCCCGGGCGGATGCGTAGCAGGTGCCGGAACAATTAATGTTCCCGACAAATCAGCAATGGAAGTGCTCAAGAGCAAGAAAGAAGCTGAGTTTGAAGGTGCTGTGGAAACTCCGTTTATCGAAAAGCTTTCAACGCTTGAAAATATGTATCACGAGTTTGACCAAAAGCACGAAATGGAATAATTTTTCACTTTATCACTTTATTAAATTATTGCGGGCGGATTTTATATCCGCCTGTTTTTTGTAATACTAATGCTCAATGATTTATATAGTCAAAACCTCCAGCTAAGCCAGAGGCTTGAATACCCATAGAAGGATAAATTACGGATGCACACCCTTAAAAAGGTTTGACGACTGAATTACTTTTTCCGGCTACCCCTCAAGGGGTTGTCTTATGTCTTCTTGTTTTAGCTACCCGTAAACGGGTCGATAAACTGTTTAAAGCTTAATTAATCTGCTATTTCGTGTTCGTACAACTGATGTCTTATGTATTCCTGTACTTACTTTTTGTTTCTTCCTACTGAGTCTACATATATCTTCACTTGAAGCCCTTTTAGTCCCCCCTGCTATGCAGGGGGGACTTTGTCGCAGACAACACAAAAGCAAGCGACAGCTTAACACTCTGTCGCTTGACGGTTAAAAGTATTCAGTTTTTGGATTTACACTAACTATTGACAAAGAGCCAAATTTATATGTGCAGGTCAGCGAAAAACTTAAATTTTCGAGTGATTTGTCAACACAATTTATCTGTGAATATACATTCTCGACATTTCTTCTTCACCATCACCCTGCACCATGCACAAAAACTCCCAGCCATATTGTTCATAAAAACTTGTATGATCTGTGATTAAATAGACCGGTGTAATTCCTTTACTTTTCAAATCTTCTACAGCCATATTTAACAAGTGGCCGGCAATTCCTTTGCCACGGTATGTTTCTTCAGTATATACGGCACATACATTCGGGGTAAGATCTTTTCTATCATGGAAGTCATTTTCAATAACACCCAATCCACCGACGATTTTTTCATCATCAATACACAAATACCAACCATATTCTGTCTCTTTATTTAAATATGCATTTATACATTTCTGATAGGACTCTTTCGGTACGCCCCATTTGCTATGAAACCATTCTGCCGCCAAATCTTTAATTACAGGGTATTCCCTAAGTGTAATATATTTATATTTTTTCATCGTATTCTCCTATCACAGCGGTAAGCCGAACAGATGCTATTCGGCTTACCATCTCAACTAAATTCAGCATTATTTCTTCTTAAAAAATCTATATCATTTCCATATTTAAAAGCAAGCTCATAATCATTCTCCAAAAAGAGTTCATAATCACCCTTTATTATTTTTGAAGTTTTTATTCTTTCGTAAATCGCCAAATTCCAAGAATGTTTGCATTTTTTACATCTGTATATGAGCCAAACATCAATTCGACTACTATTGGCATTCACTCTGAACTTTCCCGAATTAATGAACTCCTGCTTTTTTCCACATCCCCCACAACGATGATACACCTTTACCGTCCCTAATCCCATTATATAACATCATCCGTTTCAGAAGATGTTCTTATAATTCTTTGTATGCTCTTTTCTGATAGGGAATATGCGTCAGACAGTGTTTTTATCGAAACTCCTTTTTTGTGTTTTGTACATATTTCAGAGTTTCGCTCTTTATAATATTGCCTTGTATTAGTTTGGCTTCCCCAGCCATTTTTTTCTTTACTTGGAATATATATATTTTTTCCACTTACATACTGCTGAATAGTATCTATTAATTCTTTTGGCAGAACATCTTCTGCTCTAATATAGCTCATTGTAATCCTCCTATTTTTTGTGGAGATTCATCCGAGCTTAACTATTCATTTTATTTTAAGCTCAGACTACTGAGCAATAACATATCTTCTACGCATAAAACTTCCTCTCCTTTCAATACTGATATTCTAATAATACATGTTTCATTGAATGATTACAACCTCAATCTTAGTTATAAACAAATATGTTCTACGAAAATTTTAAATTAATCTCTCTATTGCTGCTTTTACAGAAATCTAATTGTACTAATTTTTTGCGTTTGGTAATAAGTATTCTAATGTCCGTATCAACTGATAATCGACAATGAGATAGTGTTGCAAATACAACATGGTATTGACATCTCCAGCTTGTGTGTTCTAAAGTATTTATGTCTTTATCTTTCACGATTTAGACCTCCTCGTATAATAAAGTAGTAGTTTTTAAAGTCCCTCTTCAAGGACAAATAT
>DXYF01000002.1 GCA_019415945.1 Clostridiales bacterium
CCGATGTGAACGAGTTTCTGAAGCTGGTGGACAAGTACCTGGATATTCCGGAACTTGACGCCGCCATCCTCAATGAACTTGTAAGCAAGATTGTGGTACACAGCCCGGTAAGGGAGAACGGGAGAAAGCATGTACAGATAGATATATACTTCACTTATGTGGGGCAAATCCGTATCCCTTTGAAGATCGGAAGGGAGTCCCTAAACGAATCAGAACCGGCGTGACTTAACACGCCGGTTCCTACCAAATCTCTTTTTACTTCCTTATGGGACACTGCCTAAAGGCGGTGCGCTTTTTTTGCGCCCAAATCTGAAAGGAGTACAGATCAATGAAAGCAACCGCTTTAAAAAAGCGCCTGTCCCTGCTGCTGGCGTTCGTTTTGTGCCTGACCGGGATACTCGGCTTCGGCACGAAGACCGCATCGGCAGCGGCGCAGCAGATAGAGGCATACCTCATCTCCTTCCCCCTCGACGGGGACGAAAATCTGGATTACGGCGGCTCATGGGGACACGACGCCCTCCAATATATGAACGGCTTGTATTCCGGCGCCACCCCATACACCTCCGTGCATGGCATAGGCTCGTTTACCGGGCAGATCTGCTACTGCATTGAACCAGGCGTCCCTCTGGACAACGGGGATGTGCTGACCGCCTTCGACGAGAGCTTTTGGGAGAATTACCCCAGCAGCTTTAACAGCACGATCCAGCCCTATGAGATCAAGCTGCTGATCGGGCGCATCCTGCAGTACGGATACAACGGCAATATTTCGACCTCATGGCGAAGCCAGAACGACGGCGTAGATAAGCTGGCCCACGCTACCGCTACCCAGCTTCTCATATGGGAAACGGTGGTCGGAGAACGGGATTCGGATTTCAATCATGTGTCCGCCGGCGGCTATGACGCCGTTCTGGATCAGATCAGAGAGAACCATCCGCTGCGCAGCCGGATTCTGAGCTATTACAGCAGCATGGAAGCCAGCGTAAAGAGCCATTCCAAAATCCCAAGCTTCATGGCGAAAACGGCGGGCAGGGCGCAGACGGTAGAGCTTGCATGGAACGGCAGCGAATACACGGCAGCCCTGACGGACTTAAACGGCGTACTCGGCAATTTTTCCTTTTCCTCCTCCCATGCGGGCGTCCGTCTCTCTGTCAGCAGCAATACGCTGACGATTGCAGCCGCCGAAGCGCCGGAGGGCGGCGTAACCATTACAGCGGAAAAGAAAAACGCCGTGCGCGCCGGATTTATCACCTGATCGGACGGGAAGGTTTCTCAGAGCAGCGCCACGCTGCAGGATGTGGTCACCTACGCCGAGTCTGTCAGCGACCCGGTAACGGGATACCTGAACCTCAAGGTCAGCTATGGATCTGTCAGGATCATAAAGACCTCAGAGGACGGCATAGTGGACGATGTGCCGTTCCGTATTCAGGGAAACGGCGTCGATAAAACCGTAAAGACCATAGACGGCAAAATCCTGCTTGAAAACCTTGCCCCCGGCGAATATACCGTAACCGAACAAACCGACGACCGCTATGTGCCGCAGGAGAGCCGCACCATTACCGTTGTCAGCGGTAAAACCACGGCAGTGGAGTTTGGTAACGTCCTCAAAAAATTTACCGTCACCCTGACCAAGGCAGACCGGGAAACCGGAACGGCGCAGGGCGACGCCAGCCTTGCGGAAGCCGTCTACGGTCTGTACAAGGGCGGCGAGCTGGTGGATAAGTATACTACCGACGAAAACGGCTCGTTTACGACTGCGGAATATGTCTGCGGTTCGGACTGGACGATCCGGGAGATCATGCCCGGCGAAGGATACCTGCTGGATGAAACCGTTTACGAGGTCGGCGCGGAGGCCGGGAATTTTACCATCGAGCATAATATGATTCCGGTAAGCGTGGGCGAGGATGTCATCAAAGGAAAAATCGCGCTTCTGAAGCTTATGAACGACGGGAGCACGCAGATCGAAACGCCGGAGGAAGGCGCGGTATTCGAGGTTTACCTGAAAAGCGCCGGCAGCTATGAGGCGGCAGAGGAATCTGAACGGGACGTCCTTGTCTGCGATGCGTTCGGATTTGCCGAAACAAAAGACCTGCCCTACGGCATTTATACCGTAAAGCAGACCAAAGGCTGGGAAGGCAAGGAATTGATGCCGGCTTTCGATGTGTTTGTGAAAGAGGACGGCGAAACCTATCGCTATCTTATCAACAACGCCATTGTAAGTTTTCGGATATA
Organism: Clostridiales bacterium; assembly: GCA_019415945.1. Classification (GTDB taxonomy): domain Bacteria; phylum Bacillota; class Clostridia; order Oscillospirales; family Acutalibacteraceae; genus Ruminococcoides. Next base: position 2,230 of record DXYF01000002.1, read on the forward strand.
ATGGGAAAAGGAAAATAAACCGTAAAAAACCGTTAAAAAGATTTAAAACATTGAAAATATAGTAAACAAGCCGTTTTTCGGGTGTAAGAAAATGATACACTTTGAAAGACGGCAATTTTTTTTATATAGTACGAAAAGGAAAACCGAGCCTTTTCCCCGGCTAAATTTCCGGGGCGGCTCGGTTTGGATTTTTAAAAAGTGACCTTTTAAAACCGTTTAAAATGGCTTTAAATCGGCATTAATTGAATTTTTAAGAGGTAACGGAATAATTAATTAAAAAGCAAATCAATGGGAACTATTTTTAATTCAATGGGAACTAACTTCCCATTACGATAAAATCTATGTTTTTCAACATTTCTGTGCTTTTTGATGTGGAAAACCTTTAAAAATTAACTTGTGTATAAATATGCATAATAATTAAATATTATTGCATATCAAGCGTTCCGAGCACCTTTCCGGCACATCGGATGTCATCATACTCGTGCAATTTAATAGGATTGTAGGCAGGATTGAGCGAAATCAGCTCATTTCTGCCCATTTTTTTTATGTAGGATTCATTATTCAAAATAAAAACGCCGATTTCACCCTCGTAAATGCTTTCGGAGCTTTTCACAAGGACACGATCTCCGTCAGAAAATTTAGGCTGCATACTGTCACCTCTTACCTCAAGCAAAAAGTCCGCTCCCATAGTTTTTTCGTTTCTGGGAACAGTTACCCATTCGACTGGTATTTCATCATTAAGCCACATACCTAAACCTGCCGATGCAGGTGTTTCATACAAAGGAATTACTATATGTCGTTCTTTTGACGGCTTTTTCTGTGGAGTAACTATATTAGTGATTTCTTTTAAAACCTCAACTTCCCCATTTATAAATCTTTTATTAAACTCTGAAAAATCTAAATTTTCACCATATTCAGTTGCAGAACGAAAATCATCAACATAACGCTCTATACGTCCAACAACTTCTGTTATACAAGAAAATAAAAACTGTTTATCACTTACATAGATAGCAGAATTGTTTTGCATTCTTCTCAATGAATAAAGAATGCTGTGAATCCTATCCAGTGTTTTCTCATCGAGGGTAGAACACATTTTTTCAAAATTGAGCATTGAAAGTTTATGACAATCTCTTATCGTTTCTTGCAAGTCTTTGTCTAAATAATTTGTATCATCGTTATCGAGCAAATCTTCAACGCTGCATTTAAAAACAGCTGCGATATCCTTAAGTGTTGATATGTTAGGTTCAGATTTTCCGGTTTCCCATTTAGCAATAGCTTGTTGGCTTACATTTAAAAGATTCGCAAGTTCTTTCTGTTTCAATCCTGCATTAAGTCTTAAATTTTTTAAATTATCTGGAAAATTCAATAGTATCACCCTTTCAAGAATAATATACAACTATAAGTTGTGAAAAGTCAATGAAAATTAAAAAATATATTGACATACAACTAAAAGTAGTATATTATAATCTTAACGGTACAACTAAATGTAGTATCAGAGGTGATTATATGAATATAAAGAAACTACGATTAAAGAATAATTGGTCTCAACAAAAATTAGCTGAAAAGTTGAATGTATCACAACAAACAATTGCTAAATGGGAAAATGAAAAATGTTTTCCACGAAGCGAGCTATTGCCGGTTATTGCTTCAATTTTTAACTGCAAAATTGAAGATTTATATTAATTAATATTGGAGGTTATATTGATGATAGGTAAAACAATAAACGGATATTCATTTATCGGCAATATCAACAACCGTGTTGTGCTTGCACACAATCCAAAAGCCGCTGAACCGTGGGTTGTTTGGAATCTTGACAGTGACGGTGACTCGTACAGTGGAAGTTATTTTTCTAACCGTGAGTCTGCGGTAAAGGAATTTTGCGAAAGAGCTTTTTGTTATGCGTTACCCTGACCAACGCTGTGCCGGATGCGGTCACCGCAGACCGGTTTCGGACAGTTATAAAGAAAGTTATCAGATATGCCACTACATCTTAGATACAGGAGAGCCGAGAGGTTGCCCGGTTGAAAAATGTAAACACTACACTACAGAAGAATGTCATATTAAGGATGACTTATGGAATGATTAACAAGAAGATTTTACTACCAAGTCGAAACCGCCGCAAGGCGGTCAGCAGGAAATGAGCTACCTGCTCTGATGATGACAGCTCAAAAGGATGTGATGTTTTGATTTATCTTACAGTTAAAGAAGTTGCTGAATTGAAGTGTTTTACGCAAAGGTATGTGAAAATGCTCGTTGCCGACGGTAACATAAAAAGTGTTGAAACCGTCAACTCAAATAACCGCAAGAAGTATTTAATACCCATAAGCGAATTATCCCCACACGAGCAACTCAAATATTATAAATCTCACAACATAGAAATTCCTGAGGAGCTGCTTGCCGGGCGTAAACCTAAAGCACAGCACCCTCACAAGGAATTTGACGAATTTAGCGCAGAGCAGCGTGAGGAGATTGCCGAGTGGATACGGATTATAAATGCGTGGGACGAATATTGTGCAAAATCGAAGCTGCAGAAAGTCCCGGCTACTGAAAAATTCGTACAGCTTCAGAAAGTCGCTAACCCGGAACTCAATATTTCAAAAGGCATTTTATACCGTAAAAAAGCTGCTTTGAAGGCTGATGATTTAGCAGGTCTGATTGATAACCGAGGGAGCTGGAAAAAGGGCACTTCTTCAATTCCTGATGTTGTATGGGAATGTTTTTTAAGCTTTTATCTTGACGAATCACAGTATCCCATTACAGCTTGCTACGAATACACGGAAATGTGGCTTAAAGCAGAAGCTCCGCAATATCTTCCGCTGCCTGACTATTCAAGTTTCTACCGAAAGATTCAGACGTCGATACCAAAGCCCCTTGAAGTAATGGGGCGTGAGGGTATGAAAGCATTTAGAGACAGGTGTGCACCGTATATCAGACGTACCTACGAAGATATGGTAAGTAATGAATGGTGGATTGCCGACAACCATACCTTTGACGTACAGACGAAAGGTGAAAAAGGTAACCTGCACAGGCTTTATCTCACAGCATTTTTCGACGCTCGCAGCGGAATCTTCACCGGGTGTTATGTAACAGACGCACCGTCATCACAGGCAACGCTCATAGCACTTCGTAAAGGAATTATGAAGTACGGCATACCGCAGAACATTTATGTTGATAACGGTCGTGAGTTCCTTACTTTCGATGTTGGTGGTTTAGGTCACAGGCAAAAGAAGAGTACAAAAGATAAATTTGCTCCACCTCCTGTGTTTGAAAGACTCGGTATAAAAATGACGAACGCTATTGTACGAAATGCAAAAGCAAAAATCATTGAACGGCGTTTCCGTGACGTTAAGGACAGGCTTTCGAGACTGTTCCCGACATATACGGGTGGAAACGTAGTCGAACGCCCGGAACGTCTGAAACAGGTTATTAAGAACGCAGATAATATTCCAACGGATTATGAATTTACACAGGCTGTTGAGGATATTCTCACCTATTATATGAACGAGAAGCCATATTCCGGTGCGGTTTCTTCTGATAACGGTAAAACCCGAATGCAGGTCTACAGAGAGAATCTACACGAAAAGAGAATTGCTTCTGAATTTGACCTCAACCTTATGCTGATGAGGAGTACCAGAAGTCAGAAAGTCGGCAGACGTGGCGTTCATCTTACCATTGCAGGTGAAAAGGTTGATTATTATAACGATGAGCTGATACTCAATCATTTAGACGAGTCGGTTTATTGTAGATACGACCCCGAAGATATATCAACCGTAAGAATATATGACCTTAATGACAACTACATAATGACAGCTCCCACCGCTAATGATACAGTGCTCGCATATGGCTCTTCAAAAGAAGCTGTCGGACAGGCATTGCGTAAGGTTAAAAATCTTGAAAAGCTCACAAAACAGGAGCTTAAAGCAACAGCAATTACAAGCCTTGGCAAGAAAACAGCTCTTGAACTTGTACTTGCCGCTGCGGAAGAAAACAAAGCTAAAGCCGAGGAAATTAATCCTAAGGTTATATCAGTACACCGTGCCGATGAAGAGCCTGCAGAAATGCAAATCGCAGTCGGTCAGAATAATGTAGTTAAAATTGACAAAGCAAAAATGATAAAAAACATTGAACAAAGGGAGGAATAAAAATGTCAGTAAATCCTGAATTACAGCAAATGCTCCGGGATTATATCAAAAGTGACTGCGATAACTCGCAAAACAAAGCGGCAAAAGCTCTTGGCTGGTCACCTGCTTACATATCCACTTATCTTAAAGGTGATTTTAAGGGCGATTTGGAAAAGTTTGAATCCTCGTTATCAGAAGCGTTCTCAAATAAGAACGCTGCCGAGAACCTTAAAAGTGCTGTTGTATCGGGGGCTTACAAGCCAACGAGCATCAGCGAGAGTGTTTATGAAACAATCCGTTTGTGTCACCTGAAGGGCGGTCTTGCGATTGAGTGCGGTGATGCCGGAATCGGTAAGACAATGGCTTGCAAGAAGTACGCAGAGGATTATCCTTCATCGGCAATATATGTAACCGTTAATCCTTGCCTCGTAACACTAAACGCCTTTTTAAAGCTACTTTGCAGGGTGCAGAAAATTACGGCAACAGGTCGCAAAGACGAAATGTGGATGAGATTATCAGACAGCTTTTCCGGTGAACGCAAGGTGCTGATTATAGACGAAGCTCAACATCTTCCGATTAAGACCATTGAAGCAATAAGAGCGTTTTTTGACAGTAACCCCCTGCTGGGTATTTGTCTTGTCGGGAACATAGAAACAGTAACAAATACCGGTAAAAGCAGAGAGGCTTTTGCTCAAATCAGAAACAGGACGAAACTTACTGAAATTCGGCACACAACATCAATTAAGAGCAATGATATTGCATTGTTGTTTCCTGCAATAGCCGAAAATGAAAAAGCAAAAAGCTTTATGCTTGGTATAGCTCGCTCAGAACAAGGTATTAGGGGTGCGAGCAATGTGTTTTCAAATGCGGTTGATAATGGGAATATTACATATCAAGGTTTACTTGCTATGGCTAAAGCAATGAAATTAAAGTTAACTTAATAATTATGGAGGGCTTGAATTGAAAAAGAAAATGATTTTAATGGTATTAACCGGTTTCTGTGTCGGAATAATGATGCAGGAATCAATATCGCAGTTACGATGGCGAAGTATTGCAATTGGCGGGGAAATTTTCTTTATCCCAATGGTATTTCTGCTGATTTGGTTTGGATGGGTACTTAGAGATGAATTTTTCAAGGCAGCTTTTAGGAGGCGAAAAAATGATAATTCACGCAGAAAGTGAACAGCAAAAAAAGGTTATTTCAATACATATATGTACCGGCACAATTTGCAAAAACTGCATCAATTTCAGTAAAAGTGCTGTATTCCCTGATAGAGGCTATTGTCACAAGCACAATAAGCCAGGGTTTACTTACAACGATTTTTGCAGTTGGTTCAAAAGGAGTGTTAACAATGACAAACGAACAATGGAACAATGTAGATAAGAAGCTACGGACATTATGGAGCCCTGTTGTAAAGCTAAAGATTGACGGCTACGAGGTTTCGTTAGCACTCAGGCAGGTTTCACAGTTTCGCAATGCTATTGTAGTTTATGTAAACGGTGAGTTCCGTGGAAAGTGGCTGACTGAGGATTGCGAAGAACGCAGAAGATTTTTTCCTTGCAAGAAAAAGTGTCTTACAAACACTAACGAGCTTAAAAAAATAGGTATCCGTAGCAAGAAAGAAATTCAGAAATATAAGGAAATGGCTACATGCAATGCGTATTCATCAGCTTGGACAAGCTTTAAGGCTATGAAAAAACACTTTGAAACAAACAACAAAAGTATAGAAATTTTGGAGGGATAATAATGGTAAAAATTGATAGTAAGGGAAATGAACAGATTGCGAATGCTTTGGTTGAGAATGCAATAGAAAAAATCAAGAAAAGTCTTTCAAATAATCAACCTGTATTTCTGGTTTTTGACAACCAAAGTATTATAAGCGGAAATACTATAGAAATATTAGCTACTGTCGGAGTTGGTTTAGATGTCTTGTTTTCCGATGTCCGGAAAATGATAGGTGTAGAAGCGGCAAATAAGTTGTTTGACAGCTTTATAAAAGCTATATCAGATGCCAGACAAAAAGCTCACGGGGATTAATTCCCCGTCCTTAATGCAGCTCCACCCGGAACGGTCACAAGCCCGTGAAAATGCAGAGTGAGGACACACAATTTCAAATAATTTTCAGGAGGTAAAAAGCTATGAAAACTTCAAAACGAATATGTAAAAACGGCTCGCTTACTCTGCCAAAGCAGATCAGAGCAGAAGCAGGATTGTTTCCGGGAAATGCTGTTAATATTGAAACTCATTGTGACGGCACGATAACTATCATACCAGCTGCACCTTGCTGCCGTTTCTGCGGCTCACCGGAACACCTCATTAATGCTGAAAACATTGTAATTTGCAAAGATTGTGCAACTAAAATTCTCGCAAAGGTGGATATTACAAATGACTGATTTAAAAAACCAGATAGATGAGTTAACAACTATTAAAGCCAGTATGAGCAGGCTCAAGGAACGCAAGGAAAAGATAGAGGCTGAAATAATAAAGCAATGTTCCTTAGACCTTAAGAATACAAAGTATAAAAGCGTCCGATATAAAGGCTCATATTCGGAACTTGTTGCAGTTAATGCAGAAAGTCTCAAGGTTGTATATAACGCATTCTTGCCGACTGTCTTCGGAAAAGCTTATAAAGACGCTGTTACGGAGAAAACCGAATATAGTTTGTCTGCTCCTGCAAAGAGAATGCTTGTCGGTTTGTATAAAGGGAACTTTGTGAAAACAACAGTAAAAGATGTTATCAGTCAAATAGCAGGTGTTTCAGATGACGAGCGTTCACAGTTGCATAAAAAATGCAAGGGGATCAACTATGATAAGGATGTTTCAAACATTCTAAAGTTTACTAATTTAAGCGAAAAAGATGCAAAAGAATATGCGTATTTGATTGCAGAAGCTGCCGTTTGGCAGGATTTTTGTAATCTCCTTGCACTTAACGGCATTTCTGATGAATCAGAGATTGATGAAATTCTTTTGAAAATTCAGTCTGCTTTTGTGGTCGAGGACAGCACAAAGATTTCTTTGATCTGAGGTGAATAAATTGTTAAAGCCACAGCAAACACAAAGGATTTATGCTATGGGTGCAAGACTCGGACTTGTTGAAAGCGGCAATAAAAATGATCTGCTGCATGAACTTGTTTACGCTATCACAAATCGAACAAGTATAAGGGAACTATCGGAGCAAGAGTACAGACAAGTTGTAAGGGAACTTGCCGAACGCTTAAAACTGCAAAACCTCGAAGAGCCAATCCGCAAGCCTTATAAAACTAAAAAATATGAGGACAGCGGACGAGGTAAAATGTCAGACGGTCAAAGGCGTAAGGTGTGGAGGCTTATGTATCAGCTTGAAGAGCTTGATAAGCGACCGTCAACGGCAAAACTCGGCGATAGGCTATGCGGCATTATCAAAAAAGAGCTGCAAATTGACTGTACCTCAAAACAACCGTTTAGATGGCTGACATATGAGCAAGGCGTAAAACTGATTGAAAAGCTTAAAAAATATGTGACAAATGCCCAAAGGAAGGATGACGGTGGCAGAACAGAAAATTAGAGTACAAGACCTTTATGGTGTGCAGAGAGATATTGCCGAGGTTATCGGAATTGATAATTATATCGAGCTTACTAAAATTTTTGGCGGTGACAACATATACATTCAAAAATACAGCGAGGTTATTAAAATACAACGCAATGCCGAAATCCGAGCAAAATTTAACGGGTATAACTCGGAGGAACTTGCCAAAAAATACGATTTATCCGAAAGGTATATAAGGATGTTATGTGAGGATTTAATTGAAGATATGCGATCACGACCACCGAAAGGTCAGTTGAGTTTTTTTGATATGTAATACAAAAGCTCGGAAATATTTCCTCTACGAAGAGATAGCTTTATAAGGTATTATTAAGTTACAGACTTGATAATACCTTATTTTTTTGGAGTTATTTATGAATTTTACTGCAGATACATGGTGGCTGTTTGGTTTGATTGTTATGGGGGCAATTGCAATAATTGGCTTTTTCTTAAAACGGACGATAAATCAGACCGACAGGCACGATAAGGAAATTAAAGAAATACAGTTGTCCTATGTAACTAAGGATGAGCTTAAGGATATTAAATCAGATTTAAACAAAAATGTTGAAAGGCTTCAGGCTGATGTTGACCTTATTAAGGAAAATTTTATTCCTAAAGCTGATTTTTACAGATTACAAACTCAATCAGATAAGAAGATTGATAAAATATACGATTTATTAATTAAACGGGACGGAGGATAAAATAATGACACCAAACAAGGATGAGGCTATGAAAAAAATCAGAGCCGCTCGTTTTGTAAAAAACAATGGTGCTGTTATAAGAGCAATTAATCTTTTGCGATATAAGTATGAACAACTCGCAGACGTGAAATATGCGCTTGACGATATAGAGGATGCAGACTATCTTGACAGTGTGAACTATTTATCAGAAAGCGGTTACATACGCTTAAGGCACGTAAAGACAAAACAGCCTGCAGAAATCGCCGATGTAGATTACAATGACATCGAAGCAAAATTAACCGCAAAAGGAATAGGACTTCTTGCCGGCAAAATATTTGATGAAATGGTTGAGGTGTAGTATGAGCCGTAATCGCAGGGCGGTCGGAAAGATTGACAAGCTTCCGGCTGACCTTAAAGACACCGTTGACCAAATGCTTGTCAGTGGTCAGACGTATCGTGAGATTGTTTCTTACCTTGCAGACAACGGTGAAAAGCTTTCGCAGGCGGCGGTCAGCAGATATGCACAGCGTTTTCTCGCAAACGCTCAACAGCTGAGAATCGCACAGGAAAATTTCAGAATGATTCTAACAGAAACAGAACGCTATCCCGAGTTAGACCCGGCAGAAGCTATTTTGCGTATGGCTTCGCAGAAAGTGTTTGATGCAGTATCACAACTCGGAGAAACTGACCTCGAATGCATATCCCCCGAAAAGCTGTTGCGACAGGCTACGGCACTTTGCAGAGCAGTTGTATATAAGCGTAAAACTGATACGAATGTAAAATCAGACAAGTTGATTGCTCTTGAGGAAAATCAGAGCTTGCTTTATGAGACAATCAAAAAATCAAATCCGCGTCTTTATCAAGAACTTATGGATGAAATTAATAGGTTAAAGCAGCAGGCGAAGGAGGAAACAAGATGATAAATAATCATAAATGGTATGTACTCCATGTAAAAACAGGAAGTGAGCTTGAAATTGCAAAGCGGCTCCGAAAAAGAGGCTTTTCAGCAGTCGTTCCCACTGAAGGCAGAGTTATCCGTCGGGGTGGAAAATGGGCACAGCAAATTTATATAGTTTTCACAGGCTATGTTTTTGTCTATATGGATTATAACTGGTCAAAATACTACGCCATGAGCGGAATTTACGGTATTATAAAAATTCTCGGCGGAGGACAAAACCCAATTCCATTAGACAAAAACGAAGCAGAATTTATCTTGAATCTCTCACAACTACTTGAAACTCCTTCCGTACTTAAATTTAAAGATGATAAAAGTTACGAGGTTTTAAGCGGTTTTTTAAAAGACTATACCGATAAAATTGTAAATGTTGAACGCAGATACAAGAAAGCAACGGTCAGGGTTACCGTTGCAGGTGAAGAAAAAGAAATCAAGGTTTCTTTTATTGAAGATACAGAACAAACGCCGGAACAGACAGAGGATTGATTCGTCTCCGCTTGATGAAAGGCTGTTAAAGTTAATTACCGATAACAATAATTGTTAGCGGATGGCGAAGCTTTACATAAATTAGTTTAAAACAACGGCTTACTTCCTCCGAATCCCCATTTTATATTTCATCGTTTTTGACGTAAAATCCGCTGTTTTAATATATCTTAAAACACCCTTTAAGCACCCTTAAAGGGTGTTTGATTTTTGAAAGCGAGGTGCAGAATGGACAAATTAACAAAGCTTGAGCAGTTGCTCAAGGACACAAACACAAAGAAACAATTTGATATTGTTGAGGATTTAAAGTCTTTGGCACTTGCTTACGGAGTTGTTAAGTCAAAGGAATTTCACAAAAAACTTAATGCGTTAATTGATAAATACGAATCTGATGAGCTGACATCCGTCCGTGAAGCACTACTTAAAAAATGTCAAGCAGGCGATACGCAGGCTATAAGGCTCTATGCCGAATACTTTAAGCCAAATGTTGTTGTTGAAAACGATGACGGACTGATAGAAGCTCTTGCAGGAGCGGGCAAGGAGGCTTTTGCTGATGAGATTTAAACCATTTTCAAAAAAGCAGCTTAAAGTCCTCAGTTGGTGGCAAGTTGACGGTATCAAAGATAAATACGATGCAATCATTGCTGACGGCTCTGTCCGTTCGGGCAAAACAGTCAGTATGAGTATATCGTTCCTTATCTGGGCAATGACGAATTTCAGCGACTGTAATTTTGCCATTTGCGGCAAGACTGTCGGTTCGTGCCGCAGAAACGTAATAAAGCCACTTATTAATATGATGAGCAGTCGTTATACCATAAAGGATAAACGAAGTGAAAACTTGCTTACAATCAGCAAGGACGGCAAAACAAACAGCTTTTACATTTTTGGCGGTAAGGACGAAAGCTCACAGGACTTGATTCAGGGTGTTACGCTTGCCGGAATTTTATTCGATGAGGTCGCTCTGATGCCTCGTTCTTTTGTAGAACAAGGTCTTGCCCGTTGTTCAATCGAGGGTGCAAGGTTTTGGTTTAATTGCAATCCAGATAATCCTAATCATTGGTTTTACTGTGAATGGATTTTAAAGGCTAACGAAAAACATGCACTGCGGCTCAAATTTCTTATGGACGATAACCTAAGCCTGTCTGATAAAGTCAAACAGCGTTACTACAACCTTTATGTTGGAACATTCTTCCGCCGTTTTATTCTCGGCGAATGGGTAATTGCCGAGGGGCTTGTTTATCAAGAATTTAACGACCACATAAAGGAAAATCTTTGGAACGGCAAGGAAACCGACCTTAATGGAGAATGGTATATATCTGTAGATTACGGCACTATAAACCCTTGTTCAATGGGACTGTGGTGTGTTACCGGAAAAGAGGCTATCCGTGTAAAAGAATATTATTTTGACAGTCGAAAAGAGGGTTATCAGCGTACCGATGAAGAGCATTACTCTGAATTGGAAAAGCTCGCAGGTGACCATTACATAGAGGATATTGTAGTAGATCCTTCCGCTGCATCATTTAAGGAAACTATCCGCAGACACGGAAAATACTACACAAAGAATGCAAAAAATGATGTTATAAACGGCATCAGAACCACAAGTCAGATGCTTGCTATCGGGCTTGTCAAAATCGGTGCAGACTGCAAAGCTTCACAGGAGGAGTTTGGTATGTACCGTTGGGATGATAAATCAGCTGAAGATAAAGTTGTTAAGGAAAACGACCACGCAATGGACGACACTCGTTATTTTTGCACTACTATCCTAAAAAGGAAATTTAAATATAAGGGGTGGAACACCGATTGAGAAAATCAAAAAGAACATTTATAATTTCAGACTGGCTGCGAAACCTCGCAAAAAAGCTGTTTCCTGAAGAAGTGAACGACAGTTACCTATATGAAAATATGGATGACGCCATGGAAGACTGGCTTGAGGTTTATCACGATGAGCCGTTCTGGAAAAAGGATTGTCACGGCAAGACACTAAACCTTGGAGCTTCTGTCGCTTCGGAGTTTGCAAGATTAATTATGATTGAATTTCAATCCGAAATAACAGGTTCTACGCGAGCGGTCTTTTTGCAAAAACAATATGAACGCTTGAAAAATGTGCTTAGAATAAAGTTGGAAGCAGGCTGTGCAGTCGGGGGCATTATATTTAAACCCTATGTTAAAAACGGCGTTATTTTACCCGACTGCATAACGCAGGATAACTTTATCCCGATACACTACGATAGCGAGCGTATAACAGGTGCTATTTTCATTGACCAGCAATGTAAAGGCGAATGGTATTATACCCGACTCGAAAAGCAGATCTACGAGTACGAAACTCGAACACACACAATCGAAAGTCACTTTTTTGTATCACGCTCATATGATTCGCTTGGTAAAGAAATTGACTCAAAAGATTATGATGTCTGGAACGGTTTTGAACCGATTATACGCATTGAGGGTGTTGATCGTCCGCTTTTTGCGTTTTGGCGAGTGCCTTTTGCAAATCAGATTGACAAAGACAGTCCTCTTGGCGTATCTGTTTATAGCCGATCAGTAAAACAGCTTAAAGAGGCTGACCTGCAATGGGACAGATATTTATGGGAGTATAAAGGTGGAGAGCTTGCAATCCACGCAGGTGAAGAAACTTTGCGAAAAAGACCTTCCTCTGACGGTGAAAGTCATGACAAATACGAAATGCCTGAAACACGAGAACGCCTGTTTCGGAAATTTAGCATATCAGCTGACGATGAAGGTAAAGCATTTTATAATGTATACACCCCAAACCTGCGTGACGAGGCTTATGCAAGAGGCTTAAACGAGATAAAAAGACAAATTGAGTTTAACTGCTCCCTTGCTTACGGTACTTTGTCAAATCCGCAAAATGTAGATAAAACAGCGGAGGAAATCAAAGCTTCAAAGCAGCGAAGTTATACCGCTGTAAGCGATATGCAGACTTCTTTAGAAGCGGTGCTCGAAGATTACATATATGCTTGTGATGTTATGACATCGGTTTGTAACCTTGCTCCACCCGGAGAATACGAAATCAGTTTCAATTGGGGTGACGGCGTATTAGAGGACAAGGACAAGGAGCAGGCTATACAGCTTAATGAAGTCAATAGCGGAGTGCGAAAGAAAACCGATTATCTTAAGTGGCGTTACGGTGTTGACGATGAACAAGCTCAGGAAATGTTACCCGACAGCAGCGGTTTGTTCGGTGAAGGCGGTGGCATTTAATGCTTACACCCGAACAGCTTGCTCATTGTGCCGACGATATTCTTAAGCTTTACTCACAGCTTGAAGAAGAAATTGTCCGTGATGTTGCACGGAGAATCAGTAAAACAGGTATTATCACCGAAACAGGTAAGCTACAGCTTACCGCAATGCAACAGCTCGGAACGCTTAATTCAGATGTTCTGAAATCGTTATCAAAGTATACTGACAAAACCAAAGAACAGCTTCAAAAGCTGTTTGAGGATGCTTCTATAACTGCAACAGAGTATGATAATGAAATTTATCGTGCAAACGGTTTGAATGCTAAATCAATAAAAGTTTCCGCTTCTCAAATGCAAATGCTTGAGGCGGGTTATAAAAAAACCTCAGGAAATATAAGTAACCTTACACGCACAACGGCGGTTACCTCACAAACGAGCTTTATTAATGCTTGCACCCTTGCAGAGATAAAAGCAGAAAGTGGTGCTTTTTCTCCGCAACAAGCTATAGCAGACGCAATAAGGCAGATTGCAAAAAACGGAGCATATGTGCTATATCCGTCGGGTCATAGAGATAAGCTTGATGTTGCAATTCGCCGAAATGTTATGACCGGAATTAGTCAGACAACGGGTGAAATATGTCTTGCAAACGCTCGTGAGCTTGGCTGTGATTTAATGGAGATTACGGCTCACGCAGGTGCAAGACCCTCACACTCGTATTGGCAGGGTCAAATCGTAAGTTTAAGCGGACGAAAAGGTTATTTATCCCTGTCCGACATAGGTTACGGTACAGGCGAGGGCTTTAAGGGATGGAATTGTCGCCACGATTGGTTCCCCTACTTCGAAGGCTCAACTCGTATGTACTCGGAAAAGGATTTAAAAAAGCTTGATGAAAAGAATGTAAAGTTCCCCGACGGCTCAATGCACACGCTCTATGAAGCGGAGCAATATCAGAGAGGTCTTGAAAGAATAATTCGTGAAACAAAACGAATTCTTGCTGCACAAGATGAATTTTTTAACAATACATCAAGCAAGCTTATGAAAAAAGCAATAAGAAAAGATTTTGATGATTTTTCGATAAAATTAAAAAATCAAGAAGCTAAGTTGAATGCATTTTTAGAAAAAACCGATTTACTCCCTGATAAATCACGTACACAAGGTATAAGGTTTAACAAAAGCACATCTCAAAAGGCTGTAGGTTCTGCAAACAAATATTATAAAACTTGGAGCAGCGAACATAACATAACCAATATCAAAACACTTGCAGAATATTATGATGTGAAGTATAATGATACTAAAAGATATACTCTTTTGAAAAATTATGTTAGTTCTGTTGATAAAGGTATGCTATCTCCATTGACCGGTTTTGATAAATACGAAGGATATTATAATAAGGTTCAAACTGAGCTGATAGGACTTTCAACAAAAACAGGCATAGAAATTAAATCACAAAGCATACATTTTCTTGAACGTGTTTTCGGTACAAAAAAAGATCCAAAAACCAAGTATCCAAGAAACGGTGTGGATTTCGAAGACATAAAGGATGCTTTACTAAATGATAGCAACCCAAGATATAGCTCAAAGAATAATAGTTTTATTTTTAAGAACAGTAGATGTCAAGTATCAATAAATGCTGAAGGCAACTTGATACAGACAAATCCCAAGTAGGTGGTAAAATGAAAAAATTAGAATTGACAAAAGAACAATATGAAATTCTAATAAAGCTGAACAACATTAAAAACTTTATTTTAAAGTATTCAGCGGATAGCGAATATTGTTTCATAGAGGTAAATAATGTAAGTGCTTTTCAAGATGAAATATATTTTAATATCGTAGAAGAGGGCATGGATCAAAACGGCAAGGTAAATGAATACGGTAGAAAAGTATATGATTTGTATGATGCAATATTAGTACAAATATAGTCTGTATTTGCTCTGTATCGCATTTTCTGCTTAAAAGGTAAAGTTACACCACAAATTCAATTAAATTTAAATTAAACGAAATTAAAAGGGTTTTAAAGGGGTATTTAAAATACTCCTTTTACTTTTGCCCGCAATTTCATATTTTTAGTTTATAAGCTCCCGATTTTCGGGGGCTTTTAATATTGCTCTTGTCGGAGAGCTTAAAACACCGACGCCGCTCGGCGGAGCTTTAAACGCACGGTCTGACAGACCTTTAAATGTTAAAACATAATTAAAAATCAAAACACAGGAGGTAAAACTATGGATTTAATGGAAATGCTTAAAGCTATTTTTAACGGCGAAGCACTTACATTTGATCAATTCGCTGAGAAAATTAATCAGTCAGCTGATGTGAAGTTGGGCAACCTTGCAGGAGGTCAGTATGTTGACAAAAACAAATACGATGATATATCAAGGCAGCTTGAAACCGCCAATGCTAACCTTGCAGACTATGACCCCGAATGGAAGTCAAAGGTTGAGCAAGCACAGGCTGATGGTGAAAAAAAGCTTAATGACTACAAGTTTGAACAGTCAATAGAAAAGGCGATTGTTGAAGCAGGTGCGGCGGATGTTATATCAGTAAAAGCAAATCTTGATATGTCAACAATCTCGCAGGGCGAGGATGGTACAATCAACGGTCTTGAAGAGCAGCTTACTAAGCTCAAAACAGAAAAGCCGTTTTTGTTTAAATCCGAGAACGCCGGCAATAACCCTAAGCTCAATCTCGGTGGACCGACACAGGGTACAAAAAAAACAGCAAAAGGCGGCTCAATAAAAGCTGCCGTACACGATTACTATAATAATTAAGGAGGAAAAAGACTATGGCTATAACATTAGCAGAAGCAAGCGTTGGAAGAGCCGACAAAGTATCGCAGGAGGTTATTGATACTCTGCGTCGCGGCTCTATGTTTATGGACGAGTTAACATTTGATGATGCTGTGTCGCCCGGTACCGGCGGCAGTACAATGACCTACGGCTATTTACAGCTTCAGACACCGTCAACGGCAAGCGGCAGAGAAATCAACAGCGAGTACACACCGAATGAAGCAAAAAAGATTAAAAAATCAGTCGATCTGAAAATCTTCGGCGGTGCGGCAGAGGTTGACCGTGTTATTCAAGCGGCTACCGAGAACGAAATCAGCTTCCAGCTTGAGCAGAAAACTATCGCCACAAAGAACCATTTTCAGTACACCTGCATTAACGGTTCGAAAACGAATAATACAAAGGATTTTGACGGGTTATCTGCTTTGTTAAAAAACACGAGTACAGAGTACAACGCAGGAGCTGATAAGGTCATACTTGATCTTTCATCAAGTACAAATCTTGACAGTAATTATAAGTCAATGATTGATATGCTCAATGAGTTCATCTCAGGTCTTGACGGAAAGCCTGCAATGTTTTTAGGCAACAGCAAGATTATTGCAAAACTAAAGAGTATTGCATTTAGAGCAGGTTATAATACCAAGTCCGAAGATGCCTTCGGTAAAACTGCACACGGTTATGATGATATCATCTTTTACGATATGGGCAATTATTATAACGGCAGTTCTACCGTGCCTTGCGTACCGATTTACGAAACAGGTGAATCATCAAAAGTTACAGGACTTACAGACCTCTATGCTGTACAGCTTGGTCTTGATGCGTTTCATGGCGTATCTCTCTCCGGCTCATCTATTATCAAAGCTTATATGCCCGATTTGAATGCTCCCGGAGCCGTTAAAAAGGCTGAGGTTGAGATGGTTGCCGCTGTTGCTCTTAAAAATACGACTAAGTGCGGTGTTTTCAGAAATATCAAGGTGGTATAATGTACGCTGATTATACATATTACACCGATTCTTGGGCGGGTACTTTGATACCTGCCTCGGAGTTTAATCTTTTTGAAGCAAAAGCCGAGAGGCTGGTTAAATTTGTGACACAACATCGAATTACTGAGGTTACCGATGAGGTTAAAAACGCAGTTTGTGCCGCTGCTGAAGCTGCATTTGAAATTCGTTCAAGTATTGCGAATATTCCGCAAGGAGTGAAGTCTGAGAATACGGACGGCTACAGCGTCACTTACAAGGACTATGATGCCGATGAGTTTAAGTACAAGGAACAGAGTGCAATGCTTGCGGCTATTAAACAGGAACTTAGCGGTACAGGCTTGCTTTATCAGGGGGTGTACTGATGTTTACAAACCACACTGATATTACACTTTTCTGCAGTAAGCAGATTGGCAGAGAAAAAGTATGGAGCAGGCACGAATTGCATGATGTTAACTTTCACGGTACAGATCAACTCCTTGTTGGTGACAAGGAGGTAAAAAGAGCTGAGGAATACATTGTCCGTGTTCCCGGCTCCGCTCTTGAATATTATGTTGACAACGCTACTTACAAAGCATTGCCTGTTGAGGAAACTTTCAACTGTTTCACTTTAAAAAAAGGCGACTATATTGTTAAGAACATTGTTGACTGTGATGTTTCAAGCTCTGCCGAGATACTTAAAAACTTTGATGCCCTTGAAATTTTATCAGTAACTGAAAATTTTAGTGCATCTCCGTTTTCGCAGCATATAAAGCTGGTGGTTAAATGATTATTAAAACAGTATTTAATACTACCGAAACAATGCTTAAAGATCGTGGACTTGAACCGTGCGGAAATGTACAAAAAGCTGTTGACAGCGAAGTCCTTCGCCGTTCTGACCCTTATATTCCGTTTAATTCAGGTTTTCTAAAAAAAAGCGGTATATTAGGCACAAAAATCGGCAGCGGCGTGGTAATTTACAGTGCTGTATATGCTAACAGAAATTATTATCTCAATGCAGGTAAAGGCAAGCAAGGCACAGCTAAAGGTGGATTGCGTGGTAAGTTCTGGTTTGAGAGAATGAAAGCCGACCACCTGCAGGATATTTTGAAAACAGCAAAAGAAAAATCCGGAGGGAAATAATGACCAAAAGCACCATTATCAAATCATTGTTCAAATGGTTTGCCGATTGCGAGATTCTGAATCCTGATAACGACTTAAATGTTGATTATCTTGACGAAGAACCCGAAAATTACTGTATTGAGGTTGTTCCCTGCAATCCCGTTATAAAATCTTATGTTGACGGATCAGCGAAATGTCAATATCTTTTTGTGTTTGCAGGGCGTGAACATTACAGCTCTGATGAAGTACTCAATATGTCTAATCTTGAGTTTTTTGAAAGACTTGAGGAATGGATTTTAAATCAGAACACAAGCGGAATGCTGCCAGAGCTTCCTGACAACTGCACTCCGCAGTCAGTCAAAGTTTTGTCATCCGGCTATGTTATGGACAATGATACTAAAACGGCACGGTATCAGATACAGTGCCGCCTAATTTATACAAAAACAGGAGGTAAATTAAATGGCTGAAGTTATAAGACAAAGAAGAATGCAGGCTAACTACTTGAATTGCGGAAGTCAGGAGGAAAGTGCCTACGCTTTGCTTGGAGTAGGTGCAAAAACCCTTGACGAAA
Organism: Clostridiales bacterium; assembly: GCA_019415945.1. GTDB lineage: Bacteria > Bacillota > Clostridia > Oscillospirales > Acutalibacteraceae > Ruminococcoides. Next base: position 20,664 of record DXYF01000002.1, read on the forward strand.
ATCCGTCCGCTCAGACTAAAAGCCGAAAATATGTTTGTGATAAATCTGCTACAAAATCTATAAGCGGATACGACTGGACAACTGCATTCGATATTGACCAGATTCGTGAGCAGGAAGCTATCAACTTCATTGTGAATATCGGCGAGAAACAGCTTGTCGGTGAAGATGCCGAAACCGATTATGTTATAGTTGACCTCGACCAGAAAGAGGGTTCTGAGGGAACTACATATCACGCCCGTAAATTCAAGATTGCGATTGAAGTTGCTTCATTTACCAACGACGACGGTGAAATGGGCTGTACAGGCAACTTCCTCGGTAAAGGCGACCCGATTGAAGGCACGTTCGACACCAAAACAAAAACCTTTACTGCGAAAACGGAGGCTGCATAATTATGATTATCAATAATGTAGAACTTCCTGATATTGACGTTTCGGACGCACTTGTTATGGAGAATTACGAGGCGGCTCACGATAAGGTTGCCAAAAAGATAAATAATCTTGACGTCAACGGAAAACGCCGCTCCGAACTCATAAGAATACAGTGTGAAGCTGTGTTTGAATTCTTTGAAGATGTTTTCGGCGAAGGTACAGCTAAAAAGGTTTTTGGTGAATCGGTTAATCTTATGACCTGCATTAACGCCTATGGAGAGGTTGTAAAGGCTGTAAATGCGGCTGACGAGAGAATGGCAAGACAGATTAAAGGAAATTTTTTAAATCGTCAGCAGCGAAGAAATCAGAGCAAGGGTAAAAAGAAAAAGCATTACACTAATCGACCTCAGCTCGTTAATAATAACCGATGAATATGCTGACAGATTCAGTCCCGGCAAGTCTTAATATTTCCGGGACTGAATACGAAATCAATACTGACTATCGTGTATGGATAAAATTTGAAATGATTTTATCAGATGAAGCTGAGAAAAGCAAATCAGCTCTTCATGAGATAAAAAAGCTGATTTTTAAATCAGATATACCGCCTGACTGTGCCAATGAAGAAACGGTAGAGCAAATTTTGTGGTTTTACCGTTGCGGAAAGCCCGAACAGAAAGGCGGCAGTTCTTCAAAAAAAATCTTTGATTACAATTATGACGACGGATATATCTGTGCGGCGTTTTTGGAACAGTATCACATTGACCTTAACACAGCAAAAATCCATTGGTGGAAATTTCGTCCTTTTATGTTTTCTCTATCTGAAAACACTGAGTTTGTAAAGATACTTGGTTACCGAGCGATAGAGATTAACTCTAAAATGACAGCTGCTCAAAAAGCTTTTTATCAAAAAATGAAAAAGCATTATAAGCTGCCGGTTAATGAGGAAAAACAACAAAAAATTACTGCTATCGAAGACGCATTAATTAACGGTCAGCCGATTGACAATTTGGTGTGATTTATATATAATTTTTATATAGTTATATTAATTCACGAGGTGGTACAAATGAAAAAGGGGTTAACTATTTTAATTATTTTGTTTGTAGTTATTGTGTTGTCTGCCTGTAATACAAAGCAAGATTTCGAGGATTTAAGTTCTTCTGCTGCCTCATTGGAAACTATAGTTAAGTCAACTGAAGAATCTGTTGAAGATGAAACTCAGTCTGACACTATTGATATAAATAGTATGACAAATGATGAGTTTGCAAATAAAATTGCGGCTGATTTTTCTATCAATGATGTAAGTTTTAAGGTTAAGTCTGTTGATGATACAATAGCTTTCCTTGAAACATTTGGATCGGATGACATTGATATTCATATTGGTTTTAGTGATTATGGCAATAACATTTCAATTTCATTTGTGACCGATGGAAGTGAGGATGAATGTTATTATGTGCTTCAACAAGCACTACAATCTCAAATATTTAATATTCCGTTTGACGATCAAATTGATATTCTCGCACACTACATGATGGATGAAATTGATTATCAAGGAGAAACGGTTAGGATCACGGAAACTATTAAAGACAACATTCGAGTGATTGGAATGCGTTTATAATGAAAAACAAAATAAAAGTTAAATGTCCTTATTGCGGATACGAAATGCCCATATACTTTGATGAAAAGTCAAAGTGTAAGGGCGTTTTTGTTTACTGTAAAGGGCGAAACTGCAAGAAAAAGTTTGAAATTATTATTAATAATAAATAAGGTCAAGTAGAGCCATCATGTGCCGATGACCTCTCAGTAAAGGAGTGAGAGAATTGGCATATGACGGCTCTATTAAAATTGACACAAAAATTGACACAAGCGGGTTTAACAGCGGCATAGAAAAAATGAAGTCCATAGCAAACAAGGGCGTATCTGCTATGACTACATCCTTTGCCGCTGTCACAGCAGGCATTATGGCAGGTGCAACGGCAGCAGTGACTGTGGGATCATCATTTGAGGCAGCTATGTCAAAAGTATCCGCAATAAGCGGCTCAACAGGTGATGATTTACAGGCTTTAACCGATAAGGCAAAGGAAATGGGAGCAAAAACAAAGTTTACAGCTTCTGAATCCGCCGAAGCCCTGCAGTACATGGCTATGGCTGGTTGGGACACAAAGGCAATGCTTGATGGTATTGACGGCATTATGAATCTTGCAGCTGCCGATGGTCTTGATCTTGCTACTACTTCCGATATAGTAACGGATGCAATAACAGCGTTCGGTCTTAAAGCTTCGGACAGCTCGCACTTTGCAGATGTACTTGCAAAAGCGTCAAGTTCAGCAAATACAAATGTGTCAATGCTCGGAGAAAGTTTTAAATATGTTGCTCCTCTTGCCGGAACTATGGGATATTCCGTTGAAGATGTTTCTCTGGCTCTCGGATTGATGGCTAACGCTTCCGTAAAAGGAAGTATGGCTGGTACTTCTCTTAAAACCGCTTTATCTAATCTTGCATCACCGACACAGCAAATGGCTGAAGTGATGGATAAATACGGCATAACAATATCCGATGCTGAAGGAAACGCACTACCGCTCATAGATGTTCTGCAGCAACTTCGAGAAAAGTTCAGTACGCTGTCTGAAACAGAACAAACAGCGGCGGCAAGCACGTTGTTCGGAAAAGAAGCAATGTCGGGTATGCTTGCAATTATCAACGCCAGTGACAGTGATTTTAAAAATCTTAATCAAAACATAAACAACGCAGACGGTGCAGCTCAGTCAATGGCTGACACTATGCAGGATAATCTTCAGGGACAAATTACAATACTGAAATCTGCTCTTGAGGGTTTAGGTATTGAGATTTATGAAAGTATGCAAGCTCCGTTGAAAGATGCAGCTATTGAAGCACAGGGATATGTAAATCGGTTAACCGAAGCGTTTACAGACGGAGGCTTGACCGGACTGATTGAAGAAGCGGGTAATATTTTCGGTGAGCTTGCCGTTAAAGCAGCTGAAGCTGCTCCTAAAATGGTTGATACGGCAATCAAATTTATTGAATCGTTTGTCGAGGGAATCACGAATAATTCAGATAAGCTCGCAACCGCATCTGTAAATATTATTCAAACGCTTATAAAAGGCATTACAAAATCCGCACCAAAACTCGCAGCAGCGGCAAAAACAATAGTATCAGAGATAGTAAATAACCTTGTAAAACTTTTGCCTTCAGAAATTCAAAAGCCTGTTAAAGATGCGGTTAATACCATAAAAAAGTCTTTTGAGGACGGAGGTTTAAAAAAGGCTGTTAACACAGCCAAAACAATTCTTACAAATCTTGGCAAAACTGCGACAAGCCTTGCTAAGACAGTTTTACCTCCGCTTGCAAAGGCAGTTAATTTAATTGCAGATAATCTGAACACCCTGCTTCCTATTGTTGTTTCAGTCTATACAGCTTACAAGAGTTGGAAGATTATCTCAACAATTACATCGCTTTTTAACGCTCATACTGCTGCTGTTACTGCTGAAAGTTTGGCAGAGGCAGCATCGCTTGGTACAATTACTCTCAAACAAATTGCTGTGGGTGCTTTAACCGGTGAAATTACTCTGGCGACAGCGGCGCAATACGCTTGGAATGCCGCTATGAATGCGAACCCTATAGGAATTGTCATTACTGCTGTTGCCGCTTTAGCCGCAGGAATAGGCGCAATGTCTATGACTATGGGTGAAGGTGCTACAGCTACTGATGAATTAAAGCAAGCTCAAGAAGAATTAGCAGCTGCAAATGAAAATCTTGGCAGTTCATATGAGGGTATAGGTTCGAAAATTACTGAATTCATGGACGGCATTAACAGCTCAAGCAGTGTGCTTGACGGCTTTAATGATTCAATCATTTTATCTAAAGATAAGCAACAGGAACTTGCGGATAAAATGGACGAAGTGCAAACAAAAATCACTGAGATTGCCCGTGTTGCAAAAGAAAAGCGTGTTGAGCTTACCTCTGAGGAAATACAAAGACTCGACGACCTTTTTGCCAAGCAGAAAGAATTAGCCGACCAACAATTGCAAATTCAGCAGGAGTATCAAGGTGTTGTAAAGGATATGTCTGAAGATTTAGCGGCTAATCACGATATGAGCCTTGAAGAGTATTCTTCTTACGCACAGGATTACACAGCTACTGCACAACAAACCAGAGATGAAACCGTTAAGGCTGCTAATGAGCAGAGAACTAACTGGCTTGCCGAAAAACGCGCCCTTATCGGTACAGATGAGCAATATACTCAGGAATGGTATAACAAGCAACGTGAGCAGGCAAATAAAGATTATGATGCCGCTGTTGAGGAAGCTAATAAGCTTTGTGGGGATACGATTGAAATATTACAGCAAGGTTATTACGACCGTGCCGATGTGCTGAAAGAGTCAACTGATGAATTAAAAAAATTAAATCAGGATGAATATAACGAGGAATGGGAACATACTGCAAGGTTAGGTGATATTGAAGATGATTACTATGAAAAGCTGAAAGAAGTTAATAATTCAACAATGAATGAATCTCTCAAAATGAATGAGAGAACAAGGCTTTTAAACGAGAAAGAACAGGCTGAAGAGGAAGAAAATACAAGATACGCTAAAAAGATTAAGGAGATTAGAAACAGTCAACAGAAAATACTCGATGATGAAAACTATCGAAATCAAGTTGCCGGATTCACAAGTCTGGAAGCTGTTTACGAAACCTACACAGGAAAAACGGGCAAGCACTCGGAAGAAATCGTTAGTGCCTTTTTTACTCCTATGGAGAATATGCCAAAGGATACAAAAGAGAAATTCCAATCAGCTGTTGACGGTGCAATCAAAGGTCTTGATGAAAGAAAGGATACATTATTCTTTAAAGCTACCGAAATAGCCGGAGGCTTTATCAACACCTTTAAAAAGATGTTCAACATCAATTCACCTTCAAAGGTATTCAAAAAAATCTTTAAATACGTAATTGAGGGTGGCGAAGTTGGTGTTGATGACGAAGCTCCAAAGCTGTACAAGCAGGCTGATGACGTTGCATCCACGTTTACAAAACGTATGCAGGCAGGAATTTCAGCAGATGGTCTTGTGTCAAAAATGAGAGCGGCTGTATCTGCAGGACGTGCTTTGGTGGCACAAAAGCTAACTGCAAAAGTTGTACATAATGTTGAGCTTAACAATGATGATCATAACAAAAAGTATTATTTTAAGGGTGATGTTGTGACACACCTTAATATTGACGGCAGAGAGTTCGCAGTTGTGACTGCACCGTATATGTCGGAGGAACTCGCATGGGAGGGTAAATGATGACTAACGAGATGTTAATAAACGGTATAGATATACAGATGTTTAATGCACGCTTACAAACTTACTCTGTGAGCGGAACATCGATAACAAATAACCTTTCAATGGTGAATAATCTGCTCCGTATGCCCTCTCTGTTCTCCACAACGCTCGGAACAAGGACGCTGACGATAACCCTCACATTTCGTCCGGTACAGCACGGCTCTGACAGCCGGGGTATGAGCATTATGGAAAAACTATCAACGGCAGCGGAAAATATTACGAAATTTGAAGCAGTGATAATCGGAAAAATTGTGGAAATCACTCTTCCTGATGGTTTTATCTATACCGCAATAGTAACAACATTGCCTGCCGCAACTTTTGACAGCTCGGGTGAACACGATGTTACATATACATTTTCGGCAATTCGGCACTCTGCAAAGGATGTTCAAGAAGTGAAGCCGAACTGTAAGGCTTTCTGTAAATCCACAACGAGAACACCTGTTAAATTTGTCGTAACCATTCCTGCCGCAAGCGATTCCTTGACCATTTACGGAATCACCGTAAATAACATTACTGCAAATGCAGAATTGATAATTGACGGAATAGACGGAGTTGTTACTATGAACGGAACGAATAAACTGCTTGACACAGACTTGGTTGATTTTCCGCACCTCAATCCCGGCTACAATGTTATTTCCTGCTCCGATTCATCAACTTCAATAAAGGTGATTTATACACCTGTTTATGTTTAATTAACGGGGTGTTTAAATGGCATTAAAAATCTTTTATAACAATGAAATTTATCTATATTACGATATAGACAAAACCTTTTTCGTAACACGCTCTTACGGTGGTATGATGTACCTTCAGTTTGATATTTCTCCGGAACATAAGCTATATAGGTTTTTAGCCGAAGAAGCTGAGCTTGAATATGATGGACAGAGATATTTAGTAAAAGGTATCAACGAGCGAAAAACAACTACAACGATTAACGCTGAGCTTAACCTGTCAGGATTAGATTCAAAGGGTTATACGGAGTTTACACGAAAAACAGAGAGCTTTTATAATATTTGTCGTGATATTCTTGATGGAACCGGCTGGTCAATCGTTGATGCAGAGCTTGTAAGTAAACGCACCACAATTGAATTAAAAGATGTGACTACCCGTGAAATACTTGAGCATTGTACTAATAGCACGGCTTACAATACCTGCTACCGTTTTGATACCTTAAACAAAAAAATTTTTTGTATTAAGCCGCAAAATAATACAGCACCTACAGGGACATATTTTACTGACGAGCTTAATTTAACCGATATGACATTCAAAGGAAGTTCCTCGGGGCTTGTTACAAAGCTGTATGCTTTCGGGAAGGACGGACTTGATATATCAAGCGTCAACGGTGGAAAACGTTACGTTGAAAATCATACATATACAGATAAAGTAATTGTAGATATATGGCGAGATGACAGATATACCGATGCACAATCTTTATTTGATGATGCGGTTGTAAAGCTTGCCGCTCTCGCCGTCCCCGAAAGGTCATATACGGCAAAGATAATTGACCTTGCAAAGGCAAAGCCTGAAAAGTACGGCGATATTTTAAAGTATGATCTATATGATATTGTAACGCTGATTGATCGTAAGAGAAAAAATCGCATTAATCACCGTATAGTTGAAGTTAAGGAATATCCTGCCGACTCAACGCTCAATACTGTTACAATGTCAACTGTCGCCGGAAAGGTCAGCGGTAAAATTAACACTTTAGAAAATAAAGTAACTAATCTCAACGCCGAACAGCTTCACGACCGAACAAAGGTCAATGAAATTAAGCAGGATTTGGACAGCACCGTTTTACATGTATCTGAGTCTTGGGCAAGTTCCGTAAATGAATCGTTGTTTACTCAAACGGCGGATGGACTGTATCTTGAAGTTGATAAGGTTGTCGGCACAAACCGTTGGAGCACACTTTTACGCCAATCTGCTACCGATGTCAGGATTGCTTGGAATAATATCTCAAAATATATACAGTTTGAGAACGCAGAACTTAATATTTACAATTCGTCAGATATAAAACTTCTTTCACTTAATTCACACGGATTAAAAGTATATGATTCTTCGGGCATTAAGTTAATGGAGTTTGATTCAACCGGACAAAACTTTTTTTACAAAGGCAATAGCGTTGGTTCAATAGGCACAGGATATTACGCACAAAATGAAAACTTAAGAGGCTTAGCTTTTCATTTGGATTATGACTCAGCGTATATGACATGGGCATGGAAAGAATCTTCTTCAGCCGATACATATACTATGTTCTTAACTTATGCAGCAAAGGCTGTAGGGGACTTAAGAGCCGGAGCATTAAATGCCGGTTGTGATCTTGATTTAAGAAATCACAACTTGTACCGCCCACTTTTGAAGGATTGGAACTTTAATGGCGGGTCAATAAGCGGTACATGGTCAGGATATATTGTGACCGCTTTCAACAGTGATGGTACAGCTGCTACATGGAGGTCGTTTAAGTTGATATTTAAAAACGGTATTTTGCAGTCTGCAACTTGGTAAAAGGAGTATTTATGAAATTTATAATCAATACAAAAGAAATCTCAGAACAGGATAAAGCTCATCCGCCTGAACACTCGGAGGAAATATCTGCTGAAAGGGGCAACGACAATGAATCCACAACCACCGCTTAGTATAGTTTTACAGTCAGCTCGTATGGAAATGCTCAAAGCCGCAAACGGTGTTATGCAGACCTACGGCTTGCCGCCGTGCCTTATGGACGGAATTATTTCGGCACTGCTTGCCGACATCAGAGCACAGTCCTCATCCGAGCTTGTAAGAGATGTTCAAAATCATGTAAAGGACGGTGAAATCGAAAATGAATGAGTTTGTATATAAACTGACTTTAGACCTGAACTGTGCAAAAACTCCGCCCGTTATATGCTCGGGTCAATTTGACAAGGGTAGAAAGTTTGAGTTTACAATTACAGCTGACGGTGATAGTTGTGATGTAAATGGATGTAATGCATTATTAAAGGGAGTTCGCAGCGACGGATCTCACTTTGCAGTAGACTGTACTGTTACTGATAACAAAATTGTAAAAATCATTGATGAAACAACGCTGTCTGTCAGAGGTAAAACAGTAGCAAAACTTGTAATCTCTGATTCCAATAAAAGCTATTCAACACAAATTTTTATAATCGATGTAGATAGTTCACTTGAGGGGGATGTAACAGTTACAGATGACTATTCAATCTTGAATCGTCTAATGGAACAAATCTATGCTCTTAATGAATCAGGAGCAGTCCTTGTTGACGATGAAATTAACAAAAGCAGCAATAATCCGATTGCAAATAGCGCAGTAGCAACAGCGTTTATTTATGAAGAAAACCCGGTTTTGTCCTTGTTATCGGTAACAATGCAGTCTGATAGCTACTGTACCAAAAGCGGAAAAATATTAAGCCATACATCATTTACTTGCACAGATAAAATCGATTTAGCAGGTTATAGCGCTCTTTCCATAACTTCAGCTTATGGCTACGCCGCTCCCCTTATTGTGTTTTTTGACAAAGGCGACAACGTTTTATCGTATGAGTTAATTAATGATAGTGCCATTGTTACAGTTACAGACCAAATTATAGACATACCTGCAACAGCAACGACTGCGATTGTAAATCACGCAAATAATAGACCTGCTATTAGCGTTTATGGTATAAAAACAGTGGCTGTGTCTTTAAATCAGAAACTTGGCGAAGTAATAACCGAGTTATCTCAATTAAAAAGTAAATCTCTCTACATAGACGGCGACAGCATTATGTACGGATACGGTTCCGCCGGATATGCGGTCGGTGAGTTTTTACGTGATAAGTATGATATGTTGCTTACCAAAGGCGCAGTCAGCGGCGCTACGCTTGCAATTAAGGCTGACAGCGATAACAGCATTTGTAAACGCATTATATCTATGACAGGTGATTATGATTACATTATTTTTGACGGAGGAGTAAATGACGTAAGCCAAAACCTAACGCTCGGCTCGATGACATCTCACTATAAAGGCGGTTACGATACGACGACAACGCTCGGAGCGTTGGAGCAGATTTGTTATTATCTCGTAACTAATTATTTAACTGCAAAAAAGCTGTATATTTTTACTCATAAGATTATAAACGTGAGCAATCCGGTAACGCCTGACAAAATGACAAATTATTATATTGCGATTAAGAGTGTCCTAAACAAATGGGGTATACCGTATGTTGATTTATTTAGTGAGTGCAATTTATATGCTTTAAACGACACAGTAAATAATACTTACTTTAAGCTTAACAGCTCAGGCGTGGGTGACAGAGTACACCCAAATAAAGAGTCTTATGCTAAATTTTATATGCCGCTTATTGAGGCTAAAATTAAAAATCTATAGCGAAAGGATTATAAGTAATGAATACTTAAAAAAAATATTTTACAAAAGAATGCGCAAGAAGAACCTTTAGAACATTCATCCAGACCTCTTGCGGTTATGCCGTTACAAATATTGCTGAAAAACCAATAACAAATCCTGATGAAATACCGCAGGAAACGCTTGAAAATTTGAGCAATAACAAAGGCAAGGAGGAGTAAATATGTCAAACTCTTCATTAGTCAATCACACAAAACTTTCACCGAATCATTATAATGGCAGAAATCATAGTATCGACACAATCACAATCCATTGCGTTGTAGGTCAGTGCTCGGTAGAAACAATTGGTTCTATCTTTGCGAACGCAAGCAGAGAAGCGTCATCAAACTACGGTATCGGCTACGACGGAAAAATCGGCTTGTATGTTGACGAAAAGAATGCATCTTGGTGTAGCTCCTCATACAGTAACGACAATAGAGCCGCTACAATTGAGGTCGCAAGTGATACATATGACCCATATGCGGTCACCGACAAGGCATATAATGCTTTGATTGAGCTTGTTGCTGATATTTGCAAGCGAAACGGCATTAAAAAGTTAGTCTGGTCAACGGATAAAAACACCCGTATTAATCACCTTAACGGTTGTAATATGACAGTCCACAGAGATTACGCAACCAAGCGTTGCCCCGGTGATTATCTGTATAACCGTATGGGTGACATTGCAAGCAAGGTTAATAAAAAACTCGGTAGCAATACCACATCAGAAAGCGAGGAAAAACAATGAAAACAATTTTTACAAAGAAATGGCTAAAGGCTACGGCGGTCAGAGCGATTAAAACAGTGGCTCAGACAGCAGTTGCGACAATCGGAGTTTCTGCGGTGATGTCAGATGTTAACTGGCTCGCCGTAGGTTCAGCATCTCTACTTGCTGGCATTTTGTCTGTGCTGACATCAGTAGCAGGGCTTCCCGAGGTAAAAACAGAAAGCGAGGAAAAATAATTATGGCAAAAGTGAATTGTATTGATGTTTCATATTGTCAAACGGGAGTTGACTATAATAAAGTAAAAAAGTCAGGAATAACAGCAGTAATTATCCGTGCAGGTTATGGCAGAGAGACTTCTCAAAAGGATAGTCAGTTTGAGACGCACTACAAAAATGCAAAAGCGGCAGGTCTTAAAATAGGTGCATATTGGTATTCATATGCAAATAGTGCCGAGGACGCAAAGAAAGAAGCGGCGGCTTGTCTTGCTTGTGTGAAAGGAAAGACCTTCGATATGCCGATTTATTATGACCTTGAAGACGGTTCTATGGTCGGCTTGGGAAAATCCACGCTCACAACGATAGCTAAAAACTTTTGTGAAGCCATCAAAAATGGTGGTTATAAAGCAGGAATTTATGCAAACCTTAATTGGTTTAACAATTATTTAGACTATGCGACCTTGAAAAAATCTTATAGTATCTGGCTTGCCCAGTGGAGCAACTCAAATAGCATTTCTTGTGATGTTTGGCAGAATAGCTCGACAGGAAAGATTAATGGTGTAAGTGGTAATGTAGACACTGATGTGATTTTAAGCAACAGCATTATTGGCAATTCTATGGCAAAACCCACATCAAAGCCCACAAGCGGTAGTTCTTCAGGTGAAAACTCCTCTATTAAAGAAGTGCAGACTTGGGTTAATTCAAATTACAAAACTGGTATTGTTGTAGACGGAATATACGGCTCAAATACAAAGAAAGCACTCGTGAAAGCTATGCAGACAGAGATGAATAAGCAGTACGGTTCAAAGCTCGTTGTTGATGGCATTTATGGTTCTGCTACAAATAGTACTGTCCGTAATCTTACAGTAGGTTGTAAAGGCAACATCACAAAGACACTGCAAGGTTTGCTTATTTGCAACGGATACAGCACAAATGGTTTTGACGGAGTTTTCGGCAGCGGAACACAGACTGCCGTTAAGTCATATCAAAAAAAGAAAGGCTTAACTGTTGACGGCATTGCAGGAAAGGCTACATTTACAGCATTGTGTACATAAGCACACTGACCGCAGAAGTCAGAAAGAAAATCTAATTACTATATATCCATAATAACGTCCTCAAAAAAATTATTATGGAGTAAAAAACATGAAAAGTTTTATAGGTTGGATTGGTGGTAAAAATCACCTTAAAAATCAAATAATTTCTCTTATTCCTAAGGACTGTGACCGCTACATAGAAGTATGTGGCGGTGCAGGTTGGGTACTGTTTGGCAAAGAAAAGGTCAAAGGACAAATGGAAGTTTTTAATGATATTGACGGAGACCTTATTAATTTATATAGGCAGATAAAAAATAACTGCAGTGCTCTCCAATCTGAGGTTGACTGGATACAGTCAAGAGAGTTGTTTAAATCATATAGAAATGATATTGAAAACGGAGCAGAACTTTCTGAAATTCAAAGAGCTGCTCGTTACCTTTATATTATAAAATGTAGTTTTGGCTGTACTCGTAAATCTTTTGCAACAACAACCAAAAATATTAATAATATTATTGATGATCTTCCTGTTTACAGAGAGCGTTTAAAAGATGTTATAATTGAAAACAGAGACTTTGAAAATCTTATCAAAACTTATGATCGTACTTCTGCAGTGTTTTATATTGACCCTCCGTATGTTGATTCAGAGGGTTATTATAACAAGAAATATGTTAGCTTTAATAAAGATGACCATCTGCGTTTAAACAGTATTTTAAAAGGTATTAAGGGGCGTTTTATATTATCATATAACGATTGTGATTTTGTTAATGCTATGTATAAAGATTTTAACATTAAGCATGTTTCAAGAAATAACTTACTTCCTGGTAATTTCAAAAACAAGTCAGAATTTAAAGAAGTTATCATAACAAATTACTAATATGGTAATTGGTGTCCTTTAGGGCGTGGAAATAAACCCCCGGTTCAACCGGGGGAAGAT
>DXYF01000020.1:0-62347 GCA_019415945.1 Clostridiales bacterium
AGGAAACTGCTCGAAAACGGTCGGGCAAAGAAGGTTTGATAATATCAACCTGTCTGCTCAAATTGCGTGTCGAGGTACTCGACTTTTTATACTGACAGAAAGGAGGCAGGAAAATGAAAAAACCTCTTGCGGACAGATTTCGTCCTCATTCACTTGACGATATTGTGGGGCAGAAGCATCTGCTTGCCGAAGGCAAGCCGCTCAGAAGAATTATTGAGAGCGGAGAAATTCCCAATCTCATCTTTTACGGTCCGTCGGGTGTGGGCAAAACTACGCTTGCAACCTATATTGCAAACAAGACTAACAAAACACTCAAAAAGCTTAACGGCACAACGGCTTCAACTTCCGATATCAAGGAAATCGTAGCACAGCTTAATACCTTTTCGGGTATTAACGGAATTTTGCTGTATTTGGACGAGATACAGTATTTTAACAAGAAACAGCAGCAGACCTTGCTTGAGTATATTGAAAACGGCAGTATAACTTTGATTGCTTCTACAACTGAAAATCCGTATTTCTATGTATATAATGCCATTTTAAGCCGCTCGACTGTTTTTGAGTTTAAATCCGTTCCGTCCGACGAAATTGTAAGAGCAGTATTCAGAGCTAAAAAAATGCTTGAGCAGGAGCAGAATATTGAGATTGACCTGCCCGACGAGTGTGCCCGAAAGATAGCTTTCGGATGCGGCGGCGATGTGCGTAAGGCGATGAACGCACTTGAGCTTTCGGTTATTTCTGCTGATATTGAAGATGAAAAAAGAAAAGTAACGCTTGACATTGTTGAACAGCTTGTGCAGAAAAGTGCATTGCGTTATGATAAAGACGGTGATGAGCATTACGATATTGTATCTGCCTACCAAAAAAGTATGAGGGGCAGTGATGCAAATGCCGCATTGCATTATCTTGCCCGACTGCTTGAATCAGGTGACTTGATAAGTGCCTGCCGTCGCCTTATGGTATGTGCTTGTGAAGATGTAGGGGTTGCCTATCCGCAGCTTATTCCCGTTGTAAAAGCCTGTGTTGACATTGCCAGAGATGTGGGACTTCCCGAAGCAAGAATACCGCTTGCAGATGCGGTGGTAATGGTTTGCAATGCCCCAAAGTCGAATTCTGCGTATATGGGTATTAACCTTGCAATGCAGGATATAAAAAACGGCAAGTTCGGTCCTATTCCCAGACAGCTGCAAAATATGCACTATGACGGTGAGGATAACCAAAACAAAGGGCAGTTTTATTTGTATCCACATGACTATAAAAATCACTATGTAAAACAGCAGTATCTCCCCGATGCAATCAAAGACAGGGTTTACTACAGCTACGGTGAAAACAAAAACGAACAGGCGTTTAAAGCTTATTGGGATAAAATAAAATCAGACGAGCAAAAATCCGTATGACAGACCGGAAAATAAATAATTTTATAAGAAGTGTAATGAAAGCGTGCAGTAAAATCGTAAGATTTTGCTGTTCGTTTTTCTTTTGTGTATTGTTTACTATAAAGTTGTGCAATGTAAACAAATTTTAGAGGAATTTTTTGTAATCACAAATTAGAAAAATATTCTAAAAAAGAAAATTATAAAACCGTCATTGAGTTAGAATAAGGATGTAATTGTGGAGTAGTGTTGAGTATCTTCACACACACAACCATTTTAATGAATTTGGAGGAAAATCATTATGGTAAGAAAACAACACAAAGTATTAAGTCTTGTTTTGTGCTTAATACTTGCAGTATCGGCAGTTTGTGCAGGTACTGTGGGTGCCTTTGCGGCATCAGGAGATACTGTTTATTGCAGACTCAATAACGGTTGGGATTCAGTCTACGCCTATATGTGGTCTGAAGGCTCCGGCAACAACGCTGCTTGGCCGGGTGTTGAGATGACAGAGGTCGAGGAAGGCGTATATTCATACGATCTTTCAGGCGATTTTGACATGATCATCTTCAATAACGGTTCAGGCGGAAACGGAAATCAGACTGCTGACCTCTCATATGCCGGCAACGGTAAAATCTACGATTTGTCAGCAGGCACATGGTCAACTTATGTTGAAGTTCCCACAAGTGCAACTAACCCCACAACTTCAACTGAGCCGACCGCTACACAGGCTCCTACAACAGGCGGCGACGGTGTGACAGTTTACCTTAAGAACGAGGCAGGCTGGTCAACTGTTAACTGCTACATGTGGTCAGACGGAGCAGGAAACAATGCAGCTTGGCCCGGTAAGGCAATGACAAGTGTTGGTGATGATGTGTATATGTATACATCTTCAACTGCTTTTGAAAACTGCATTTTTAACAATGGTAGCTCGCAGACATCTGACCTTTCGGTAATGAACGGTTACATTTTCAACAATAAGACAAATACTTGGTCGGTATATGATACAAGCGACCTTCAGGTTAAGTCTTATGCTGTTGATCCTTCATCGGGAATTTACATTGGTTCCGATGTAACAATTTCTGCACTTGCTCAGAATAAGAACGGTGCGGCTGTAAGCTATAAGTTCTCTGTAACAAATGAGACAGGCGGCACTTCTGTTATTTCAGACTACAGCCCTGCAAATTCTGTAGTTTGGACTCCTTCTGCTGCAGGTACATATACAATAACCTTTGACTTTAAGGATACTGAGGGTAACGATAACAACCGTACACTTGAGGTTGAAGTTATTGATGACTCTGCTCTTGTTAAGCCTGTAATTAAGAGCGTATCTCCTGCAAACCTTAATTTGATTAAGGTTAATGCAGCTACAACAGTTTCTGTTAAAGCAGGCGGCGGCAATACAGGTACAAAGCTTCTCTTCTATAAGTATATTGTAACAGATCCTAACGGTGTTCAGAATACTCCATATTACACACTCAACAACACTTATTCTTTCACACCTAATATGATCGGTGAATACACAGTAAATGTGTATGTTCAGGGTTCTGACAATAGTACTGTAAATAAGACTTACAAGTACACTGCAACTGACGGTGATGTTACTGTTCCTACAACAGCACCTACAACTGTTCCGACGACAGCCCCGACGACTGTTCCTACAACAGCTCCTACAACAGCTCCGACGACTGTTCCTACAACAGCACCTACAACTGTTCCTACAACAGCTCCGACAGAGCCTACATCACCTGTTTTAGTCGGCGATGTTGACGGTGACGGAATTGTTTCAGTAAAGGATGCGACATACATTCAAAGATACCTGGCTGACATTGCAGGTTACGAGTCGATTGATTTGACTGTAGCTGATGTTGACGGTGACGGCAGAATTTCTATCAAGGACGCAACTGCAATCCAGGCAATGCTTGTAAAGTGATTTGATATTGATATAGGGAGATTATTATGACAGGAATTAAAAAGTTAGGTGCTTTTATTCTTGTTCTTATGATGGTAATTTCGACAGCTGTTTTCACAGTAAATGCTGCTGAAACTTCAGATTCAAGCGAGGTTTCAGCAGATACTGCCGAATCTACGGGAATTACTGTTTATGTAAGACACAAGGATGTGGCACAGCCATACATTTATTTGTGGAATTCACTTCCGACTAACAGTGCAATGTCAGATTCATATCCCGGAGAGAAGATGGCAAGTGCCGACGGATGGTTTACCTATCACATTGCTGATGTAACTAAGGTAAATGCAATTATTACTGACGCACAGGGTAATCAGTATTCAAAAGAGCAAAAACTCACATCAGGCACAGACTGGTGGTGCGATGACGGCAAATGGTCAAAGTACGATCCTGACGAGCCCGATCCAATCGGCAGTGTAGATATGCGTGAGGAAACAATATACTTTGTTATGACTACTCGTTTCTATGACGGCGATACAGGCAATAATGTACATTGCTGGGACGACGGTCAGGCAGGCAATCCCGACAGTGACCCGGCTTGGCGTGGTGACTTTAAGGGCCTTGCAGATAAGCTCGATTACATCAAGGCTCTCGGATTCTCTGCTATTTGGGTAACTCCGGTTGTAACAAATGCTTCAGGTTATGACTACCACGGCTATCACGCTATGGATTTCAGCACAGTAGATGCTCGTTACGAAAGTGACGATTTTACATACGAAGATCTTATCAGAGTTGCTCATCAGAAAGATATGAAGATTATCCAGGATGTTGTTTTCCAGCATACAGGTAACTTCGGTGAATCTTATTTCTGTAACCTTTTCACAAAGGATTTAAGTGCTGATCTTTCAAATCTTGAGGAATCAATGATCCCTACAGATTATCTTCTTGATACCTACGGACTTGATTCACCCGAGGATTATTGGGCTCAGAAAGGAGCTATTCAGTATTCACAAAGACTTAACCTTATGAAAAACACCACATACACAGGTGATAACGGTAACTCAACAGGCTCATATCCTGACGAGAAAGATTATTCAATGAATAAAATATCACAGAGTGATACTTACAATGCTAACAACTATTATCACTCAGGTTATTTCCAGAGCCTTAACTGGGATGACTGGACCTGTAAGTATGCACAGATTGCAGGCGACTGCGTTGACCTCAACACAGAAAACCCTGCTGTTGCAGAATACATTGTAGATTGCTATTCAAATTACATTCAAATGGGCGTTGACGGCTTCCGTGTCGATACTGTTCGTCACATTCCGAGAGTTTCTCTTAACCTCATGTACAACGAGCAGCTGCTTGACGCTGCTAAGGCAGAGGGCAAGTCGAACTTCCTTATGTTCGGTGAAATCTGTACTCGTTATACACAGATTTGGTACAGAGGTCACGCCGAAGAGTCATCACCTTATTACACATGGAAAGAGTCAAACAGCAAGTGGGCAGAGCTTTGGAGCTGGGGCACAACAGCTGAAGATGTTAACAACAATATGAATGTTACATTTGACCATTATCTTGAAGAGGATAACCCGGACGATCAGCCTACTTCTGACAATACATTCCTTGACGGCATTACATACCATACACCTGACAGATCAATGGCTTCGGGTATGGAGGCTATTGACTTCCAGATGCACAGAATGTTTGGTAACGCAAGCAATGCATACAACTTTGCAAAGAACAATGACCAGTATTACAACGATGCAACATATAATGTAATGTATGTTGACTCTCACGACTATGCTCCTGAGCAGCCTGATGAAAAGAGCAGATTTGCAGGCGGAACACAGACTTGGGCTGAGAACCTTTGCCTTATGTTCACATTCCGTGGTATTCCTTGTGTTTATTACGGCTCAGAAGTAGAATTCCAGAAGGGTGCCGTTATTGATGTAGGTCCTAACGCACCGCTTTCAACAACAGGCCGTGCATACTTTGGTGACAGCCTTGAGGGTACAGTAAATGCTACAGATTTTAGCGAGTACACCGCAACAGGTACAGTAGCAGACACACTTAACAGCCCCCTTGCAAAGCACCTTTCAAAGCTTAATGCAATTCGCCGTGCTATTCCGGCACTTCAAAAGGGTCAGTATACAGCTTCAAGCAACTATGTATCTGGCGGAGATATGTCATATATCCGTCGTTACACAAGCGAGGAAGAGGGCGTTGACAGCCTTGCTCTCGTAACAGTTTCAAGCGGTGCTACCTTTAAGAACATTCCTAACGGACAGTATATTGACGCTGTTACAGGCGATATTCAGTATGTAACAAACGGAACACTCACAGTACCTTCACTTGGAAAGGCTAATATGAGAGTTTATGTATGCTGTGCAGCAGGCTTTGACGGTATTGACGGTGCAATCGGCGGTACATCAGAGTTTCTTAAATAATTAAATAATAAAAATTTCGACGCTCCGATCGGGGCGTCGATTTTTTTATATCAAAATGCAGTTTGTACTTTTCTAATTTTTAATTCCCGAATAAAATTTTATTTTTTACCAATACTTATTTTGAGGACGCACATATTAAGTTTTTTAAGGAAAGCAGTTTGCATATCCTGATTGTACATTTTCGCCATATTGCTAAATTTTGTATAAATTGCTTTTCTTACAAAATTTGAGAAGTATGACTACACTTCGATTTAATTTGTGCTTCCAAAAATAAATTATTCGGGGGCAAGGCTGTGCAGTACGGAAAAGTTGAAATATGCGGAGTTAATACATCCCAGCTTAAATTATTAAAAGAAAGCGAAAAAAGAGAACTGCTTTTTCAAATTAAAAACGGTACGGAGAGTCAAAAAAAAGCGGCAAGAGATAAAATGATAAACGGAAATCTTCGCCTTGTGCTGTCCGTGATTCAACGGTTTACAAACAGGGGAGAAAATCTTGACGATTTGTTTCAGGTAGGTGTTATAGGTCTGATAAAAGCTATTGATAATTTTGACCCCACACTCGATGTTAGATTCAGCACATACGGTGTACCCATGATAATAGGGGAGATTCGAAGATATTTGCGTGACAACAATTCTGTCAGAGTGTCACGCTCAATGCGTGATACAGCCTACAGAGCAATGCAGATAAAAGAGGAGCTCACAAACAAAAATGACAGAGAGCCTACTGTAGAGGAAATTGCAAAAATTATGGAAGTGCCAAAAGAAACTGTGGTGCTCGCACTCGAAGCAATTGTAGAGCCGGTTTCTCTTTACGAGCCTGTATTTTCTGACGGAAATGACACAATTTATGTTATGGATCAAATCGGCGACAAAAACGACGATTCCACTTGGCTCGAAGAAATTGCGGTAAAAGAGGCGATAAAAAACTTGTCTGACAGAGAAAAGCGTATATTGTCAATGCGATTTTTCAGAGGAAAAACACAAATGGAAGTTGCCAATGAAATCGGTATCTCGCAGGCACAGGTAAGCAGGATTGAAAAGGGTGCACTTGACTCTATCAAAAAGAATATTTAAACCGTTTAATACACCAACTTGCAGTTAACAGCACGGTTATTAAAGCAAAAGATAAGATATTCAATATTAGCCTATATTTTAATCAAAATTATTTCAGGAGCTTGCCCTATGTTTATATGTAATATTCCCCAAAGGGCGGAAATTTGCTTTGTACATGATAAAATTTTTAAACCATTATTTTTAGTATTATTATTTTGTGTCTGAAAACAGTAAAAGTCTGCTAAATTGATAGCAGACTTTTTTGTTTAGTGTATTCATTATAAAGCGTTTCGGAAACGGACATTTTTGTTATTATGTTTTTAACAGTGACATCAAGCCCTGAATTTTCGCTGTAATCAGCAGGGTAAATAAAATCAACCCTGTCCTTTTTGAGAAGTTCTTCAACCTTGCTGTCTTTATTTTGGTAAACAGCAATGGAGTAGCCTCCGTAAGCTTTCATCATTTTCATGCAAGGCACATCGGAAAGTCCGTCGCCAATATAAATCATATTGCAAAACGGCACTCTTTTGCTGTCGTCGGGCATTGAGCGGTTAAGGTCAATATCATTTGCCACATCAAGGACACCCTTGTTAATTCTATAAACAAACTGTGTTTTATTGGTGTAGTTGACATCGGTTTTAGGCCAAACGCCGTTGCCGTTTTCATCATATAAAAATTCACAGGCAAAAATACTCTTAAAATATTTACTTATAGAAGTGCCTTCAATAATCTCTTTCATGCCTGATGAAATTACATAATGCTCTACCTGCATGCCGTTTGAAAGACCGAATTCGGTAATTCGGTCAAACCAACTTTCTACCCCTTTAAAAAGCTCAACATTTTTTCCCATATCAACAAGCTTTTGACGGAGAAGAGGGATTTTTTTGTCGTTTGAAATTTTTACCATAGCATACATATATGCCAGAATTGAGTCCATGTGTTCCTTTTTACCAAGCGAATTTGCAAATTGCCAAAACTCAGCTTCGGTCATTCCGAGACTCGGAATAAAGCTGTATCCCTGCATATCCTTAGTACACAAGGTACGGTCAAAGTCATACATTATCGCAATAATAGGTAAATTGCTCATTGACAAACGCTCCTGAATCTGTGCGGTAAAAGTAAAATAATTTTTTAGTTTTGGTAAACTAAAATTAATTTGTACTATATGATGTTATTTCAACCGATTCTATTACAACATTTTCGACGGGAGTATCATTTTCATCAACTTCAACATTAGCTATTTTGTCGATTACATCCATACCGTCGATTACCTGTGCAAAAACAGTCTGCCCTCTGTCAACCGCATTATAAGCACCGTCAAGATAAGGATTTCCGCCGTATTCCTCATAAAGCTTTCTTACATCATCGGGCACAATATCCGTGTTATAGCAGTTGTTTCCGTTTTTGTCAATAAAAGCAGAAAGTAAATTTGAATCCTTATAGTTAGAAAGCTGAGTTTTTACGGTCTGCCACATTTCTTCAAATCTTGACCAGCCTCCGTTTTGTTCAAACTGTTCCGCACTCGTCTGATTTACAAAAAATTGACTTCCGTTTGAGTCGCGTGATGTTGTAGCCATGGAAACGGCACCTCTGATGTTAAAAAGCTTGTCACAAAACTCATCTTCAAAGTCAGAACCGTATGAGCTTGTGCCGTTGGGCATATTTTCATCAGATCCGCAGTGACCGCCTTGCACGATAAAATCATTTACAACCCTATGGAAAGTGGTGTTGTCAAATTTATTTTCTTTTGCAAGGTTAATAAAGTTAGTAACTGCCTTGGGAGCCTGCTCGGGGAAAAAACGCATCGTAAAATCGCCCATACTTGTGTGTACTACTGCGATAGTGTCGCCCTCATCCGGCATATTCAGCTGAAAACCTACCGGGTTTTCTGTGTCATGCAAAATGTTTGGCTCAATTCCGAGCGTTTTGGCGTCAATTCCGAGTTTTTCAAGAGCATCTGTTGCGTTCGCTTCATCGGCAGTGCTTTGAGTAAGGCTTGCAGCTGTTGTTGTCTGTTCGGCTGTTGACGACGAAATATTGCCGTCCTCGCAACCGCAAAACGAAACAGCCGAAGAAATACAAGTCAATATACATAATGACATTGCTAAATTTCTTCTAAACTTATTCGTGTTCATAATATATTTCCTTTCGGGATTATCTATAAAACACACATCTGTATTCTATCATAATTTAAGTAAAAATGCAAGTTTGGGCACATTTTGAGTCATAAGACCTATTTTTACTTACATGGTAATAACTTTGTTTGTTTTTTCATATGTTTATTTGTAAGCAATTATTACCTAATATAACGGAGGTTTTAAAATGTCAGAATATTTACCCGAGGGAAAGCTTATTTCCACGCAGGAGAATCAAAATATAATTCATTCTCCGCAGCTTTTATATGAAGCTCAAATCGAGCAGACAATACTTGAAGCTAAAGCTTATATGTGCGATTCCAATCACAATCTTATTGTTGACCTCGGCTCAATAAAGGGGATTATTCCGCGTGAGGAAGGGGCTATAGGTATTCGAGAGGGAACGGTTAGGGATATAGCCGTTATTTCAAGGGTAAACAGACCCGTATGTTTTGTTGTTAAGGGATTTGACACAAATGAAAAAGGAGAAAAATATGCAATCCTTTCAAGAGAACTTGCACAAAGAAGATGCCTTGACAGTTATATTTCAAAGCTTAGGTGCGGTGATGTTGTTGACGCAAGGATAACACACCTCGAAAACTTCGGAGCATTTGCTGATATCGGATGCGGAATTGTTGCACTTATGCCGATTGACACAATTTCTGTTTCAAGAATTGAACATCCCAGAGAGCGTTTTACGGTTGGAATGGATATAAGAGCAATCATAAAGTCGATAGAAAACGGAAGAATAAGCTTAAGTCATAAAGAGTTATTGGGTACTTGGGTGGAAAATGCAAGTAAATTTTCTGCGGGAGAGACGGTTTCGGGAATTATCAGAAGCGTAGAAAATTACGGGGCGTTTGTCGAGCTTTCGCCCAATCTTGCCGGACTTGCAGAGTGCAAAGAGGGAGTTAAGGCAGGTCAGCAGGCAAGCGTTTATATAAAGAGTATTATTCCCGAGAAAATGAAAATTAAGCTGATAATTATTGATACTTTTGATTATAAATACAATCCCCAAAAGCCTGAGTATTACTTTAACGGAAATCACATTGACAAGTTTATATATTCGCCCGATAACTGCCCAAAATATGTAGAAACGGTTTTTTAAGTTGACAACAAATTACTCCGATGTTATGATTAAAACAGTAAATCAAAAGAGGAGTAATGTATGGGTATTGCTGAAATTATAATAATAATTTTATGTTTGCTGCTGCTTTGTGTGGGAATCGTAACGGCAGTTGTTGTTTTGAAACAAAAAGAAAACGGAAACAAAGAAGATTTGACTGCCGAGGCTGTTTCGGATATAGTGAGAAAAGAAGTCGCAAGTCAAATGAGCGTGCAGAGGCAGGAGTTGTCTGTTCATATTCAAAGCACTGTAAAAAATATGGGCGATATGATTTCTGCAAACCAGACAGAAAAGATGTCGCAGCTTGAGGAACGAATAAAAACCTTTTCGCTTGAAAACGAGCAAAAGCTTGAGAATATAAGGCGTTCCGTTGAAAAGAGAATTGAGTATCTGCAGAATGACAATAACCGTCAGCTTGAAAAAATGAGGGAAACCGTTGACGAAAAACTGCAAAAGACTTTGGAAGAAAAAATGAACAAGTCGTTTTCACTTGTGAACGAGCGTTTGGAGCAGGTGTATAAGGGACTCGGCGAAATGCAAAGCCTTGCGGTCGGCGTGGGAGACCTCAAGAAGGTTTTATCTAATGTAAAAACAAGAGGCATTCTCGGTGAAATTCAATTAAGCAGTATTTTGTCCGAAATACTTTCTCCCGAACAGTACGAGGAGAATGTTATAACAAAAAAGGGCTCAAAAAATGTTGTTGAGTTTGCCATTAAGCTGCCGTCAGACGATGACGGGTTTATTTATCTGCCGATTGACTCAAAATTTCCCGGTGATACATATGCAGCGCTTCGTGACGCTGTTGAAAAGGGCGATAAGTCAGAGATTGACGCTGCGTCCAAAAATCTTATAGCAACAATAAAAAGCGAAGCAAAAGATATTCACGACAAGTACATTGACCCTCCGAACACTACGGAGTTTGCAATTATGTTTCTGCCGTTTGAGGGGCTGTACAGCGAGGTTGTAAATCGCGGTTTAGTTGAGCTTTTGCAACGAAATTATAAGGTGAATATTGCGGGACCGAGCACTATGGCGGCACTTCTTAATTCGCTTCAGATGGGATTTAAGACGCTTGCGGTTCAAAAAAGAAGTGCAGAGGTTTGGGAAGTATTGGGCTCTGTCAAGCAGGAGTTTGACAAGTTTAACGATGTTCTTGTACTTACTCAGCAAAGACTTGACCAAGCAAACAAGGAGCTTGATAAGCTTGTCGGAGTGCGAACAAGGCAGATTCAGAGAAAGCTTAAAAATATTCAGTCGCCTGTTTCACAAATCTCCGCTTTTTCAGACGAGGATGAATAAACCTCTTTACCTTTATTTATAATTTTATATACAAAATAAAAACTGACTTCAAATTTTGAAGTCAGTTTTGTGTTATATTCTGCGTTAAATTATATTTTATGGGACAATGCTCTTTCAAGCCAAATATCAGCTATGTCCATGGCAAGGAACAGTCCGTTTTTTTCACTTGATTTAACAAGCTGCTTTCGAGGCGAAAGATATGGGTCTGTAGCCATAAGCTGAACAGTAACCTTGTCGGGAAGCTCGTTGCCGTTTACTTCTTTTTTCGTTTTAATATGCATTCTGATAACATACGGCTCTTCCATATTGCCGTAATAAATCTCATCTCCGCAGCGAACAAGAGGTCTGCCTTTATAGGTGGAGAATTCCTGATTTTGCTTATTTGTATCTGCCACAAGGCTCATCCTTTCTTAAACATTGAGGTATGATTTTACCAGTGCTTCAAGTAGGTCGTCACGGTCAATTTTACTTATAATATTACGGGCATTGTTATATGTTGTAATATATGTGGGGTCCTCGCTGAGAATGTAGCCGACAATCTGATTAATAGGATTGTATCCTTTTTGTCTTAATGCATCATAAACGACAGTAAGGCTTGCCTTAATTTGGTCGTCTTTTTCTTCTCCAAGTGAAAAAATCATTGTCTTATCCAACATACTGAAACACCTCCTGTCTACCCATTATAATATATTTATACAGAAATATCAAGCAGTTTTATAACAAAATAGAACTAATATTCATTTAAGCTCGCTCTCAAAGAATAAAAGCGGGACAAAATGCCCCGCTTTTTAAGACAAAATCAAAAGTCCGGTTTTGTCTGTTACATTAATCTTAATATGCTTTATGCGTTTCTCAGCTTTACTCCGAGGGTCTCAAGCTTTAAAAGTATGCTGTCAATAATCTCTTGAACTTCGCTTGATGAGAGAGTCCTCTCATTTGACGAAAATTCAAATCTTACGGTTATGCTGTGAACGGAATCGGTGTCATAGGTATCCACGATTTTTGTGTTTTTAAGTATTTCGCCGCCCAGCTCGTTCCAGCATTCAGCAAGATTTTCATAGAAAACTCCGCTCGGAATTTCAAGGCTGAGGTCGTAGTCCATTGTCGGGAATTTTGAAGGCTCTTCATAAACGATAGACTTGCTTTGTGCCTGGGTGAATTTTTCTATATCAATTTCCGCAAATACAATGCTTGCCTTTTTGTCAATTTTTTTGCCGACAACAGGATGAACAATTCCGATTTTTCCTATCTCAGTGTTTCCGATAAGAATTGTATTGAGATTAACAGGATGTTCATAGCTGTGCGTCGGTTCTGCCTTTTTAAACGACAGTGAGTTGTGTTTGATGTCGCTTGCAACTACAGAGAGCATATCTCTAAGCTCAAAATACAGGTTTTTAATATCCTTTGTTTTGCTAAACAAAGTAACAGTGAGCATTTTGCTCTCAACGCAGAGATTGTTTTCATCAACGCCGTTTACTACGCGTCCGATTTCAAAAACACCGAAGTCGGGGGCGTATGAGGCGTTTGATTTAACCTGACAAAGCTGTGTCGGTATAATTGATTTTCTTATTGTTTCGATGTTTGGGTTGGTGGCGTTTGCAAGCTTGATGTTATTCTCAACAGGAATATTAATCGCCTTTTGTTCGTCGCTGTATGCCCATACATATGAGTGGAGCTCATGGAGATTATACTTTTTAACGAGAATATCCTTGATTTTGTCCTCGTTTGACTTGACAGCTTCAACTCTCACGGGATAAAGGGGAGAGCGGGTTGTGTTCACATCAAAGTTATCATAGCCGTATATTCTTGTGATTTCTTCAATAATATCGGCTTTGAGCGTAACATCTTTTGTGGCTCTCCAGGACGGAACCACAACCGAGAAGCGGTTATCCTCAAGCGATACTTCAAAGCCGAGGCTTGTAAGAGTTTTTACGATTGTATCGTTGTAAAATTCAATTCCTGTATAGCGGTCAACAAAATTTTTATCAAAATCAAGCGTAATTGTTTCGTAGTGAAAAGCGTATTCATCGGTAAGTGCCGAAACTACCTTAATATCTTCGTCGTATTTTTTGAGGAGAAATAAAAATCTTGCGATTGCTGTATCTGCCATTTCGGGATCAAGGCACTTTTCATAACGCATTGAAGCGTCGGTGCGGTGAGCAAGGCGAACGGTAGATTTTCTGATTGATACTGCGTTAAAGGTAGCGGACTCAAGCGTAAGAGTTGTTGTATCGTCAACGATTTCCGAATCAAGACCGCCCATAATTCCTGCGATTGCAACAGGTGTATCTCCGTTGCAAATCATAAGAGTGTTTTCGTCGATGTTTCTGTCAACTCCGTCAAGTGTGCGGAAAACGAACGGCTTGTCAAAGCGTTTTATCCTGATTTTTTCAACCTTGCGTGAGTCAAAAGCGTGCATCGGCTGACCCATTTCAAGCATGATGTAGTTTGTGAGGTCGGCAAGGAAGTTTATCGCTCTCATACCGCAGTAGTAAAGCCTTATTCTCATATTGACAGGGCTTATGTTTCTCTTGATATTTTCAACCTGAAGACAGCTGTAGCGTTGGCAGAGGTCATCCTCGATTTTCATATCAACTTTTGCAAGATTTTCGTATGCTTTAAGATCATCTATATCAAGCGGTTTTAATTTTCTGCCCGCAAGAGCCGCAAATTCTCTGGCGATTCCGTAGTGACCCCAAAGGTCGGGACGGTTTGTAAGCGACTTGTTGTCAACCTCAAATACAATGTCTTCAATATCATAAAGCTCTTTTATATCCGTGCCGTTTACAGCGTCGTCGGAAATTTCCATGATTCCCGAATTGTCGTCTGAAATTCCGATTTCAGCTTCGCTGCAGCACATTCCGTATGAATCAATTCCTGCAAGCGGTCGGGGAGAGATAGTAATATCACCGATTTTTGCACCGACCTTTGCAAAAGCGGTTTTCATACCAACTCTTACATTGGGAGCACCGCATACAACATCTGTAAGTTCTTTTTCACCTGCGTCAACTTTCAAAAGATGAAGCTTTTTTGAATCAGGGTGATTTTCAACCGATTTTATTTCTGCAACGACAATTCCGCTTATATCGGATCCTTTATGGAAAATGTCGTTTTCGACCTCGGCAGTTGAAAGTGAAAATTTGCGGATAAGCTCAAGCTTGTCGAGTCCGCTCAGGTCAACAAAGTCCTCAATCCAGTTCATTGATAAAAACATATTCGATACACTCCTTATTCATCGTCGGTAAACTGTGAAAGCGATTTAAGGCTTCCGCTGTTCAAATCTCTTATATCCTTGATTCCGTATTTCATCATCGCAAGTCTTGTAAGACCGAGTCCGAACGCAAATCCCGTGTATTCTTCGGGGTCAATTCCGCCCTCTCTCAAAACATTCGGGTGAATCATACCGCATGGGCAAAGCTCAAGCCAGCCGCTGTGTTTACAGGACGGACAGCCATCTCCTCCGCAGATAAGACAGCTTATATCAAGCTCAAATCCCGGTTCCACAAACGGAAAAAATCCCGGTCTCAGACGAACCTTAATGTCTTTTCTGAACACTTCGGAAAGCATGGTTTTCATAAAGAAAATAAGGTTTGAAATTGATATATCCTTGTCAACCATAACTCCCTCCATTTGGAAGAAAGTGTTTTCGTGACATGCGTCGGTGGCCTCGTTTCTAAAACATCTTCCGGGGAAGATTGCCTTTATCGGCACGCCGTTTTCAATGAGATTTTTGCCGTATTTTTTGAGAATTGCATTTTGTGCGGCAGAGGTTTGGGATTTTAAAAGCTGACCGTTTTCAAGATAATATGTATCCTGCATATCACGGGCAGGGTGGTGCTTGGGAATGTTGAGCGATTCAAAACATTCGTAGTCCGTTACAACCTCGGGGTAGTCTTCCACCGTAAAGCCCATGGACTTGAAAATTGCCTCGCACTGACGCTGAACAAGGGTAATCGGGTGATATGAGCCTCGTGCAAGGTCAGCGGGAGTAGTTACATCAAACTGAGGCATTGATGAGATTTCACGCTCAACCTCTTTTTGTTTTAGCTCTTCTGTTTTTTCTTCGATTTTTTCGGCGGCAAAGCTTTTCAGTTTGTTTACTTCTGCTCCGAAAGTTTTCCTTTCCTCAGGGGAGAGGTCTTTCATACCCTTGAGCAAAGCAGTAATACTGCCTTTTTTGCCGAGGTATGCAACTCTGATTTCCTCAAGCTCTGAAAGGCTTTCGGTTTGTGAAAGCTTTTGTGTGATTTCTTCTTTTAGAATAGCTGTTTTATCCATAAATACCTCCGTTTAATATAATAAAAAAGTCGAGTGCCTCGACACGCAATTCGAGCGGACATATTAATATTACCAAACCTTATTTGCCCGACCATTTTTGAGCAGTTTCCTATAAAGTAAAAAAAGTCCCTGCGTAACTCTACGCAGGGACGAAATAATCCGCGGTACCACCCTGATTTTTGCATCATAAGAAGCAAACACTTCCTTGACATATAACGGTGTCAGCCGTTGAAGCCTAATAAAATTTCAGCCTCACCGCTCGGGAGCGAACTTCACATTCACAGCACAGCAATGTACTTTCAGCCAAGGTACATATTCTCTGAAGCGGTACGCAAAAATGCTACTTTCTCCGTCAATGCGTTATCTAACTGCTATGATAACATTTATTTGAGTATTTTTCAAGAGATTTAATAAATTTATTTGAAGATGTAGAAGATGTATAAAATATGTTCTGTAAAGAATTTTTGTGTAAGTTGTGTTGACATGAGGTGGAAATTGTATTATTATAATAGTGTACTAATAATATTAATACAATAAAACAAAAGGAGGTTAAAATATGTTTCAAATTGACTTTGCGTCAAGGGTGCCTATTTATGAGCAGATTTGTGCTAACATAATCAAGCTGGCGTCTGTCGGAGTTTTTAAGTCAGGTGATAAGCTCCCTCCCGTGAGAGTGCTTGCATCTCAGCTCGGAATCAATCCCAATACTGTTGCAAAGGCGTACAGAGAGCTTGAAAACAGCGGATATATTTTCTCCACCGTAGGAAGAGGCAGTTTTCTGTCAGATAAGCTCACAGAGGACTCGGCTCAGAAAATTATTGCACTCAATGCGTTTAAGCAGGCTGCAAAGGAGGCTTATCTGTTCGGAATAAGCCGTGAGGAAATGAAAGATATTTTAGAAAATATCTATGAAGGAGGTAAACGACTTGATTGAGTTAAATAAGCTTACAAAGAAATTTGATAAGGTAACTGCGGTTGACAACATGAGCCTTTCCGTTTCAACCGGTTCTGTAGTCGGACTTGTCGGAAGCAACGGCAGCGGAAAATCAACATTGCTTAGGCTTTTGGCAGGTGTGTATCAGCCTAACAGCGGTGAAGTGCTGATAGACGGTCAAAAGCTGTTTGACAACCCTGCGGCAAAGGGACAATGTTATTTTATTCCTGATTTTCCTTATTTTTATAATAACAGCACAATAAACAACACAGCTTTTCTTTACAGGAAGCTGTATCCGAATTGGAGCGAGGAACAGTTTGCCCGTTTTTGTACGGTTTTTCCGATTGACAGCAACGCAAGGATAATCAATATGTCAAAGGGTATGCAGCGACAGGCTGCACTTATACTTGCACTTTCCACCTGCCCGAGATACCTTTTTCTTGACGAAATATTTGACGGACTTGATCCTGTTGTGCGTCATTTGCTCAAAAAAATACTTATTGACCATGTGGCAGAGCATAATATGACGGTTATCATAGCGTCTCACAATTTGCGTGAACTGGAGGATTTGTGCGACAGAATATGTCTTATGCACAGAGGTCAAATGCTTATGGAGCGTGATATTGATTCGCTTAGAATGTGCTTTAGAAAGGTGCAGGTTGCGTTTTCACAGGTTCCCGATAAGCCCAATATTTTTGAGGGTATAAATGTGATAAATGTATGGCGTAACGGAAATGTATTTAATGTTACAATCAGAGGAACGGAAGACGATTTTATGCCGCAGCTTCACGCACTTAACCCGGCGTATATTTCGGCAATGCCGCTTACTCTTGAAGAAATATTTATAAGTGAAATGGGGGCAGCAGGATATGACATTAACAGCATCATTTAAAGAAAAGCTAAAGCAAGCGTATGCGGTATTTGCGTGGGATATGAAGTCGTGTACGGGAATATTTACCGTTTATTCTATACTTGCT
Organism: Clostridiales bacterium; assembly: GCA_019415945.1. Taxonomy (GTDB): domain Bacteria; phylum Bacillota; class Clostridia; order Oscillospirales; family Acutalibacteraceae; genus Ruminococcoides. Next base: position 17,534 of record DXYF01000020.1, read on the forward strand.
GCTGTTTTTACAACCATAATACTCACGCTTTGTATTGTAATAGGCATTTTGATAGCGGACGGCGTCGGTTCAAGCAGAACAGATGCATTTGGCGAGTCAATTAAATTTTTCCAGCTTATTGCGTCGGGAATGATTTATTTTCTGACTATCATTTTCACTATAATTTATACAGTTCAGATTTATTCCTATCAGCACAGCAAACGCAAGGTCGATTTGTACGGTTCGCTGCCTATAAGCAGGACGGTGCTTTTTGTTTCAAAATCTGCATCTGCCTACATATTTTCTCTTGTTCCTGCAATGTTCTTTTTGGGAATTATATTTATAATTTCAATTTGTCTGGGTCAGCCGATAACCAACGAGGCAATAAGCATATACCTAAAGCTGATAATAGGAACATTGGCTTGTATATCGGCATACGGACTGATTTCGGTTTGCTGCGGTACAACGATTAATTCGGTTATTATGTTTATAGCGGTTTGCGTTGTATATCCCCTTTCGGCAATGTTTATAAAGGGCGTTATCGGAGGATTTTTTTCAGGCTTTTATTCGGGCATATTTAAGGATAATTTTATAATGAATGCATTAAATCCTCTTGCCGCGTATGACGGAATAAATATAGGCTATTGGCTTATTTTCTCTGTTGTATGCATTTTAGTTTCGGTATATCTTGTAAAAAACAGAAAAATGGAGCGTGCTCAGGAGTCGTTTGCTTACTATTTACCCTGCCACATAATGAAGGTTCTTATATCGTTCTTGGTAGGTATGTTCCTCGGTGTGCTTTTCGGTTCGCTCAATGTTTTCGGATACGGATATTTAGGCTTTGTTTTCGGCTTTATTCTCGGAAGCGTGCCTGCGTTTGTCATAGCTCACCTTATTTTTTACAAGGGCTTTTCAAAGCTGTTAAAAACATCAATTCCGCTGGGCGGGTTAATAATTGCAGTTGTTGCGGCAATGGCTTTGATAAACTATGATGTTTTCGGCTATAATGAATTTGTACCTGATGCAGAAAATGTACAAAGTGCCGGTTTTATTGACGGAGATAATTACTACAGAGACGGAAGCGACAATTTAAACAAAGTTGTCAGAGACTCTGCACACGATTTTACCGATAAGGAAAAAATTGATTCCGTAATTGCAGATCACAGACAAATAATAGACTCAACAGACTTTTCTTCAACAAAGAAATTCCAGAATGTTTGGACTGAAATGGTCATGGATAATATGCCGTTTAGGTTAGGGGATTTTGATTACGCTTTCGCATATAAGCTTGATAACGGAAGGGTAATTACGCGGGTTTACCAAAATATGCATTTTAATAGTCTTTACTATGACGATATTAACGATTACAGCGTTATAAAAACAAAGGAATATACGCAAAATTACACGGCTATGATGAATGCGAACCTTGACAGTATAGATAAGGTTGAAATTAAAACCAACCCGGAGGAGTCGTGTGATTTATATAGTTCGGATGATGGAAAAAAAGATTGCGAAAGAATTATCGAGGCATTCAGAAAAGACTTTGAAGCCGATAAAACCGACTGTTCCGTCACTCTTGCACCTCTAAAATATGTTGACTATTCCTATGACAGTGTTTATTACGGAGATTATGACGATATTGATCTTTATAAAGACGAATATCCCGAAGCAGTGTGTCTGATTGAGGTGGAAACCTCCGTTAAAAATTACGATGAAGACAACATATTGGATGTTTTTAACGGCAGTATTTCTTTGTCTGATCTGACGCCGAAAACGGAGCTGTATGTTATTCCCGAAAGCTATACAAACACAATATCTGTGTTAAAGGAAATCGGTATTTTGAACAGTGGCAACCAAATCAACGAAGACTGCGATTATTACAGCCGTATCGGCGGAATATATTACGGATACTGATTTAGCAAAAAGGTGGAATATTAATGGAATTGCACAAAGGGCGTCCCGATAACACACAGGGGCGTGAGCAGAGAGAAATCAAGGTGTACGACCTGCTCGACAGCTTAAATATTGAGTATTTTCGTGCTGACCATGAGCCTGCCGACACAATGGAGGCGTGCAATAAAATTGACGCGGTGCTTGATGTTGTGATATGTAAAAATCTTTTTCTGTGCAACAGGCAGAAAACAGATTTTTATCTTTTAATGATGCCCGGCGACAAGCCTTTTAAGACAAAGGAACTTTCACGCCAAATTAACAGTGCAAGGCTTTCGTTTGCTTCCGAACAGGCTATGCTTGAGCTTCTCGATATAAGACCCGGAGCTGTCAGCGTAATGGGACTTATGAACGATAAAGATAACAGGGTAAGTCTGCTGGTTGATGAGGATGTACTCAGGGACGAATATGTCGGATGCCATCCGTGCGTCAACACATCAAGCCTAAAGCTTAGGACAAAGGATGTTTTTGAAAAATACCTGAAAGCTGTAAATCATTCTTTAACTACAGTTGTGCTAAAAGGCGAGTAAATATTAAGTTTAATGGCTGCAATTTTGTAACGGGCGTCCTGATTGCAGTCATTTTACTGCGGACTTTACATTCGCCCTTTTTTTCGTTGAACAGGCAAATGTATTGCCGAGCTTTTGAATGAGTGATGATGATAAAAAAGCAGTGTCTGCAATCATAATAAACCACATTACGGACAATGTAACAGGCTGATCGTAAACATATAAAAACGGATATGGGCCCTCTATTACTCTCAAAAGATTAAGTGCTACTGCTGCTGCGGCATAAATCAATGTAGGAATAACTGCGGCAAAGGAATAACTAAGTTCATATTGTGTATCCCCCTCAAACAGGATGAATGAAATTAAAGTAAGAAGAGGGCAGGAAAAATGGAAGTAAAAAAAGTCCCCGTTAAAAAGCATATACTCATATCCGCCCTCGCCCGAGGCGGGTGCAAAAATCGCTATGACAACTAAAAAAGTAAGATTTAAACAGCAGACAGAAATATATTTAAGCGTCTTTACAGGCTTGGGAATATCCTGCTTTTTTTCGGAAAAAAGACAGCGGGCAGTATAAAAAGCATAAATTATACTGACTGCCATAGCAAAAAGATTGCTGTCGGTAGTGTAAAATGTAAACATTTCAATACCCGTGTTTGAGGCACAAATTACAGTTCCGATGATTTCAAGCACAATAATTGCTATATTAAATATAAGTGACATTGAAAGTCTGAAATTTCTTTCCTTAAACATAATAACTGCCCCTTTAACCGAGATAAAATAACGCTCTGTCAACACAAAATATATTATAAGCAGATTTTATTTTATAATTAGTAAAAAAATATGGAACACCGCATTAAAAATAAGCGATGTTCCTGTTTTTGTTTAAAGATTAAATTAAAAAAATAAAAAAATAAAAATCGTTTTATTCTTCGGAATACTTTCTTACACGCAGAGGAATATTTAATGAATCTGCAATTTTTTGACATTTTATAATTTCAGCTTCTCCTATAACATCTACTACGGAGAGTGCAACATTCTCGGTTTGTTCCCTGCATTTTTTTGCAAATGACAGCATTTCGTCAAAGGATTTTATTCCGAATTTCGGACGAACGATTTTTAGATAGTCTTCTGCGTTTGAACAGTTAAGACTGATAGAAACTGCGTCGACGCAGCTGCACAGCTCTTTTTCAATTTCTCTGCCGTTAATAAGATTTCCGAGTCCGTTTGTGTTTACTCTTATTTTCAATCCGAGTGTTTCTCTGATGTGCCGAGCTGTTTTTGTCAGAACATCAAACGAGTTTGTCGGCTCACCGTAGCCGCAAAAAATAATTTCGTTGTAATCTGAAAAATCGAAATCATTAATTGCCTCTAAAACTTCATCAAAACTTGGGTTATGATTTAGCCAAAGATTAGAAGCTTCACCTATTGCGTCGGTTTTGCTTCGAATACAAAATGTGCAGGCACAGGGGCATTTGTTTGTTATATTAAGATAGACCTTGTCTTTGTATGTATATATTATTTCTTCGTTTTTGCTTTGCATATAATCACCTCATAAATACGAAAGTATTTTTTTCTTAAACTTAATTGCGTCAAGTCCTGCACCTGCAAGAATATATATAACAGCACCTATTAAAGGCTGAACCCACCACAGGGCAAGTTCGGCAAATGCCGATTCCCAAGAATACATCAAACCCGTTGCAACAAAATATCCCGATACCGTTACTAAAGTTGTCGGAATAAGCATAAGCAAATTGGGCGGATTTATAATTTTGTATTTAAATTTGCTGTTTTTTAAAATCATTGTGCATACAATAAACGGCACGGCGTTCAAAGCTTTTATAATCGCTGTCGGTATTGCCCATTGCGGATATCCCGATATTAAATCGGCAATGGCTCCTCCGATTGATGCACATACAATTCCGTACGGAGCAGGCAGTATGCTTGCTCCCAAATAAATCATAGAATCGCCTGCGTGACTGTAGCCGAGTGGGGTGGGGATTTTTATAAACGCGGTTGCAACAGCGATTACTGCCGAAAACATTGCGGTGATAACAATAAGCATTGTTTTACTGTTTGCAGTTGACTTTAGTTTTTTGCTTTTCATATCTAAAATCTCCTTGAATTACTCGTGCAGCTGATATAAAAACTTTTCAAAGTTAATACCGTCGTTTCTGTCGTACGGTTCTTTTACCGTGTCCTCAGTTGCTTTTTCTATAAAACGAGTAGCCTTTTCCGCCGCCGAAACAAGATTTTCTCCGTTTAACAATGACGCGAAAATTATTGAAGCAAAGATGTCACCCGTCCCCGAAAAGCTGCCGCCGTAGCATTTTGATTTTGCAAAACTGAAATCATTGTCCGAAAGCGTTGCGTTGATGAGAAAACCGCCGCTTTTTATGCCTGTTACAACAACCTTTTGCGAGCTGTGGGAAACTGCACTTTTGGCAATATCGCAAATTCTTTCAAGAAAATCTTTTTCATCGCATTTGAGCATAAGATTGTCAAAATCGGTGTCTGTTAAAATACACAGTTCGGTTAAGTTAGGTGTTATTATGTCTGCGGACTTTGCGAGGCTGCAAATCTTTTTGCAGCACTCATTGCTGTAGATTGAATACAGTTTTCCGTTGTCGCCCATAACGGGATCCACAAGAACAAGAGTGTCCTGTTTTCTGAACTTTTTTATAAAATCAAAAACTATGTCAACCTGCTTTCTGTCGGAAAAGAATCCTGAGTAAATTCCGTCGAAGTGTTCTTCGTTTATACTCCACATTTCCTCAAAGAGGCAAAGCTCGTTTGTAAGGTCGATGCAATAATGATTTTTGTAGCCTGTTTGATTGGTCAGCACAGCGGTGGGCATAGGGCAGGGCTGAATCCCCATTACAGACAATATGGCTATGGTTGCCGTAAGCGAGCATTTGCCAAACCCCGAAAGGTCATTAATGACTGCGGCTTTTTTAATCATAACTGTCCTCCTTTAACGGTTAATTTAATTATGTTTAAAAGTACAGTTGCATTTTATCATAAAACTGTATATTAAAAAATACACAGTTTTAATAAAAATAGTATGCACAGTTTGGAAAGCAAAAAATCAGCCGCTCTGTTGAAAGAACGGCTGTATTTAAGTGTAATTTTATTATGAGTAGCTTTTGGTAAGCTTAAGACCGTTTGCCGGTTTGTTGTTTTCGGCATAAGATTTGCCCGAAAAGCCTGTAGCAACCTCAAGATCGCAGGATGTTGTAGTTTTTCCTTTGGATTTTATTTCGTAGTTTACAATTACAAAATCTCCGCCCTTAGTGTAGTCATATCCCTTTGAAATGCTGGATCCGTTAAATTTAATTTTTCCGTTAAGATTATAATTCAAAATTCCCCCTGACATAGCTGTGTCACCCAGATACGCTGATTTAACCGAAAGATATTTCGTGTCGTAAGAAATAGTTGCCTGATAATTTTCAAGCTTTTCGGGGGTTGTAAGCTTGTAAACACAGGTTACAGTATCTCCTTCGGCAAATTTTTCACCGTCAATGTAACAGGCGTTAGAGTCGGTTACGGGTTTGTGAGTATTTGAACTTGAAGAGCTGCTGTTGCTGTTATTGCTGCCTGTATTGCCGCTGTCGTTATTTCCGCTGTTGTTATTGCTGACTGATGAATTTTGTTTATCAGAATTACTGTTGTTTGATGAATTTGATGAAGAATTTGACGAGGAGCCTGAATTGGCTGAGCTGTCGCCCTTTGACGATGAGCTTTGGCTGTTTTCATCATTGTTTTGACTTTGCGTTTCCTGAACAACCGTATTGCCCTCGGAATCAGTTGCATATGTAGCATCTATAACAGATGTCACAACCTGAGTTTCTTTAATAACCTCGGTTTCTTTAGTTTTATCGGAATTTTCTCCGCATCCTGACATTATGCTTGCTGTCGCAGCAGAAAAAACGAGAATTGCAGACATACATATAATCAAAATATGTTTTGCTTTGCCTTTTAAAATTTTTTGCATATTGCCACCCCTTTGGAATTAAAAAATCAATATATTGTTCCAAAACGATTATATCAAAACCTATTAAAAAAATAAAGACATTTCACATAAAATTCACCGCAAATTCAAAAAACAGTAAAATAGTGATGTTATTCAAAAAAATTTGCACTTGAAACAATGTTTTGTGAATGTTAAAATAAAATCGCAGAAGTTTGCAATAAATATTAGTTATTATTTAGGAGTGATTAAATTGAAAAAAGCAACTGCTGTTATTCTTGCGTTGATAATTACGCTTGGTGCTTTTTCTGTTTGTTCGGTCAGTGCAGCACAGCAAGTAGCAATTTCGTTTGATACAAACAATGCACTTTACGCACACGCAGTTCTGAACTCTGCGGACAGTGAAGCGTGGCAGGCGTGGCAGAGTGAGCATGATGAGGAGTTTAACGAGATAAACCCCGATGTAAAATATTTCTTCCTGCCTACATCAGCCGATGATTCAAAGGTTGATATTTACAATGCGTTTGATACTTCTGTTACTGTAAACGGAGTCGCAATTTCTCCGGGAGAGGCAGAAACAGTAAATTATGAGACAGGCAAATCCTACTCTGTAAATGTTTTCGGAAAAAAATATGTTCTCAGGTTTATGAAGTCAAATGCCGAGGCGGCAATTTATGTGAACAATACGGACGCTGACGGCAACGGTACGGAGCTTATGCAGTATCTGAATGTTGACAAAGAGAGAAGTGCCACGGCTACAGGTGCGGTAGTTGATTCAAACGGTAATGTTGATAATACTACTGTCAAGAAAATTAAGGGCAGAGGCAATACTACATGGGATAAACCCAAAAAAGCCTACAATATTACATATGATGACGCTGTTTCCGTAGCCGGAATGAGTGCAACCAAAAAGTTTTCCATTCTTGCAAATTATCAGGATGATTCTCTTTCGAGAAACAGATTTTTATACGATCTTTCGGACGCTGTAGGAATGCCGTATGCTTCGGACTCAAGATATGTTGATTTTTATGCTAACGGATATTACTGGGGTTCCTACCAAATGACCCAGAAGGTAGATGTCGGAAGTTCTAATCTCATTACTGATGTTGACGATGAGGCATATCTTAATGAAGACGGAACAATTAACACAGATTTCCCTTTCCTCTGTGAGGTGGATGCAGGTGCAACCGAAGGTGTGGATTATTTTGTAACATCTTCAAGCGGAAACAAACTTACCATCAAAGCACCTGAGCTTGAACCGGGGGATGCGGGATACGAAGAGGTTAAGGCGTATGTTAAAGAAAAGTTTGACGCCTTTTATAATTCTTTGAAGAGTACCGTTTCCGATCCTTCTGTCTACGCAGATGTTGATTCGCTTGCTAAAATTTATCTTATAAACGAGCTTGGCAAGAACTGGGACGCAGGTGTGTCGAGTTTGTATTTTGTATATAAACAGGATTCAAACGGTGAGTATAAGTTTTTTGCGTCCCCCGTTTGGGACTATGATAACTCACTTGGAAACGCAGTCGGAGTTGAATCGGAGCTTGACAGCATCGGTGTAACGGACTATGAAGAATACACAGGCTGGTGGTGTAAGTACAAGGGAAGATCAAATCCCAGAAACTGCAACAATATAATGAACTATATTTCCCGCAACAAGGCTGTTCTTGAAAAGTCGGCAACAGTTTGGTTTGAGGAGTTTGTTCCGGCAATCAACGAATTTGCAGAAACAGACAGCAGCGTGCCGTATTCAAGCAGTGCGTCTGAAATGTACAGAGCAACAGATTACTATGCTTTGCTTAAGGACAGTGCAGAGATGAACTATCAGTGCGGCTGGCTTATCGACACAGGTTCTTGGATATGTGACCATTCAAGTCTGTACAAGGCTCATTATGATTTAGACACAAATACTTACACGGTTGATTCTAAGGCTACAACATATACTCAGGACTTCACGGGAATGTACAATTACTGCGTTGATTGGCTTGTAAGCCGTGCGGCATGGCTTTCAAGTCAAATGGCTGAAGACTATGTTCCGTCGCAAAAGCTTGCAGGCGATGTTGACGGGGATGGAGTTTTGTCGGTTAAGGATTCAACACTTGTTCAGAAATATTCAGCAGGCGCTGTGTATCTCGTTCCGTCCGTGGTTAAGTGCGGAGATGTTAACGGAGATTCCGTAACAAATGTAATTGATGCTACCGCAATCCAAAAGATTATAGTAGGGGCTTAAGATGGCAGAAACTTGGGTCAACGCTGTATAATAAAGATTTGAAAAAGTAAAATCACAAATTATTTGCTTTTTGTTATTCGGTATTTTCTCAAAAAACAAAATAGTCTGTTTTGCGGCAGCCGTTCGGCTGCCGCTCTTTTTGTAAATTATAATTAATAAGTAAAATAATTTGTAATATTGTGTAAATAGGATTGTTATATTGTAAAATTTAGTTATTGTTTATAAAAAATAAACGAAAATTTAGTTTATAAATTTTATGATTTGCTTGAAATCAACATATTTTTTTGGTATTATATTAGAAGAACGAATTTAGGTTATTGGTATTATTGTGCTTTAAGGAGTTGAATATATGAATTACAACTTTAACGAGGATCGAAATGCTCTTGATTTGTTTACCGCAGGCGATTCGATTCGTGCTTATGACTTTTTCGGAGCACACCTCGTGAACTGGGACGGCAAGGACGGAGTCGTTTTCAGAGTCTGGGCTCCCAACGCCCTCAGTGTGTCGGTTGTAGGAGGTTTCAACAACTGGAATAAAACATCAAATTATATGTACAAGATCGGCAGCGGAGCATGGGAAGTGTTTATCGAGGGCATAAAACCCTATGAGATATATAAATATTGTATTGAAACACCGTGGTTTGAAAAAATTTTAAAGTCGGATCCGTTTGCCTTTCACGCTCAAACACGACCCGATAATGCGTCTATGGTTTATGATATTTATGAATATTCATGGGGCGATGAGGATTGGTTTGCCTACCGTTCAAAATGCGACAGGTTAAAATCACCGATGAATATATATGAACTTCATGCAGGCTCTTGGAGAAAATATCCTGACGGCAATTTCTTTAATTATCGAAAAATTGCAGAAGAGCTTGTTCCTTATCTCAAGGAAATGAATTATACACATGTTCAGCTTATGCCGATAATGGAGCACCCTTATGACGAGAGCTGGGGGTTTCAGACCACAGGATATTTTGCACCGACTTCTCGGTACGGTACTCCTGCTGATTTTATGTATCTTGTCGATATGCTTCACCGTGAAAATATCGGGGTGATTTTAGACTGGGTTCCGTCAAATTTTCCTAAGGATCAGTACGGACTTGAAAAGTTTGACGGTACCTGTCTTTTTGAAAATGATGACATCTGCAAGGGTGAACGCCCGTCGTGGGGGACTTGCCTGTTCGACTTTTCAAAGAGTGAGGTCATAAGCTTTCTTGTTTCTTCGGCAATATACTGGATTGAAAAATATCATGTTGACGGGTTAAGAGTAGGTGCGTTGTCGTCTATGCTTTACCTCGATTATGAGAAAAACGACGGCGAGTGGGTGCCGAATAAATACGGCGGCAAGGAAAACCTTGAGGCGATAAACTTTGTAAAGCACCTGAATACTGCCGTTCATATGTTCCACCCTGATGTTCTCATGTTTGCCGAAGAAAATACTTCTTGGCCTAAGCTTACTCATCCGCTTGAGGAAGGCGGTTTGGGCTTTGATTACAAGTGGAATATGGGCTGGATGAATGATATGATTCATTACATATCACTTGATCCGTTATGGAGACCGTTTAATCACGATAATCTTACCTATAGCTTTTTCTATGCTTTTTCCGAGCATTTTTTACTGCCGGTGTCGCATGATGTTGTTTCAAATAACAAGGGATCGTTAATCGGCAAAATGCCGGGAACTTATGACGACAAATTTGCAGGAGTAAGAGCGTTTATTGCTTATATGTATGCTCATCCGGGCAAAAAACTTGTGTTTATGGGAACCGAGATAGGTCAATTTGATGAATGGGATGTAAAGTCGGGAATTCAGTGGGATTTACTTTCGTTTGACAAACATTCAAAGCTTATGTCGTTCTTTTGTGATATTAACAAATTTTACGTTGAAAACAAGCCTTTGTACGAACTTGATACTATCTGGAAAGGCTTTGACTGGATTCATCACGATGATTATATAAACAGCGTTATTGCCTTTAAGAGAACCGACAGTGAAGGCAGCGAGATAATTGCCGTTTGTAATTTCCAGCCTGCAAAGCACGAAAAATACTATATCGGCGTTCCGAAATACGGATTATACAGCGAAGTTTTTACATCGGATGACGAAAAGTACGGCGGAACAGGCATATCAAACGGAACGGATATTGTGCCTGAAGTAATGAAAATTCACGGCTGCGATCAGGGACTTGCCCTGACTTTACCGCCGCTCAGCGTTATTTATTTAAAATGTACCGGGGAGCTCGATACTCCTGCGGAATAACTGCTATACGGATTCATATAATAACTTGTATATTGTTAATAGGTTATAACAAAAAATAAATCGGAGGTATTTGTAAATGTTTCCAAAAAAGGAAGTAGTTGCTATGCTGCTTGCGGGCGGTCAAGGTTCTCGCCTGGGAGTGCTTACAAAGAAGCTGGCTAAGCCCGCTGTACCGTTTGGGGGAAAGTACCGCATTATTGACTTTCCGTTGTCAAATTGCGTAAATTCAGGTATTGATGCCGTAGGAGTTTTGACCCAGTATCAGCCGTTGGTTTTGAATGAATATATCGGTAATGGTCAGCCGTGGGATCTTGACGGTATGCATTCGGGAGTGAATTGCCTGAGTCCGTATCAGGCGGTTGACGGTGCCGACTGGTATTCCGGAACAGCAAATGCAATTTATCAGAATATAAATTATATCGAGCGATACGACCCTGAATATGTTGTTGTGCTTTCGGGGGATCATATTTACAAGATGGATTATAACAAGATGCTCGAGTTTCACAAGAAAAAGGAAGCGTCGTGCACTATTGCCGTAATTGATGTTCCTCTTGAGGAAGCGTCTCGTTTCGGTATTTTAAATACCTATGAAGACGGTAAGATTTATGAATTTGACGAAAAGCCCGAGCATCCCAAAAGCACCAACGCTTCAATGGGAATATACATATTTAGCTGGAAACAGCTAAAAAAATATCTTGTTGAGGATGAAGCAAAAGAAAATTCAAGCCATGATTTCGGCAAGGATGTACTCCCCGCAATGCTCGCTTCGGGCGAAAAAATGTTTGCTTATCCTTTTGAGGGGTACTGGAAAGATGTAGGAACAATAGACAGCCTTTGGGAAGCCAATATGGATTTGCTCGACCCAAATGTTACTCTTGATTTAAAGGATATCTATTCGCGCAATCCTATGATGCCTCCTCACTATGTGTCAAGTGAAGCAAATATTCAGAACTCACTTGTAGCGGACGGTTGCAATGTTTACGGAAACCTTGAATTTTCAATTTTGTTTGCAGGTGTAACAGTGGGAAAGAATGCTACGGTTAATTCGTCTATCATCATGCCCGGTGCTGTTATTGAGGACGGTGCGATTGTTCAGTATGCAATCGTAGCCGAAAATACGGTAATCGGCAAAAATACTGTTGTAGGTGAAAAGCCTGAGAATGTGTCCGATCGAGATAAATGGGGCATTACCGTAATAGGTGCAAATGCTAAAATCTGCGATAATTGCGTTGTTAAGGCAAAGCAAATGATTCAAAGCGATACGGAGGTGAAGGCTGATGAGAAGTAATGATGTTCTTGGATTTATATTTGCAGATACACTCGATGAAAAAATCCCGGAGCTCTCGGCTTCCCGTACAACTGCAAGTATTCCTATCGGCGGAAAATACAGGCTCATTGATTTTGTGCTTTCAAATATGTCAAATTCGGGTATAAATAATGTGGGCATAGTTGCAAAGAGCAATTTTCTTTCACTCATGGATCATGTAGGCTCCGGAAGTGCGTACGATCTTTCAAAGAGAAGAAGCAATCTTACTGTTTTGCCCCCGTACGGCGGAAAGACTTTTTCAAATTATGTTGAAACAATTTACAATCTGCACGGCTACATTGAGAACAGCCGTGAGGAGTATGTTCTTATATCTCCCGGAAACATTGTAACGAACTTTGACTACAACGGTGTGTTTGATTTCCATTCAAACAATAACGCTGATATTACATTGGTATATAAACGCGGAGTTGTACCGAGCGGTTACGATCGACCTGTTACGGTTGATATTGATGAAACAGGCAGGGTGCAGCAAATATTTATAAAACCTGAAGCAAGTAATGAAACTGTCAATCAATTCTATGGTTGTGTACTTATAAAAAAAGAGCTGTTGTTAGATGAGATTAGAAAGGCATTAAGCCTTAATCAGCTTGATGTTAAGCGTATCATTCAAAAATCTATCGGCAGATTAAATGTGTTTGCATACGAAAACAAAGATTATTGCTCTGCAATCAGTTCTATTAACGATTACTTTTCGTTTAATATGGATCTGATGAAAAGAGAAGTAAGAGATGAGCTGTTTAATCCGAAGCGTCCTATTTACACAAAGGTAAGAGATGACGCTCCGTCAAGATACGGTCTGACGAGCAAGGTCAAAAATTCGATTATAGCTCAAGGCTGTGTTATAAACGGCGAGGTGGAAAACTGCGTGCTTTCCAAGGGTGTTTATGTCGGAGAAGGTGCAAAAATCAGTAACTGCATAGTAATGCAGGATACCAAAATCGGATGCAACACAAATTTAAATTACATCATAATAGACAAGGATGTAACAATCAAAGACGGGCGTTCGCTTATGGGCTTTGATTCATATCCTATCTACATAGCAAAAAAATCAGTTGTTTAATTGGAGGACAAACAAATGAGAATTTTATATTGTGCGTCGGAGGCGAATCCGTACTGCGGAAGCGGCGGACTTGCCGATGTAGCAGGAAGCCTGCCCCATACTCTGTGCAGAAAAGGACAGGATTGCAGAATAGTTGTTCCGCTTTACGGCACTATCCCGCAGGAACTCAGAAATTCACTTAATTTTATTACGAATTTTACTGTGCCTGTTGCATGGCGTCATCAGTACTGCGGACTTTTCTGGGCAAGATGGAATGACTGCACATACTATTTTATTGATAATGAATACTACTTTAAGCGTGGAACTCTATATGGTCACTACGATGATGCGGAAAGATTTGCATTCTTCTCAAGGGCAATTCTTGAGATGCTTCCGTATATCGACTTTCATCCCGACATAATTCACTGCAACGACTGGCAAACGGCTCTCGTACCCGTTTATTACTACCTGTTTTATTCTCACAGACCTTGGTATTACAATATTAAGAGTTTATTTACAATTCATAACATTCAGTATCAGGGAGAGTACGGCTGGGAGGTAAATACGGAATGTGTCGGTATTCCTGCCTCTGAGACTAAGATACTTGAGATGAACGGCAAACTCAATATGATGAAGGGTGCCATTGAAACATCTACCCGCGTTTCAACCGTATCACCGAGCTATGCGGCAGAAATAAAAGACCCGTGGTTTAGCTGGGGACTTCATGATGAGCTTAATCTCCGTCACTACAAACTTTGCGGAATTAAAAACGGCATAGATTTAGACAGCTACAACCCCGAAACCGACTATCAGCTTTATCGCAACTACTCAAAGGACGATATGAGCGGAAAAGGCGAGTGTAAGCGTGCATTGCAGGAGCGTTTGTGCCTTGAACAGCGTTGGGATATTCCGATTGTCGGAATGGTTACAAGGCTTGTTGCACACAAGGGACTTGACCTTGTGAGAATGGGTCTTGAGGAGCTTATGAACACGGAGAATATGCAGTTTGTAATTCTCGGTTCAGGCGACAAGGAATATGAGGACTATTTCAATTATATGCAGGCTAAATATCCGGGAAGACTTTGCTTCTGCCATGGCTTTGTTCCGGAACTTGCAAGAAAAATATACTCAGGCGCTGATATTTTCCTTATGCCGTCCAAGCAGGAACCGTGCGGACTTGCACAAATGATTGCATTGCGTTACGGAACGATACCTGTAGTGCGTGAGGTAGGCGGACTGAAGGATTCTGTTTTTGACAGTGCGGACAATTACGGAAACGGATTTACCTTTAAAAATTACGATACCGCTGATATGCAGCTTGCCGTAAGAAGAGCACTTTGGGGTATTCGTGACGCAGCCGGCTGGCATCAGCTTATGTGGCGTGCTATGATGAGCGACAACAGCTGGGATCGTTCTGCACAGGATTACATTAATCTATATAACGATACTCTTAAATGGGCATAATTTCAAAAAACATAACAGACTGCGGTTAATAATCGCAGTCTGTTGTCAATTTTCGTTCTGTTAGATGTAGTATTTTAGCAACAGCAATTTTAAATGAGAGAAATTTTTTTAAAATACTTGACAATGAGTGTTTCTTTTGATAAAATAAGTACTGTTGCATCGGGATGTAGCGCAGTTTGGTAGCGCACACGTCTGGGGGGCGTGGAGTCGCAAGTTCAAGTCTTGTCATCCCGACCATAAAAACAGGTATCATTTTTTGATGCCTGTTTTTATTTTGTCTATAAGATAAATAGTAAAGAGGCTTTTTGCCAACAGTTAGGGAATCTCGAAAATGAAACATATAATTTCACGCAGATGACATAAAATCAAATCTTTGTTTGATTTTATGTATATAGATGTATACAGACGGAAAGGCTGTTTCCTTATGCGGGTTACAAGTCAAAGAAAGTTTGCCTCAGATAACAGTATGCGAGAACGGTTCGGAAAAAAGTGCGGAACTTGTCAGCGTATATACAGTGCCTGATTGCAGAGGGAGAGGATATATGCAATCCCTTCTGTTATTTCTTCTTAATTTTGCCTTCTTATTGATTTTGCCAAAGAACAAGGATATACTGATGTTGTGTTGAGCACAAATACGGATGATGCAAAACATATATATGAAAAATTTGGTTTTAAGTATATTTCCGACAAGTATAATTTAAGACTTGCAGATAATGCGAAAAAGGAGAAATAAATAATGTTAAATATCGGCTGTCATCTTTCAATTTCAAACGGTTTTGAGGCTATAGGAAAGCAGGCTCTTGAAATCGGTGCAAATACATTTCAGTTTTTTACACGCAATCCGAGGGGCGGTGCGGCACGCAAAATTGATCGGGCTGATGCAGACGCTTTAAGGGAGTTAATGAGAGCAAACGGATTTTCTCAAATTCTTGCCCACGCTCCGTACACGATGAATCTTTGTTCATCAAAGGCTGAAACCCGTGAATTTGCGTTCAATACTCTTGCGGATGATTTAGAGAGAATGGAGTATCTGGCGGGTAATTTGTACAATTTTCATCCCGGAAGTCATACAGGTCAGGGTGCTGAAGCGGGGATAAATCAAATAGCTGAAGCCTTGAATAATGCGATGTTTTCGGAAATGAATACAACCGTACTGCTTGAAACAATGGCAGGAAAGGGAACGGAAGTCGGCGGTAGGTTTGAGGAGCTTGCAGAGATAATCAGCCGTGTTAAATATAATGAAAAAATCGGAGTGTGCCTGGATACCTGCCATGTTTTTGACGCAGGATACGATATAGTAAACCATTTTGATGAAGTTCTTAATGAGTTCGACAGAATAATAGGACTTGACAGGTTAAAAGCCGTTCATCTTAACGACAGTATGAATTACCTCGGTTGTCACAAGGACAGACATCAAAAAATAGGTGAGGGGGCAATCGGGCTTGAAGCCGTTAAAAATATAATAAACAACTGTCACATAAATAAACTTCCGATTCTGCTGGAAACGCCGAATGACATTGACGGATATGCAAAAGAAATTAAACTTTTGAAGAGTATTGCTCAATAATAACATTTAGTTGCAAAAATATGCGAATTGAACAATATATCACGAATAATAAAAATCGGAAAAATATTACAAAATAATTGTATGAATTGCTTAATTTTAACTCACTTCAATAAACTTGTAATGTGTCAACTGGCGAAATTGCTAAAAATAACGCCGTAAGATTGTGCATATAGTGCGTTGCGTAAGCAAATTAATTTTGATATTATTACTCATAGAAAGACAAAATATGCAGTTTGTCTTTTATCAGAGCAAATGTTTTAGTGCTCTGCGGTAATTTTATTTAGGAGTGATACTAGTGAAAAACAAAATCATGAGCGTTGTGCTTACTTTAAGCATGATGCTTTCTTGCCTTGCGTCCGCAGGATTTGTGGCTGAGGCAAGAACAACCGATGTTTCAGAGGTTAGTGCAGTAACAGACTCTGAAACGACAAGTGCGGACTGCGGTCTTGCAGACAATGTGCAGGACGGTCAGATTCTTCAGTGTTGGAACTGGAGCTACAACGGTATTAAAGACAACATGGCAAAAATTGCTGAACAGGGCTTCAGTGCGATCCAGACATCCCCTATTCAGACTATCAAGGAAACAACTCAAAACAGACAGATGTCAGGCAGCTGGTGGGTATACTATCAGCCGTCAAACTTCAGCATTGAAACAAACGGACAGAATGCGTGCGGCACAAAAGCTGAATTTGAGGCAATGTGCGACGAAGCACACAAGTACGGAATTAAGGTAATTGTAGACGCTGTTCTCAATCACCTTGCAAACAAGGGAAATAATACTATTTCAGATACGATTCCGAGCGACATCAGGGATGACGCATCATGCTGGCATGATGTTTCGGTAAACAGCTGGTATGCTACCCGTTACGATATTACACAATATTGTATGGGAGGCCTTCCCGATCTCAATACTTCAAACACAAAGATTCAGAATTACGCTATTTCTTTTCTAAAAGAGGCGATTGACGCAGGTGCCGACGGTTTCCGTTTTGACGGTGCAAAGCATATTGAAACGCCTGTGGACGACGGATTTTCAAGTCAGTTCTGGCCCAATGTTTTGGGTGCTGCAACAAGTTATGCACAGAGTACAAGAGGATTTACTCCCTATTATTACGGTGAGATTTTAGATAAGGTAACAGGTGACAACGATACAGGCAATGCTTCAAAGGTACTTTCATATTACACCTCCGTAATGAGTGTTACGACAAGCTCTGTATCTAACTCAATCCGAAACTCAGTAAACAGCGGAAACGCAAACGGGGCAAAGAGAAGTGATTATAATTTAGATGACGGCTCAAGTGCCCCGGCAAACAAGGCCGTTCTTTGGAATGAATCACATGACACATACGCAAGCGGAAAATCAAGCGGACAGAGTGATGCTACACTTAAAAAGACATGGGCTATGGTCGGTTCAAGAGCAAATTCATGCAGTTTGTATCTTGCTCGCCCTCGCAACTATTCAGATTTGATTGGTACGGCAAGCGTTACTGCATGGGGCGACAAAGAAGTTAAGGCAGTAAATCAGTTTAAGAATTATTTTATCGGAGAATCGGAATATCTTTCGAGCGAAGGTTCAATCGCATATAATGAAAGAGGTACAGAGGGCGTTGTTCTTGTGAATTGCAGCGGATTTTCAACCTCTGTAAATGTTACCGCACATAAGATGGCTTCAGGTACATATATTGATCAGGTTACAGGAAATACATTTACTGTTTCAAACGGAAAAATCAGCGGTCAAATCGGTGATACGGGTGTAGCGGTTGTTTATAACGCAGAACCTGCCGGTCCTTCCGCTTCGGTAACTCCGGGATCAAAAACATATACCGATACTCTGACGCTGACACTAAACTACGAGAACGCAACAAGCGGTCAGTATTCTATTGACGGCGGTGCTTACAAAAGCTTTACAGACGGTCAGCAGATAACAATCGGAAAAGACCTTTCTTACGTTACAAAGACAACAGTAACGGTAAAGGCTTCAAACGGCACTGAAACATCGGATGCAGAAACCTACACATATACAAAGGTTGATCCCAGTGCGGTACAGAAAGTGTATTTTGATAATTCTTCGTATAATTGGTCCGATGTGTACGCATATATTTATGTAGATGAATCACAGGAAAATTCCGCATGGCCGGGAGAAAAAATGACAAAGGATCCGTCAACGGGATATTGTGTTCTCGAAGTTCCCGAAAATCTTGCAGACGGATATGTGATATTCACAGAAAGTGCTTCTGCGACAAATAACCGCTATCCTGCTGACGGTGAGGACGGTATGCCTCTTGCCGGAAGAACTATGATTATGAGAGCAGGCTATAGCTGGACAGAATATACAGAGGTTCCGACAACTACTGCCGTGCCGACTACCATAGAGCCTACAACTGTTGAGCCTACAACGCAGCCGCAGAACAAGGTTCTTATAGGTGATGTTAATCTTAACGGAAAAATTACAATAAGCGATGCAACAGAAATTCAGATGCATATCAACAGTTACACCGTGTTAAACGGAGATAATGCTGTTGCGGCTGACACAGATAAGAACGGAGTTATCAACATAAAAGATGCTACTGCAATTCAGTGCTATATTGCAGGAATGAGCGAATCATCTGCCCATTGCGGAGAGTATACAGGCGGACAAGGTTCTGAAACACAGCCGACAACACAGCCTGTTACTGAACCTGAAAAAAATTATTTGTATTTCAAAAATACAAATAACTGGAGCAATGTAATGGCTTACTATTGGAGCGAAGCAAATACAACAATGGTAACTTGGCCCGGTGTTGCAACAGAAAATATGGGCGACGGAGTTTATCGAGTAGAGGTTCCCTCCGATGCCGAAATGATTATATTTAATAACGGCAGCGGCGGAAACGGCAACCAGACAGCCGATATAAAAATAGAAGGCTATAATATGATATACCAAAACGGTGCTTGGTCAAAATATAACGGTTAAATAGAAATCGAACACCCCTGTGCATTTTTTGCACAAGGGTGTTTTTTATGTACTAAAATGTTATATAGCTGATTTGCGATGTTTTGTACTTTTTTCTGTATACGCTCGGAGTCATTGAAAAACATTTCTTGAATTCTCTGTTAAAAAGTGACAAATTAAGAAAACCGCAGCTGTGTGCAACCTGTAAAATGCTGTCGTCGGTATCTTTTAGCATATTTACCGCATTATTAAGCCGTAAAAGCTTTATGTATTCAACACATGTCATATTTGTGCTTTCCTTAAAAAGCTTCATAAAATAGCTTGAACTTAATCCCACATGAGATGCAATTTGATCAATGCTCAGTTTGTGTTCTGCATTTCTTTGTATATAGCTTATTGATTTTTTTATCAGACCCTTGTTTTCGGGATTAAGGTTTGATACGGCTGAGAGTGAAATATAATTGTTTTTGTACAGCTCGATAAAAAAGTCAAACAAGTGACGCTTTATTTCGAGCTGATAAACAACACCCCTGTTTAAAATACAGCTGTCTGTTTTGGTAAGCGGCAGTTTTAGGCTGTCGTAGCCTTTGTCAAAGCTATGTATTACAGGTGAGATTAATTTTGAATTTTTCAGCTGCGAAAAAAATTTATCTGTGTTGTATTCGTTATTGCGTGACATAAGATAATCGCTGTCAACCAGATAGCAGATATCAACAAGACTGTTGTCATCTGATTTTCCGCTGTGAATAATTCTCGGAGCAATAAATATAATATCTCCTGTTTCAACTTTGTAATCGTTATCGTCAATAAAAAAATTACCGCTTCCGCTGACTATGTGGTGTATTTCTATTTCCTCGTGCCAGTGAAGCTGAAAACCGGAAAAACCGTCTGAATAATCAAACCGATAATATCTGAAAGGTAAATCCGATTCTTTGTATTCTATTGTTTTATTATTGTTATCTTCTATCATATCCATTTTGTTTTCCCCTGAAAAATAGAATAGTATCAGTATATAGTATTTTTGTACAAGAATTATTGTATATATTATAATATAATATCTGTTGTATGACAAGACAGATACTTGTCAAAATTTTAGAAGTTGGTGGAATTAAATGAAATGGAGTAAGAAAATTATCAGCACATTTACAGCTGCTGTGCTGGCATTCTCATCGGTTGCCGGATATTCGGCTGCGGTGACAAACAGCAATGAAGTTGCGGCTTCGTCAACGGTTGACTTTGAGCTTGCGGATAATGTTCAGGAGGGCGTTATTTTGCATTGCTGGAACTGGTCGTACAACAATATTAAAAAGTACCTTCCGCAGATTGCAGCTGCGGGATATACTTCTGTTCAGACCTCTCCCGTAACACAGCCCAAGGATTATTACTGGGAGGGTGTTGCATACGGCAATGTAGGCATACCTGACGGAACAGGAGGAACAGACTCCAACTGGTGGAAAAGCTATCAGCCTGTAACGGCGAATATTTGTGATAACGGTTACAGCTGGTACGGCACAAAAGACGAGTTTAAGTCAATGTGCGAGGAAGCAGAAAAATACGGAATCAAGGTTATTGTTGATATAGTAGCAAATCATATGGGAAACATTGAGGGATGGAAAATCGGCTCTGTCGAAGAGGTTATGAGCGATATTTCTCCTCAGGTGGGACAGTTTTGGAATCCCGATATGCTGACTGACCCGTCGTATTGGCATATCAGCACAAGCTGGGTTCACTCAAGCGACGGCCGTTTCGATGTTACACAGGGTAATATGGGAATGCCTGACCTTAACACCGGCGACACAAAGGTTCAGCAGATGATTTTAGATCTTCTCAAGGAGTGTATTGACTGCGGTGCAGACGGATTTAGATTTGACGCGGCAAAACACATTGAAACTCCGGCTGACGACCCCGCTTTTGCAAGTGATTTCTGGGATGTAGTTCTCGACGGTGCTACAAGCTATGCTCAAAGCACAAAGGGTATAACACCTTACTATTACGGAGAAGTACTCAACAGAATCGACAGCACCGCGGCAGAGAATTATTATTTGAGTAAGATGTCGGTTACCGATAATTCAACAGGTGATAATATAAGAAATTCATTAAAATACGGCAATGTCGGCGGTGCGTCAAATCCGGGCTACTGCTCCTATGCCCACGGACAGGGCGACAAGGTAGTTCTTTGGGCTGAATCTCACGACACATATATGGGAGGCGGTTCGTCCTATGACTGCAATGACTCGACTATCAACAAGGCTTGGGCAATCGTTGCGTCAAGAAAGGATTCAACAGGTCTTTATTTTGCAAGACCTTACTATTCCTACGAAAGACTCAACGGCGACCAGAACGGATATGACGCAAGAAAAGATCCCAACCAAATGGCTCAGGAGATAAGACAGACTCAAATGGGCGAAGTCGGTACCCTTACATGGATGGATACCTGCGTTGCGGAGGTAAACCGCTTTAGAAATCACTTCGTAGGTCAGAGCGAAAGCCTCGGAAGCTCAGGCGATTCGCTGTTCTACAATGTAAGAGGCAACAGCGGCGTTGTTCTTGTAAGTTCTAAAGGACCGTGCGATGTAAGCGTTAATCTTCAGGGTAAAATGAAGGACGGTACATACACCGATCAGGTTACAGGAAACACATTTACCGTTAGCGGCGGAACAATCAAGGGTTCAATCGAAAACGCAGACGGCATAGCAGTTATTTATAACACTACATCGGTTCCCAGAAATACGATTGAAGCTCCCAGAGAAAATTTTGCTGCCGAGTCTATTGATATTACCGTGGGACTTAGCAACGCATCAACAGGTACATACAGCATTAACGGTTCAACTCCCGTAACATACACATCCGACGCCACATTCTCTATCGGTGCGGGAGACGCTGTCGGTACAGAATATACTGTTGAGCTTACAGCAACAGACGGATCAAACAGTACATCAGCTACATATTGCTTTACAAAAGAAACCAAGGATGTTACTTATCCTACAGAGCCTGATTATTCAGCTCCGACTCAAACAGACCCAACGGTAGTTACAACAGAACCGACTTCGACACAGCCTTCATTTACACAGCCGACAACTGAGCCACAGAGCAAAGTGCTTATCGGTGATGTAAACTTGAACGGTTCAATTTCAATCTCTGATGCAACAGAGGCACAGCTTTATCTTGCAGAAAGCAAAACTCTGGCTGATGATGCACTTACTGCGGCAGATGTTGATAAAAACGGTACAGTTAATATAAAGGATGTAACTTTGATTCAGTATTATCTTGTGGATTTAAAAAGCGACGAGTCATACTGCGGAACATATACAGGCGGTGCAATAACTCCGACAGAACCTGTTTCCAAAAATTATCTTTATTACAAGAACACCAACAACTGGAGCAAAGTAATGGCATATTATTGGAGTGATGAAAATACAACGATGACAGTATGGCCGGGAGTTGCTGCGGAAAATATGGGCGACGGAGTTTACCGTTTAGAGGTTCCGTCTGACGCTACGATGATTATCTTTAATAACGGCAGCGGCGGAAACGGAAATCAAACCGCGGACTTAACAATCAGCGGAATGAACAAGATTTACGACAACGGTACATGGTTAGATTACAACGATTAATTGTTCATTAGTCTCACACTTTATAAAATGAAAAATTCCCACGGATAAAACCGTGGGAATTTTTCTTGTTTGAGTAGTGTTTAATTTAAAAATGATCAAGAGAAAAATAAAATTGTATGTTTTTGTTGTAAAACAGTGATATGTGTGTTATAATACAGAACTGAATAATTAAGTATAAGTTGCAATGAATTTAATAAAGTTTATTTTCAGATTTTACTGATTACCATATGTTGAAAGAAGGCTTTGGTTTGAGAAAGCTCGCTCAAAGAACAGAGGCTGTGGTAAGCCTGAGTGCTATTGAACACAACATAAAAAATATCAGAAGCCGTCTTAATGACGGTGTTGAAATAATGGCTGTTCTCAAAGGCGACGGATACGGACACGGCGAAAAGGGGATTTATCCGACTCTTAAAAAATGCGGTGTTGAAAGATACGCCGTAGCTGTTTGGGAAGAGGGTGCGTCGCTTCGCAAGGCAGGTGCGGTAGAACCGATACTTTTGCTCGGCGACACCTGCGACGGTCAGCTCGAAAATTTGATAAAATATAATCTTACGCCCACAATATTTTCGCCGGATACTGCCGAAAAGCTCAATTTGCTTGCAAAATGGAGCGGAGTTGTACAGCCGATAAATATAAAGATTGACACCGGAATGAGCAGAATCGGTTTTCCTGCCGACGAATCGGCAATACCTGTTATAAAGAAAATAAATGAAATGGAAAACCTGAAAATTACAGGTGCCTTTACTCACTTTTCAAGGGCTGATGAAAAAGACGGTGAAAGTGCATTAAAGCAATACGGTTTGTATCTCGATATGATAGCAAAGCTTGAGTCTGAGGGTATTGAAATTCCCTGCAAGCATGTTGCAAACAGTCCTGCAATATTGCTTCGCCCCGAAACACAGCTTGATGCGGTCAGAGCCGGAGATATACTGTTCGGGCTTTGTGCAATAGACGAGGACGACTGGCAGGAAGAGGATTTTCGTCAGGTAATAAGCTGGTACACCTATGTTGTTATGGTCAAAGAGGTTCCGAAAGGTACCGAGGTCGGTTACGGCGGAACATTTGTAACATCAAGACCTACAAAGATTGCGACAATCCCCGTCGGATTTGCTGACGGCTACAGCAGACGCCTTTCAAATATAGGTAAGGTGATGATAAACGGCAGGGAAGCTCCCATTATCGGAAGAATTTGCATGGACCAGTTTATGGTTGATGTTACTGATATAGGTGATGTTAAGAGAGGCGATACCGTTTCGCTGCTGAATGACAAATTAAGCGTGCTGTGGATGGCTGATTTGCTCGATACAAATGTAGATGAAATTGTATGCGGAATCTCAAAAAGAGTTCCGAGAATCTATGAATATTAATAATATAAGTTTCTAAAAATTGCGGATAAATATATTATGTGTTTTAAACTGAGTACAGGAGTGGTAATTATGGCAGACAAGGGTTATATTTTCAGAGTATTAAAAAACGCAAGCTTTGCTAAGATGAAAACGGCGATAAAAGCAGTTCATGAGAAGTCGGGCAAAAACAGCGTAAAGATATTTTTTGATATGCTGTGGTGTGCAAAACGCTACGGTGCGGGTTATTATGACTATCAGATTTTTGCTTTTTACAATCTTAACAAGGAACAGAGAAAGACATTTGTTACAAGGCTAATCAGCAAAAAGCTTAATATGTATATGAATGATACTGAGTACGCTCATTTTTTTGACAATAAAGACGAGTTTAACGAGCTTTTTAAGGATTACATCGGAAGAGGTTATCTGCAAATGGATAAATCCTCTAAGGAAGAGGTTAAAAAATTTGTTGAGTCAAGAGAGTACCTGTTTTGCAAGATGCAGGATAAGGAATGCGGAATCGGCTGCGAAAGGCTTAAGGTGAGCGATTTTAAGAGTTTTGACGACCTTTATAAATATCTAATTGACAAGGGATTTTGCACCATTGAAGACAACATTCAGCAGCACCCTGCGTTGTCAAAACTATACCCCAATGCCGTAAACAGTATGCGAATAATTACAATTCTTGACGACAACAAAGTTCCTCACTGCATTTACATCGTTCAGAAAATGGGAAAGGGCGGAAGTATAATAGACAATAACTGCCTGTTTACCCCTGTTGACATAGAAACCGGAAAAATGAAGTATCCCGCACATTCGGGCGACACTACAAAGGGT
The DNA here is from genome assembly GCA_019415945.1 of Clostridiales bacterium. Taxonomy (GTDB): domain Bacteria; phylum Bacillota; class Clostridia; order Oscillospirales; family Acutalibacteraceae; genus Ruminococcoides. The sequence goes on from DXYF01000020.1 coordinate 42,552, forward strand.
ATTATATACACAGAACATCCGGATACCCATGTAAAAATTGTTGGTTATCAGATTCCTTATGTAAAAGAAGCGGTAGAAATGTGTTTGAAGGCAGCACAGGTAGTGCCGCAGATAAGATACATCGGATGGGATGTGGCAATTACTCCGAACGGACCTGCTATTATCGAGGGCAATACCTATTGTGCCCACGATTTTTGGCAGCTTCCTCCTCACACACCTGATAAAATCGGCGTGCTTCCCACAATTAAAAAATATGTTCCGAGCTTTATTTACTAAAAAACGCAGGGCAGGCTTTTTAGCCTGCCCCGTTTATATTATAAAAACATCCTTAGCATCAACATTAGTAACAGTTATCCGTTTTTAGCAGCCGCAGCCGCAGCCTGTGCTTTCAGAACCATTGTTACCGCAGCAGCAGAGGATGATGATAAGAAGAATAATCCAAGTGCAGCAGTTGTTGTTTCCGTTTCCAAAAAGATTACACATAAGCTTTCCTCCTTTCGTTTACACTACATACTATTTCAAAAATCAAAATCGGTTACATATTTTTAAAAAAATTTTAACCTGTTTGGAAAATATTTACTATAATCACATAATCAACACAATTTTATATTAGAATCAGTAAAACAAAAAATATCATTTTAAAAATTGTTTGAATTTGTTATCAAAATTGTAATATTTTGTTCGTTATGCAATCTCTATAAAAAAATCAAAAATATTTTGTAAATAGAGGTTGATTTTTTTCTCGTTTTTGTGTAATATGTATATGAGGACGATTGTATTTTATAAATAATTACAGTCAAGTAAATTAGAAATTGCGTAGAAAAAGAGGTAAGTGTTATGTCTAACAGATTATTTCAGGGTATTGTTCATCAGATGAAGGACGCAATCGACAGAACTATCGGTGTAATTGACGAAACTTCGGTTGTAATAGCCTGCTCGGAGCTCGGAAAAATCGGAGAGGTTAACGAAAGTATCAATTCCGAAACCTTAAGCTCGACTTCACCGTTTGTTATTAACGGCTATACATATAAGTCGTTCGGAAGCAACGCAAAATATGATTATGCAGTTTTTGTACAGGGTACGGATGAATATGCTCAAAAATACGCTCAGCTCCTTTCTGTTTCGTTTTCAAGCATTAAGCAGTATTACGATGAGAAATATGATCGCTCCAATTTTATAAAAAATGTAATTCTTGACAATATCCTTCCGGGAGATATTTACCTGAAAGCAAGAGAGCTTCATTTCAACAGCGAGGTTTCGCGTGTTTGTCTGCTTATAAAGATAATTTCAAAAACAGATGTTTCCACCTATGACATAATCCAAAATCTTTTCCCTGATAAGAGCAAGGACTTTGTCATCAACATAAACGAGGCGGAAATCGCACTTGTTAAAGAGGTTAAATCCGACACAGAAAGCCGTGACCTCGAAAAGCTTGCAAGCTCAATTTCGGATACGCTTTCAAGCGAATTTTACACTCACTGCGTTGTCGGTATAGGAACTACGGTAACGGGTATCAAGGATCTTGCCCGTTCTTTCAAGGAGGCACAATCCGCTCTTGAGGTTGCCAAGGTGTTTGATACCGACCGTACAATAGTAAGCTACGATAATCTCGGTATTGCTCGTCTTATCTATCAGCTTCCTACAACACTTTGCGAAATGTTTTTAAGAGAGGTCTTTAAGCGTGGTTCAATAGAAAGCCTTGACCAGGAAACTCTCTTTACAATTCAGCGTTTCTTCGAAAATAATCTCAATGTGTCCGAGACTTCCCGTAAGCTTTTTGTTCACCGTAATACTCTTGTTTACAGACTTGAAAAAATTAAGAAGCTTACAGGTCTGGATTTGCGTGAATTTGAGGACGCTATAGTATTTAAGGTAGCACTTATGGTTAAGAAGTATCTTAACGCAAGTCATACAAAATACTGATACAATTCTTGACTTAAATTATAAAAAACATCGGGGCGTAGCTTAATATTAATTTTGTACGCCCTGATAAATTTTTAGGCAATGTTTATACCGCTTTTTTGGCGTATAACTATACTAAAGGTGAATTTATGATAGATTTTGACAATATTTCAAAAACATACCCAAACGGTACGCATGCACTTTATGATGTAAATATACATATTGACAAGGGAGAATTTGTTTTTATTGTAGGTTCGTCGGGTGCAGGAAAAAGTACATTTTTAAAGCTTATAATGCATGAAGAAACTCCTACATCCGGAGAAATTACAATCAACGGCAAAAAGATCTCCAAGCTTAAACGCAGAGAGATTCCGTATTTACGCCGTCATATGGGAATAGTTTTTCAGGATTTCAGACTCATTGATAAGATGAATGTTTTTGATAATGTGGCGTTTGCAATGCGTGCAGTGGGAGAGAGTGCCGCTACAATCAGAAAAAGAGTGCCGTATGTTCTTGATCTTGTGGGACTGAAAAATAAGATGAAGGACAAGCCCTCAGAGCTTTCGGGCGGCGAACAGCAGCGTGTGAGTCTTGCCAGAGCTCTTGTAAACAATCCCGAAATAATTATTGCCGACGAGCCGACAGGTAATGTTGACCCCGAAATGTCACATGAAATTATTGAGCTTTTAAACGAGATTAACGCAAGGGGAACGACCGTACTTGTTGTAACGCATGAGCATGACCTTGTAAGAGAGTTTCATCAAAGGGTAATTACTATTGACCATGGAAGAGTTATCAGCGATACCAAGGACAAAAGCGTTTCTTCCGCTCATGATATTGATGATGACTATAACGATGTACCGCACTATCCCGATAATGCGGTTGTTTTGCCCGAATGATTTGCACGGACAAATACAGGTTGAAAGGATAATGGTATGAAAGGCTTTGGTTATCTTGCAAAAGAGGGCTTAAAAAATGTGTGGAACAACCGCATAATGAGTATTGCTTCGGTCTGTGTGCTTGTTAGCTGTCTTGTTCTTACCGGTGCAGCTGCTCTTTTTTCGATAAATGTTGCTCAGGTTGTTGAGTCGGTGGGCGATTCAAATGAAACAACCGTTTATTTAAAATCAGATATATCGCAGCTTGAGGCTGTTTACATAGGAAAAGATATAGAAAAATTGGATAATGTTGTTTCAACAACATTTTTTTCAAAGGAAGAGGCTCTTGAACAATACAAGGATGAACTCGGCGATGAGTTATTTGCTCAGATAGAGGACAGAAACACTCTTCCCGACGCATTTGTTGTTGTTATGGAGGATTTATCCCTTTACGACGAAACCGTTGCTGAAATCAAAAGCATTGACGGTGTTGACAGTATAAATGACCACAGGGAACTTGCAAAAAAGCTTACCGAAATAAGCAACCTCATCAATATAATTTGCGTGGGCGTTGTTTCTGCACTTATGATTATATCAATTTTTATAATTGCCAATACAATTCGTGCAACAATGTATTCCCGAAGATTTGAAATCAGCATAATGAAGTCGGTCGGTGCTACAGACTCGTTTGTTCGTATGCCGTTTCTTATTGAGGGGGTCGTTATCGGAATTGTTTCTGCCGTGGTTTCCACAGGTGCAATATCGCTTCTCTATGAGTCGGTAATGAGTGCAATCACGAGTATGATTCCTTTTTCATACATTCCGCTTTCAAGCGTTCTTCTTTATGTTGCGGCGGCTTTTGCGTTAGCGGGAATTGTGGTAGGTTTCTTCGGAAGCTTTATTTCAATACGCAAGTATCTTAAAAAAGAAGGAAACGAGATTCTCGGCTGGTGATGCCGTGAAAGGAGTAAAAAATGAATAAGTTAAAAAGGATTCTTTGTGCTATGCTCAGTGTGTACATTATTTCTATGCCTTTTGCACTGTCAGTATCTTCTGCCGGTGCGGAGAGTATAGATTCCTTGCAGCAGGAGCTTAAAGAGCTTGAGCAGAAAAATCAGGAATATCAGGATATTCTTGATAAGACGCAGGAAGATATCAATGAAAAAGAAGAGTACAGCAAGGCTCTTGTGAGCAAAGTTGAGGTACTTGACGATAAAATTGCTCTTACAAGAGAGTCTATCAATGACTTAAACGACAGTATTGATGAAAAGGAAAAGGACATTGAACAGGCAAACAGTGAAATTGAAGACCAGCTTGATGCCCTCTGCGAACGCCTGCGAATAATCTACATGGCAGGAAATGCAAGTGACATCGAGATAATTTTCGGAGCAAAGGACTTTTCTGATTTTATCGATAAAGTGTCTCTTATAAAGACTTTGTCAAACTATGATAAAACGCTTATAGATGAGATAAATGTAAAACTTTCGGAAATTTCCGAGCAGAAAGTTTTGCTTGAAGAAGACAAGGCAGATCTTGAAGTTCAGAAAGCTTCGCTTGAAGAAGATCAGGCTGAGTTGAATGCATTGATAGAAGAAAATGATGAAATTCTCAGAAATCTTTATTCTACTAATAAAGAGGCAGAGGATGCTTTGAGCAACGGGGAATTTGAAAGCGAAGAAATAGAAAATCAAATTAAAGAGTACTATGCAAGTTTGCAGCAAAGCAGTCAGAACCAGACCAGCAACACAGGAAGCACGGGTGGAAGTTCAAGCGGAAGCTCCGGCGGAAGCAGTACGCCGTCTATAGATGTTCCTACAACATCAGGCTATGTATGGCCTGTCCCCGGTTTTTACTATCTTTCATCCGAGTGGAGTGAGGACAGATATACTTATAATCACGGAGGAATTGATATTGCGGGCGGCGGTATTATGGGAGCCACAGTTGTTGCAGCTGACGGCGGTACTGTAATTGCAAGCTACAACGGATGCCCTCACAACTGGGGCAAGAACGCAAGCTGCGGCTGCGGCGGCGGTTACGGCAACTATGTAATGATTGACCACGGCAACGGAAAGATGACAGTATACGCTCATATGACAAACACAGTAGTCAGCACGGGTCAGTCTGTTTCAAAGGGACAGACGATTGGTTATGTAGGTTCTACAGGCTATTCCACAGGTCCTCATCTCCATTTTGAGTGCCGCTATAACGGTGTTAAGTATAACCCCATGGATGAATATTGATTAGATAATAATTAAACCTAATACCTTCGCATATACTTTAATAAGTATTTATGCGGAGGTATTTTCTTGATTACATCACTTTCTTTAAAGCTTCCCGAAAAGCCAAAGGGAATAAAAAAGCTTTTGTACTTTCTTAAAAATGACAGGGTATATGCCGAAATCAAAAAGTCAAGAGGAGTAAGCGTTAAGCAGGTTACATACATAAGCTACAGCGGAAAAATTCACCTCGATAAGCTTGACGGCGTCATAGGTGCTCAGCGTAACCACTTGCTTTGCTCACCGAAAATAAATTTTCCCGAAAACTGCGGTTACAGAAGATTTTTTTCAAATGATTTTTCTCAGAGATTATGCACAAATATGGCTCTGAGCGTAGTGAAAAGCTGCGTCAAACCCGAAACTCTGAAAATCGGAATATATGACCCTGACGGCGACTCGCACGATTTTCTGTTTCAAATATTAAAATACTGTTCAGATGTAGCCGTTGTCACAAATGATTTTTCTTCGTACAATTATGAGCTTGAAAGAGCTATGGATGAGCTTGGTGCAACGGCTGTTGTAACAAAAAACACATCGGAATTATCAGACAGATTTTTTGTAATAGCACCGTGTATAATATATGACAAGCTTCCGCTTAAACACGACGCTGTTGTTCTGACTGCAAAAAGTCCCAAAGAAACAGTAAGCGGGCTTGTTTATTATAAATATCACCTCAGAATGCCCGACGGTTTTGACATTATTAAGCCTGAGGGGATTGACGAGGAATATTTTTGTTCGGCACTTTATACACTCGGAGGACAGCACGAGCTTGGGTCGTTAGTTCCGTCGCTGTGCCGGAATTATTCTTCATCACAGACAATAAAATCACTTTGTGCTTATCTTAATCGTTTTGCTTGACATTATCTAACAAAACGCATATAATTTATCTATATGCAGTTTTTTATGCAAATTAGTTTTATATATGAAAGGACGATAAAATATGGCAGTTAAACCAACCATGCTTACTGCGGAAGGCCTTAAAAATCTTGAGGAAGAGCTTGAATTTTTACAAAATGTTAAGCGTAAGGAAATAGCTGAGAAAATTAAGGTTGCCCGTTCATACGGCGACTTGTCCGAGAACAGCGAATATGATGATGCAAAAAATGAACAGGCAATTATGGAAGCAAGAATTACCACTATTGAGTCAATTCTCAAAACTGCTGAAATTATTGACGAGTCCAACACATCTACGGAGAATGTTCATTTAACATCAATAGTTACAATCGAAATGATTAAAACCGGCAAGCAGGCAAAATATATGATTGTCGGTTCAGGTTCAAACGAAGCAAACCCCAGAGAAGGTAAAATCTCTGACGAATCCCCTATCGGCAAGGCAATTATGAACAAGAGCGTAGGAGATGTTGTTGAGGTTGAAACTCCGGGCGGAGTACAGGCGATTAAAATTATAGAAATTTCCAAATAAGAATAAACACTCTAACGGAAATACACCGCACGGTTATTTCCGTTTGATTTGCAGTGAAAGGAATGTTAATATGAGTCATAAGCCTCAGCAGGCTAATACAAGTGATGTAATTCAGGTAAGATATGACAAGCTTGACGCACTCAGAGAAGCGGGAAGAGATCCGTTTGTAATTACGACAAGTGACCGTGACACTCTTACCGAAACCATAAAGAATAATTTTGAGGAATATGAAAACAAGGATGTCTGCGTTGCAGGCCGACTTCTTTCCAAACGCGGAAAGGGCAAGGTGTCCTTTATGGATCTTCACGACCGCACGGGCAAGATTCAGATTTTTGCAAAATTTGATGATCTGGGTGAAGAAGAGTACGGCTTCCTCAAAAAGTGGGATATAGGCGATATTGTCGAAGTCAAAGGCTTTGTATTTAAGACGCAGATGGGTGAAATTTCGGTTCATGCAAAGCAAGTTCGTCTGCTTTCAAAATCGCTCAAGCCACTTCCCGAAAAGTATCACGGATTAACAAATACCGACCTTCGTTACCGTCAGCGTTATGTTGACCTTATTATGAATCCGGAGGTTAAGGACACATTTGTAAAGCGTTCTAAGATTATCAGCAGCATTCGCAGATACCTCGATTCGCAGGGTTTTATGGAGGTAGAAACTCCCATGCTCGTGGCAAACGCAGGAGGTGCTTCTGCCCGTCCGTTTACAACGCACTTTAACGCACTTGACGAGGATTTAAAGCTTCGCATTTCGCTTGAGCTTTACCTAAAGCGTCTTATTGTGGGCGGCCTTGAAAAGGTTTATGAAATCGGACGCGTTTTCCGTAACGAGGGCGTTGATACAAGACACAATCCCGAATTTACCCTTATGGAGCTTTATCAGGCTTATACCGATTACAACGGTATGATGGATTTAACCGAGAATCTTTACCGCCATGTCGCACAGGAGGTACTCGGTACTACTAAAATTACATATAATGGCGTTGAAATGGATTTGGGTAAGCCTTTTGAGAGAATCACAATGCTCGACGCTGTAAAGAAATATTCGGGCGTTGATTTTAATGAAATTCACTCAGACGAAGAGGCAAAAGCTATTGCAAAGGAAAAGGGAATAGAGTTTGAGGAAAGACACAAGAAGGGCGATATTCTTAATCTCTTTTTTGAAGAGTATGCAGAGGAGCATATGATTCAGCCGACATTTGTTATGGATCACCCGATTGAAATTTCTCCTCTCACAAAGAAAAAGCCCGATAACCCTGAATATGTTGAGCGTTTTGAGTTCTTTATGAACGGATGGGAAATGGCAAACGCTTACTCGGAGCTTAATGACCCGATTGACCAAAGAGCCCGTTTTAAAGCTCAGGAAGAGCTTCTTGCTCAGGGTGATGAGGAGGCAAATACAACCGATGAGGACTTCCTCAATGCTCTTGAGATAGGTATGCCTCCTACAGGCGGCATCGGCTTCGGCATCGACAGAATGACGATGCTTTTAACCGATTCAGCAGCAATCCGCGATGTTTTACTTTTCCCCACAATGAAACCCTTAGATGGTGTAAAGAAAGAAATTGGTGTAAATTCTGAAGCTGCAAAAGCTCCTGATACACCAAAAGCAGAACCGGAGAAAATTGATTTTTCCAATGTGAAAATCGAGCCGCTGTTTGAGGAGTTTGTAGATTTTGAAACATTCTCAAAATCTGATTTCAGAGCTGTAAAGGTAAAAGAATGTGAAGCTGTGCCAAAGAGCAAAAAGCTCCTTAAATTCGTTTTAGATGACGGTACAGGCACAGATAGAGTGATTTTAAGCGGTATTCACGAGTATTACGAGCCGGAAGAACTGGTCGGAAAGACCTGTATCGCTATTACAAATCTGCCGCCTCGTCCAATGATGGGCATTGACTCCTGTGGTATGCTGATTTCGGCAGTACACGAAGAAAACGGCAGAGAAGGTCTTAACCTTTTGATGGTTGATGACCGTATTCCGGCAGGTGCAAAACTGTATTAAGATGTACCGTTTTGCCTGTGAAAACGGGATGTACTTCATTTTCTGAAAAGCTCAGATTTTACACAAATACACCAATTTTACACCAATCGATGTCAAAATCGGTGCAGAGGTAAAAAAATCGCATAATTAACGGAATAAATGGGCAGTCCCTTAATGGGATTGCCCATTTTTAGAAGAAATACGAAAAAAACTCTTGACCTGTACGCAGCGTACACGCTTATACTATCATCACAAGGAGGTGTATCCGATGTTATTGAATGAGATTATAAATGAAGTCGGAATGACTAAGCGTGCAGTGAAGTATTATGAAGAAAAAGGATTGTTGTCAGTAGATAAAGATAGCAATGGGTATCGTAACTACTCTGCACAAGATGTTGAAACTTTAAAAAAGATTTCAGTATATAGAAAACTCGGTATTGGTATTAAAGACATACAGAGCCTTTTGAAAACTGGCGATAAAAGCATTCTTCTTCGTATTTATCAAGAAAAATTGCAGGAAAAAGTTTTACAAGACTCAGAACTCAAAGCTTTGAAGCAATTTATAGATGATGGTAATGCGGACAAAGCAAATGAGTTACTTGATTATCAAACAGTTGAAAATGCGATTGAGTCTTTGTTACCGGGAAAAGAATGGGGAGAATATTTAAAAAATCATTTCAAACCATTTCTTAATGTAAGGTTAAAGACTCCGGAGCAGAAACAAGCCTTACGGAATATCTTAGAGTATTGTGATAATACAACATTGAAAATTCCTTTTATTATGGGATTAGGTGTGAAGATGGCGCACGGAATTGTTCAAGAAACAAGAACCGCAGAGGAAATGATTTCCTACTATCGTGATATGAGTGAAAGCGAATATGAAAGATTAAAAGAAGTGGTATTGAAAGGTGCTAAAATAAAAACTGGCATTATGAAATATCACCCGTCGTTTGTTGCACAAAGAAAAATGCAGAAAGAGTTCCAAGATAAAGGATATAACGATATATTCATTCCTAACTTGATGGCTCTATCTCCGCAGTATGCAGAATATAAGAAAGCATTAGATAAGGTGAATGATAGAATGTGTAGAGAACTTGGACTGCATTATGATAGCAACTACAACTTAGTTATAAAAAAAGGATAATTCTAAGTAAAAGTTTAATTACCCTTTGAGAGAGGAACAACCTTTCTCAAAGGGATTTTTTTATTTACACGCTTATTCGCAAACTTGGGACAAGTACCTTTTCTTCATATAATAAAAGCAAAGGAAGGAGAGGATTTGATATGGGTAATCTTTTATCAGAGGTACACCCTGAGCTTATTGAACAATGGTCTGAAAGAAACTTACCGCTTACGCCTGATAAAATCACATACGGATCAAATAAAATAGTTTGGTGGAAAGGAGCTTGTGGTCACGAATGGCAGACCAGTATTAAGGCTCGCTCAAACGGTGAGAACTGTCCGATCTGCTCAGGTGCAAGAGTTGTAGAGGGTATCAATGATTTAGCAACGCTGAAGCCGGAACTTGCAGCCGAATGGTCGAGTAAAAACAAGACATTAAAACCGACAATGGTAAGTGTCGGTTCCCATAAAAAAGTGATTTGGAAAGGCAAATGCGGTCACGAATGGAGTGCAACAGTTAAGAGTAGGGCTACAAACGGCACAGGCTGCCCATATTGCTCCCATAATAAGATTTTGGTAGGATTCAATGACCTTGCTTCACAACGCCCTGAAATTGCTGCTGAGTGGTCGGAAAAGAATTATCCGCTAAAGCCTGATATGGTTACGGCTTTTGCAAATCGAAAAGTGTGGTGGAGGTGCAGCAAAGGACACGAATGGAATACGCTTATCTCAACACGCTCTGGTGGAAGTCAGTGTCCATATTGCAGCGGAATAATCCTACTGAAAGGATTTAATGATTTGGCAACGACACAGCCCCAGCTTGCGCAAGAGTGGTCGGATAGAAATTTACCGCTAACCCCTGATACCATAAACGAGAAATCTCGTAAAAATGTTTGGTGGAAGTGTAAAGAGTGTGGGTATGAATGGCAGTCTGTTGTATATGCACGGATAAAAGGAACGGTATGCCCCGTTTGTGCAGATCGGGCAGTTATGACGGGATACAATGATTTAGCAACAACAGACGCTCAACTTCTTTCAGAATGGGACTTTGAAAAGAATAAAAATATATCCCCATATAAAATATCAAGAAATTCAATGGAAAGCGTGTGGTGGAAGTGTTCACTCGGACACTCTTGGAAAGCTAAAATATCCGAAAGAACGATTGAGGGTAAAGGTTGTAGAGTATGTGAGAAAGAATATTTAACTGTGTTTCCCAAGTTGGCGGTTATGTTCTATGCGGGAATGAAGCATATAAAAGTACAGATTGATACAGATAAGGTTATCGGCATACCGCTTGAAATGTATTTACCTGAAGAAAATGTGGCTATTGAAACGGTTAGCAGAACAGAAAAAATAGAAATTTTAAAAGCTCATCTATGCAAAAAAAGAGAAATCAAACTCATAAAAATCCCTTATACATTAGAAAGCGGCGAAGCGGATTTCGCTGCGAAAATCAAAAAAGCGTTTCGCAGCATACACATCTTCATAACCTCGAATGAAGATGAAGATATAGCGTTTATCCGGCAGAGGTTTTTTGAATGGAGAAAAGAACAGCAAAAATAAAGGAGACGGTTTGATGAAAGACAGACAATTTCATATCTATCTTGATGACGAGGAGTTTAGACAAGTTTTGCAGGCGTTGATCGCCCTTAAAAATAATCTGATAGCGCAAGGCAGATATACGGACGCAGTAGATGATGTCCTTATCAAATTTACAAAAGCACGAAAGAAAAAGATTACCGTTCAATACATCTAAATTGCAGTTATGCCGCTTGTTTCTTTACGGAGAAGCAGGCGGCTTTTTTGCGTTTTTAGGGCAATTTTCAAGGGCAAAAAAATTTTTTTGAAATTTTTTTTGGAAAAAGGGCGATTTTGGGTGTGCATTTTGCCCCCCTTTGTCCAAATGAGTGAAGGGGTTATTTCCTCGACAGGGATTTTCCCCCTTCACAGTACCTTGAAAATTGAATAGACAGGCGCTAAGGACATTAGTTCTGATGAATAGCCCGAAGGTGGGTACGCCGTGACTTTTCCATTGTATATATGGGGAACGAGCGAGAATCCCCGACCTGAAATTCAGCTTGCTACTGAAACGGCAATGACAGTCAGAATGATAATGATACTTCTCTACGGAGCTGGCGGAGTACCCGGCAGAGGTGAGATTCCTATGATACGGTTTCGCAAACCGTAACCTTAGTGCTTCCCGTACAAAGCGAATCGCTTTCCGCAGGGGGCGTTGAGAACAAATACTGCGGTCTTTACATTATTAAATCGAGGAGATGAGTAAATGAATAATCAACTTATAAGAGGAAACTTGTTCTTGTTTTCTAAGCCGGAGCCTGAGTCAAAACAGTTTGAAAAGGGTGAGCGGTTTTTTCTTAATCAGGCAGGAACGACTGAAAGTCTATTTATTGTTTTGCGGGTAACAAAAGAAAATCAACTTATTTTAGCAAGGGCTTTTCCTACCCAACAGAAAAACACCTGTAAAGTTATTATAGGAAGAAAGGAATATTGGGTGCGCTTTTCTAACCTGCTTTTTGCTGAACGAAAATGGCTGTCTGATATAACGATTTATCAAGGTCGCTGTTCGTATGGTAACATATCGAAAATTTATTCTTGCTACAACAATTGGAAAGAGCAAATAAAGAAACAAGCAAGAGAAAAAGCGATAAGGAAAAGAGAGGAAAAAATTGCTTTGAGAAAGGCAAGAAAAGAAAGATTAGAGCGTGAAAGATTAGCGCTGTATGATGGCAAAAAACAAGACGATATTCGTGTGCCAAGTTATTTATCGAATTATGCAAGACATCCATTTCAGGGCAGTGCAATGTGTCCACGATAAATCATTACATAGCCATTCATTTTAATTCAAGTGAATGGCTAAATCTATGAAAGGAGGTAAAGCCGGAGATGTCAAACTGCAAGACGATTGCGGTATGCAATCAAAAAGGCGGTGTGGGCAAGACCACGACTACGGTCAATTTAGGCGTCGGACTTGCTATGCAAGGGAAAAAGGTGCTTCTGATTGACGCTGATCCGCAGGGCGATTTAACGACCTGCCTCGGCTGGAGGGATAGCGACAGCCTTTCCGTAACGCTGACAGAGAAGTTACAGGCGATCATATCGGAGCAGGAGCAAAATCCCTTTGACGGTATCCTGCAACATAAAGAGAAAGTAGACCTTGTACCATCAAATCTCAGTTTATCTTCATTGGAAATGACGCTTGTAACAGCGATGAGCCGAGAGAGCGTCCTGAAGAATTATCTGAGCCTTGTAAAAGACAAGTACGATTATGTCCTTATTGACTGTATGCCGAGCTTGGGTATGATTACCTTTAACGCTCTTACGGCAGCTGACAGCGTGATTATCCCCGTTCAGGCGCAGTATCTTCCCGCTAAGGGAATGACGCAGCTTTTGGGGACAATTGCGAAAGTAAGGAAACACACAAACGCCGATTTGAAAATCGACGGTATTCTTCTGACGCTTGTGGACGGAAGGACAAATCTTGCGAAAAGCACAGTGGAAGCACTCAGGGAAAATTTCGGCAGCCATATCAGGATATATAGATCAATGATTCCGGCAGCCGTAAAAGCCGCAGAGGTATCTTCTAAAGGCACAAGTATCTACGCCTATGAGCCGAACAGTCCGGTGTCTAAGGCTTACGCCGGTTTCACAAAGGAGGTGTTAGCCGATGGCAGGCAGAAAGAGCGACTTCACGCTGCCCACGAACACGCTCGATGATCTGTTTTCTTCTCAGGAGGAACGGGACGAAGCGAAGCTGTCTAAAATCAGGGATATTCCTCTGAGCGAAATCGACGATTTCCCCGACCACCCGTTTAAGGTGCGGGAAGATGAGGATATGTTTCAGCTTGTGGAAAGTATCAAAGAGCGTGGCGTGATTACTCCCGCTACCGTAAGGCAGAAGGAGGACGGAAGATACGAGCTCATCTCAGGACACAGACGAAAAAAGGCTTGCGAGCTTGCCGGATTTGAAACGCTCAGATGTGAGGTGGTAGACCTCGACCGTGATGAAGCAACGATTTTAATGGTCGAAAGCAACTTCCAACGGTCGCAGATACTTCCCTCGGAGAAAGCTCACGCATATAAAATGCGGCTTGACGCTATGAAAAGACAGGCAGGCAGACCGAGAAAAGAAAATTCATCCCCAGTGGGGATTGATTTACGAGGTAAGCAATCGCTTGATTTAATGAGCGAGGAATGTGGCGATAGTCGAAATCAAATACACAGATATATCCGTCTTACAAACCTTGTTCCCGAACTGCTTGAATTTGTAGACGAGGGCAGGATTAAAATGCGCCCCGCCGTTGAACTGTCCTATCTGAACGAGGACTGCCAAAGGGATTTGGTGGACGAAATCGACTTAAACGACTGTACCCCGTCCCACGATCAGGCAATCCGTATGCGGAAGTTTTTCGAGGAAGGCAAGCTGACAACAGAAGCGATTTCTGCAATTATGAGCGAGGAAAAGCCGAATCAGCGTGAGAAGATTGTTTTGCGTGGGGACAGGGTGCGAAGCCTGATCCCGAAAAATATCCCCATCAACCAAACGGAGGAGTATGTCTGCAAGGCGCTGGAGCATTACAACAAGTTTTTGCGTAACCGTGCCGAGCGTGACAGCAGGTAAGGCGGAGTGTGTTTTTCTTCTTCCCCCTTCCTCACACTCCAACCCCTAAACTATCTCACTATCCGAAAGAATAAAACTATCTCTCCTGATTACAGCTATCTCACCTAACTCAATCTATCTCAGAAAAACGCACCATTCCAAAACACAGGAGGTATGCCCTATGATGTAAGATTAACCTTCGTTTCACACCTTTGCCTGAAACGCTGTTTCGCATTACAATGGCGGCAGAAAAGGAGTGAATCGCAATGAAAACAAAAACGATTGTTTTTTTATTGGCTCTTTTGCTGATCGTGTTTGCAGGCTGCAACAATGCCCCGCCGAATGAAGATAAGCCGCAGCCGTTTTCTTTTTCGGAGAGTGTTCAAAGCACCTCTGAATCCGAAGCGCCTGCGGGAAAGGAAAGCAAGGAGGTTGAAACAACGCCTGAAGCCGTACAGGAATCAGAACCGGAAAAGCAGGGAGAAACAACGGAAACGGATACGGTCAGCTCCGAACAGCCTCAGACTGTTTCTGAAAGCGGGCAGGCGGCACAGTCCGCCGAACAACCCGATAAAGCGGATAAGACCGAACATTCCGTATCCACACCGCAGCCGGATATACCAAAAGAAAGTGAAACGCCTGAGCCGCCTGAAATGGAAGAAACGACGAGCGAAACTAAAACTGACTTTGACATTGACTACTGGATTTCCTTTGTAAAAGGTTACGCTCAGAGCGTGGGGCTTCTGTTAGACAGCGAGGCGGTTTACTGTTGGGATAATCCGATCCGTGCCGGAGCGCACTGCAAATATCTTGAAAGGGATATTCACAGTCGCTTAGATCGGTACAAGGCTGACGAAGAAATCACAGCCGTATGGATTTGGGCGGAGGAAGTCTCCGACGGAATCTATGACATCTATATCGGCTATGCTTAAATTTAATATTCCATTTAGAGAACGCACCGAAAAAAACGGTGCGTTTTTTCATTTCAAGGAGGATTTCAGATGAAAATTAAGAAACCAAAACGCATTATGTCGTTGTTTCTTGCGGCTCTGATGTGCGTGACTTCCCTTGTGGGGATTGGTACGACAGCTTATGCCGCCGAAGAAACCGATGATGTATATCTTGTTTCGTTCCCCCGTGACGGGGACTCGAATTACAACGCCGAATGGGGACACAGCAACCTGAGCCTTATGAACGGCTGGAAAACAGGTACTTCCCGTTATACAACCGTCCGTGCGATGGGATCGTACAATGGAAATATCTGCTACTGCATTGAGATCGGCGTCCCGCAGCAGACCGGAGACAGCTTTACCAAAAAGGGCGAGGATTTTTGGGACAACTACCCTTCATCCTATAACAGCACCATTTCTCCTGACGATATTAAGCTGTTCATTGGTCGTATCTTCCAGTACGGCTATACGGGAACAATCTCAACCTCGTGGCGTTCTCAGAACGAGGGCGGCGATAAGCTGGCTCACGCAGTCGCTACACAGCTTCTCATTTGGGAAACCGTGATCGGCGAGCGTGATGAAAACTTTAACAAGGTCAGCACAGGCGGCAAGGACGCTGTTCTGGATCAGATCAGCCCTAACCACCCTCTTTATGACAAAATTATGAGCTACTACAATTCAATGGCGGCAAGTGTGCAGAAGCATTCCAAGCTGCCGAGCTTCCTTTCCAAAACGCCGGGAAGCGCACAGGAGATCGAGCTTGAATGGGATGGCTCTAAGTACACGGTTACGCTGACGGACAGCAACAATGTCCTTTCGGGATATAAGTTTTCGTCCAATGATTCGGGCGTTCAGTTCTCCGTAAGCGGAAACAAGCTGACGATTACTGCCGAGAAAGCGCCGAGCGACGAGCTGACGATTACCGCAGAGAAAACGGCGCAGAGAAAAGGCGTTATCACTTGGACGGACGGTATCTATGGACCAAACGGCGGTGTGCAGGATACCGTAACCTACGCTCAGAAGGTCAATGATCCGGTTAAGGGATTTCTTAAATTAAAGGTTTCCTATGGATCAGCGAAAATCGTCAAAATCAGTGAGGACGGAAAAGTTGACGGTATTTCCTTCCGTATTCAGGGCAACGGCATTGATAAAACCGTTAAGACAGAAAACGGCGGTCAGATTCAGGTCGATAACCTAATGCCCGGAGTATATACCGTAACCGAGCAGGAATATGACCGCTACGAGCCGCAGGAGTCCCGCAGAGTAACCGTAGTTGCGGGGCAGGTTGCGACCGTCAACTTCAACAACACGCTGAAGCGTGGCGATATTGAGGTTATCAAATCCTCGGAGGATAACTTCAATGAAGGCGTGACCTTCCATCTTTACGGCACATCGCTCTCCGGCATTGCCGTGGACGAGTATGCCGTTACGGATAAAAACGGTGTGGCGACCTTTGAAGATGTGCTGATCAGCGGCACAACGCCGTACACCATTGAGGAAGTGGATACCGCAATCCGTTATGTCATTCCCGCAGATCAGACCGCACCCGTCAAGTGGAATGAGGTCACTACCCGCAATTTCACAAATATCCTGAAGAAGTTTACCGTTACTGTCACAAAGAGCGACGCTGAAACGGGAACAGCTCAGGGAAACGCCTCTCTTGCGGGAGCAAAATATGGGATTTTCAAAGGCGAACAGCTCATCGATGAATACTATACCGATGAAAACGGTCAGTTTACCACAAAAGAATATATCTGCGGTGCGGACTGGACGATTAAGGAACTGGAGCCGAGCGAGGGCTATTTGCTCGATCCGACCGTCCATAAGGTCGGCGCAGAGCCGGAGCTTTATACCATCGAGCATAATCAGACTGCAAATGATGTAACGGAGCAGGTCATCAAGGGCAATATCGCCATTATCAAACATACGGACAATGGCGAAACGCAGATTGAACTGCCCGAAGAAGGCGCAGTTTTTGAAGTGTATCTCAAATCCGCAGGCTCTTTTGCGAACGCAAAGGAATCCGAGCGTGATACGCTCATCTGTGATGAGAACGGCTTTGCACAGACAAAGGATATGCCTTACGGCACATATACCGTTCATCAGGTATCCGGCTGGGAAGGCAGGGAGCTGATGGACGATTTTGATGTGTTCATTGCAAAGGACGCTCAGACCTACCGCTATCTGATTAACAACAGATATTTTGAAAGTTATATCCAAGTAGTCAAGATAGACGCAGAAACGGGCAAGACCATTCCCTATGCGGGCGCAGGATTCCAGATTTACGATCCGTCCGGCAATCTCATAACGATGGAGTTTACCTATCCTACCCCGACAACCGTTGACACTTTCTATACCGATGCTAACGGCTCGCTCGTAACGCCGGAAAAACTGCCATACGGTCAGGGCTACTCTATCGTTGAGGTACAGAGTCCTTATGGATATGTCCTTGATTCTACGCCTGTCTATTTTGATGTCACAGAAGATAATTCTTCTGAGGAAAGCGGGATAACAGTGATAAAAGTTGAAAAGACCAATGTGCCGCAGAAAGGCACGATCAGCATTGAAAAGACGGGCGAGGTATTCTTCGGCGTTTCGGTAAGCGGCGGAACAGATGAAAACGGGCAGGAGCTTCCCGTTATCTATCAGCCGGTTTATGAAACACAGGGACTGCCGGATACCGTTTATGAAATCCGTGCCGCCGAAGATGTGGTAACGCCTGACGGTACGCTGAGGTACAGCAAGGGCGAGCTGGTCGATACGGTTACGACCGATGAAACCGGCTTTGCAAAAAGTAAGGAACTCTACCTCGGAAAATATGAGGTAAAAGAGGTCAAGGCAGGCTATGGAATGGTGCTGAGCAGTGAAGTCCATACCGTAGAACTCATTTACGCCGGACAGGAGGTAGCCGTGACCGAAACGGCGACTTCCTTTGTCAATGAACGGCAGAAGGTTGAGGTAAGCCTTGAAAAAGCGCTGGAGACAAACGAACTGTTTGGTATCGGCAATAACGGAGAAATCAAAAATATCAGCTTCGGCTTGTTCGCCGATGAGGAGCTTGTGTCCGCAAGTGGCACTTCTATTCCGAAAGACGGTCTGATTGAAATCATCACGCTTGATGAAAACGGCAGAGCGACCGTAGGGACTGACCTGCCTTTGGGCAGCTATTATGTAAAAGAGCTGGCGACGGACGAGCATTATCAGCTCAGCGGCGAAAAATATCCCGTTGTATTCGAGTATGCGGGACAGGAAGCCGCAACGGTTGTGATTGCCGTAAATGACGGAGAGCCGATGGAAAACAAGCTGATTTATGGCTCGGTGTCCGGCAAAAAGGTGGACGAGAACGGCGAGGGACTCGGCGGTGCGCTCATTGGTCTGTTTAAGAGCGATGATGTGGAATTTACCGAAGAAAATGCCCTGATGACCGTCGTATCCGGCGACGATGGCAACTTCTCCTTTGAGAATGTGCCTTACGGAAGCTGGTATATCCGTGAGATCAAGCAGCCGACCGGATTCGTGCTTGACGAAACGGTCTATGATGTGAACATCTCAGAGAATGAGCAGGTCGTTGAGATTGAAATCGTCAATAAGCTGGTGCGTGGCAACATCGCTCTTACGAAGGTGGACGCTGAATATACCGATACGAAGCTGACGGGCGCTGTGTTTGAGGTCTATAAGGACTCCAACGATAACGGCGAGCTGGACAGCGAGGACGAGCTGATCGGCACACCGACCGAAAAGGAAATCGGGCAGTATGAAATGAACGATCTGCTCTATGGGCGCTACTTCATTTTGGAATCAGCAAGCCCGGATTCGTATATCCGTGACGAGGGTGTGTACGAGGTATTCATCGACACGGACGGTAAGACCTATCAGGTGGAAAACACGGAGGGCAAAGGCTTCGCAAACGAGCCTATGCGTGGAAACCTGAAAATCGTAAAAACATCGTCTGACGGAAAGGTGGAAGGCTTCGCTTTCCGTATTACCGGAGCAAACGGCTATGATGTTACCCTTGAAACGGACGAAAACGGCGAAATCTTCCTCGAAGGTCTGCGGATCGGCGAATACAAGATTTCCGAAGTAAATAATTCCGCTTCCGCTATGTATATCCTGCCTGCCGACAAGGAGGCAGCGGTACAGACAGGCTCTACCACGGTCGTTGAAATGCACAATGAGCTGCGGGATACGCCGAAAACCGGAGATGACAGCAAGCTCGGTCTTTGGCTTGCCCTTGCGGGCGTGTCGGCGGCAGGCATAGCAGCCTGCGGTATCATTGGCTTTAAGAAAAAGAAGAAAAAGGAGGATAACTGATGGAACTGAAAGCGATCATCGGGATTGCTCTGGTCGCCTTTATCGTAGGCGGCTTTATCTTTTTGCAGATCCGTAACAGAAAGAAAAAGTAAGAACTTCTGCGGGGGCGGGGCTTAAAAACTCCGCCCCCTTTTTCTATTTTGGGAGGCTTAAATGAGAAACCTGAAAACGATTGAAAACCGAGTGCTTGCGGTGTTAAAGGAACACCCCGAAGCACGAAATGACGATATGAAGCTGTATCTGCTCGTCGGCAAGGCGTGTATCTATGATACCCACGGTATCAGCCATTTCAGCTTTGAAGATGTGATGAGCAATTACAAGGCTTACGGTATCCC
>DXYF01000020.1:62447-71498 GCA_019415945.1 Clostridiales bacterium
TCAGCCATTTCAGCTTTGAAGATGTGATGAGCAATTACAAGGCTTACGGTATCCCCTGCTTTGAGAGTATCCGAAGGACAAGGCAGAAGATTCAGGCGAAATATCCTGAACTCGGCTGCTCCCCCGAAGTACGCAGGGCAAGGCACAAAATGCAGCGTGTCTATTCCGACTACGCTAAAAGCTAAGATGGGAGGTAAAAGAAAATGGCAGCGAAGAAAAGCGCAAACACCGCTTTGCAGCAGAAAGTAAAGGTGCTGGCGAAGCTCTATGATTCCGGCTGTAAAACCGAAAAAGATTTGAAGGCGCTGAGCCTGCAAAGCATTTTGAAAATCCCCGATATATCCGTCTCCGATATGACGGTTATCACAGAGCTTCAGGAGCAGATCGCAAAAAACAGGCTCTTTTCCTATTTGGGAGGCGCTGATGATGAGCAGGAGTCAAAGCAAAATGAATAAGGAAAAACAGATTTTGGAGAATCAAATAAGCCTGAATCTCAGGGAAGATAAGACTTTGGAGATTTATGTAGGCGACAGTCTTGCCGCCGAAATTTCCGATGGGCGGCTGGATATGGAGTTTGTAAAAGAAATTCTGGAAGGGCTTGATTATGAAATCAACGAAAGTAGTTTCACAATCCGACCGCTTCATTCTGACGAGCAGAAATACACTTACAGACAAAGTACGCAGATCGAGGGACAGACCGGAAGTATCGGTTATCTTCGTGGCGACTTCGGATCAGGCAAAGAGTTCTTTTCCTCTTGGTTTGACCATAGGCGGGATTTGAAAACGGATAAGTTCAAAAGCGAGCTGGACGAGGTTATCAACGCCCTGCGTTCTGAAGAATACGGGCTGTTAAAAAGCCGCACGGATATGACGCAGTATGCGGCGAAATATCCCGACAGTGCCTTTCAAGGCAACTATGCGACCGAATACGGTTTCCGTGCCGACACCGAAAAATACAGCTTCCTGATACGGTGCAATCCTGCCCGTGGGGACTATAACTTCTACTGCTATTGCTATGTGCGGGAATGGCTCGACCGCCAGATGGAAAAAGCGAGCAGTGGAATCCGCTTTATCACGCCGGATTACAAAGAAAAGTTCAAAATCCCCGACGGGGATAAAATCCGCATTACCCTGAGCGACGGAGAGCAGCTTGACCGCACCTGCCGATATATTGACGATTATCATTTGGAGGTTGGCAGTAACCTCTATCACATCTGCGAGTTTGCCGAGCGAATGGAGCAAAACGGCAATACTGTGATTCCGCTCCGTTCCTCTCTGCCGGAGCAGTGCTATGTGTTCGTGCAGACGGAAAACTGCGTCGGCATTGTCAAAAAGGGCGAAAGCGGATTTTACCGCACGGATATTCAGGGCGGCAAGCCCAGTGAAACAAACGCCCTTGTGAATGAGATGAACGAAAAACTCGGCTTGTCAAAAGGGCAGGCGGAAGCAATGAAGGCAGGCTCAATGTTCGGTTGGGATACCCCTGCCGCCGATCCGAAAAGCTATGATAAAAACGGTATCCCCGTAAGACCGAAACAGAAAGACTATGAAAGATAGGAGGTGCATAACCGATGGCACGAAAGTACGACCTGATTTCCGAGCTGTACCGCCGTACCGCACACGCTGTTGTTTCCGATGTTCAGAACTGGCAAGCCTTTTTGCGCTGCGCCTGTCGGAACTATCGTCTGCGATTTGACGAGCAGCTTCTCATCTACGCCCAAAGACCGGACGCAACGGCGGTATTGGAAATCGAGCGCTGGAACGATAAATTCGGGCGTTGGGTAAACCGTGGCGCAAAGGGTATCGCCGTATTCGAGGACGCCGACCGGAGCAGGCAGCGCTTAACCCATTACTTCGATATTTCCGATACCCACGAAAGCCGCTATTCCCGTCCCGTCCCGATTTGGGATATGAAGCCGGAATATACGGACGATGTGATCGAATCCCTTGAAAACACCTTCGGCGAATTGGAAAACAGGGAAAGCCTTGCGGACGCAGTGTTGAGCGCCGCTAAAAACGCCGTGGAAGACAATATCCCCGACTATTTGGGCGATCTGATGTATGCCGCAGATGACAGCTTTCTCTACGGTCTTTCGGAGGATATGATTACCGCTATGTATAAGAAGGCGGTAACAAACAGCGTGGCGTATATGATGATGGCAAGGCTTGGGATAGATACCGAGCCTTTTTTTGAAACGGAGGATTTCTCTGTCATCACAAATTTCAATACGCCCGAAACCTTAAACGCCCTCGGTATTGCGTCAAGCGATATTGCGGAGATGGGGCTTGGGGAAATCTCCCGTACCGTTCTTGCCCTTGAAAGGCAAAATCGCATCATTGCGGACAGAGAGAAACCGGAATACAATAAGGCTGAAAATAAGAGCGAAAGGAGCTTTGAAAATGAACGAGCTGACATACACAATGCAGGGCGATTACAATCTTCCCGACCTGACAATGCCCGAACAGCCGGAAGTGACTTTGGGCAGGTACGCTCAGATGAGGCGGAAATTTCTCAAAGAACATCACAAAATCCGGTACTACAATCTTCTGACGAGCTGCACCCTGACACAGCATTTGGCGGAAACCGAGCAGACAGCGCTCCGCTTGGAAGAAACCCTGATGAAGCAGATGGCGGCGCAGGAGGGCTTGACCGAAAGCCTGAAAGCGGCGGATATGATGAAGTGGGTGCAGGGAATGAACAATCTAAGGAACAGAGTGCAGGAGATCGTGAAAGCGGAGATCATCTTCGCTTAGATTATTACGACCGGAGCAACGAGGACAAGAGCCTGCCGTTTTTCGGCGGGGACGATACCATTCGTGAAATCCTCGGCACAACTCCTCACTTAAAAGCCTCGAAAGAGGAAATTCGTGCTTTCTATGAAAGCAATCCCGATAACGCCGCCCGTACCGAATATATCAAGGGTATTTTTAACAATGATTATACCGAAGTGATTTTGAGCGACGGGCGGCGAGTCGGGTACAAAACTTGGCAGAATGTGCTTCAGCTTTGGGAGGGAAGCTATTTGTCCCGTACAAAGCAGAGTTTTTACGATTGGGGCGTGATCGCACAGCATTTTGAAGCAATGCGGCTGCTCGGCGAATTGCAGGATACGATGAAGCCGCTTCCGTCCGTAGACGGGCAACTGAATTTTTTAGATATGCAGGCAGAGGAAAAAAACTCTGCTTTTTCTTTTTCTCAGGAGATCATCGACGCTGTTCTTACCAGTGGAAGCGGCGTATCGGAGGGAAAGTTCCGTATCTATGAGCAGTTTGAAAAGAGTCTGTCGGCAAAGGAAAATGCCGATTTTCTGAAAAATGAATACGGTTGGGGCGGCGCTTATCCCGTTATTGTCGGCGCAGGCATTGATGAGCAGCACGACGGAAAAGGCATTTTGATCTCAAAGGGTATTGGGGACGATAAGCCGCATATCCGGCTGAATTGGACTCAGGTTGAGAAGCGGATTGCCGAACTGATACGACTCGACCGTTATCTCAATCCAAAGGAAAAAGAGATTTACCCACAGTGGATTGAAAAGCAGGAGGAACGCCGAGCCGAACTTGCCGAAGAACAGAGAAACCGTGAAATCCTCTCCTCTGCTCCGCCTGAACGGGAATCGGTGCAGGCGGCTGAAAGCGAGCCGCAGCAGGAAGCGCAGTATGCCTATCATCTCGGCGATACGGTATATATGGGCGCTGATGAGTATGAAATCCTTTCCTTTGATGATAAGCGTGTCGTTCTTCACGATATGCAGTACCCACTATTTCAAAAGGAATTGGAAAGAGTTGAGTTTGACCGCAAAGTGCGGGAAAATCCGATGAACGACCACCTGAAGGTCAAGGAGTTACTACCCGAAGAAAAGGCAGACGAAGCGCCAGCCTTTGACATTGGTATGGGGTATCTTGGAAACGGCCTTACCGTCTGGAACAGAGCCGTAGAAGAAAACGGCGATTATCAGACGATTGCTCATATCAGCAACGAGGGCGAAATCCACTACTATGTGGACGGTCTGCCTGAAGATGTGGTCGCAAGGATCGAACAGGCGGCGGCACAGGAACAGCAAAAAGCGTTATTCTCTGCCACTTATAAAATTGGCGACAAGGTTTATTTAGACGGAAAGCCGTTTGAAATCACACGAGTAGACGACTGGAATGTTACGCTTATGGATCGCTCTGTGCAAAATCCGCAGCCACGCTTGGAGCGCAAGGACAGCTTTATGCGCCTTGTTCAGCAGAATGAGAATAACAGTCGATTTGCGGCTTTCTACAATGAATACAGCGAAATCAAGAGTGATAATCCCGACAGCCTCGTGCTGTATCAGATGGGCGATTTCTTTGAAGCCTACGGAGAGGACGCACAGACCGTCAGCGAAGCTTTGGAGCTGAATTTGACTTCTCGCTCTATCGGGAATAACCAGCGAACGGGAATGTGCGGCTTTCCGGCAAACCGTTTAGAAACCTATGTAAATATGCTGCTTGACCGTGGCTTTGATGTGGCGGTTTCTTCCCTTGAAAACGGAGAGCGAAATACCCGAAACATCGTATCAAGCAATAAGGAAGATCCGGTGCAGTCGCAGCCAATCGGCAGGATTGATTATCTGCATACAGACGGTACAGTGCGGGAAAGCGTTGAATATACCAGCCTATACCAGTTTGAAAAAGACATTAAGGAGGAAACTTTCTACGGTGTTCCTTTTACTGTCGTTTTCTATAAGGATAAAGACGGGAACACTGTACCGCAGGATTTTATCGGCAGCCTTGATCCGCAACCAAAAGGCGTAGAAATCATTGATTCGCCCTATCTCGCAAATGACAGGGCGGCAGAAAATATGCTCCCGCCTGACGAGAGATTTTTCGTTATTGAAACCGATGACGGTTATGCCATTTGGGACGATTTGACGGAAGCTATCTATATAGACAATGAGGGCGTCAGGGAGGAATTTAAGAGCGAGTGGCAGGCAAATGATTACTTAGAACAGGTCAAGAAATCTGTTTCCGAACTGGATACGGCAAAAGCGCTCATAGATGAGTATTGCCGGGATGAGTTTGAACGGGAGGAAGGTGCGGATTATACCGACCTTTCCAATGTGGAGCTTGCTTATACAACAACCGAAGATGATAAGCACGAAATTCAGGCAAGAGTTAATCTTGTGGATTACCGACTTGAAACCCTTGCAGACGGAAATGTTATCAGGAGCGAACAGTTTTCTTCCCTCGAAGATATGATTGAAAGGAGCTTACAGAGCCTTTCCTTTAACGATCTTGTGTATCTGTCTGATGAGGAACTTGAAATGGCAGAACAAAATTCTGCTAAGCAGCCTACACCCGAAAAAAACGAGCCATTAACGCCTGCGTTTAGTCAGCAGAAACGCTCACGGATACAAACCTTTGATCTGCACCCCGATATACCTATGTCCGAAAGGCACACTTTTGACCTCGCTTTCCACGAAGTGCCGGAGGCAGGCAAAAAAGAACGCTTCCGCAGGAATATGGAGGCAATCAGGGTGCTGAAGGAATGTGAGTTTGATAACCGTTTTGCAACACCCGAAGAACAGGAGATACTATCACAGTATGTCGGTTGGGGCGGTATTCCAGAAGCATTTGATGAAAACAATTCCTCGTGGGCGGACGAGTTTATCGAGCTTTACACTGCCCTTTCTCCCGATGAGTATGAAAGCGCAAGGGCAAGTACGCTTACCGCTTTCTACACCCCGCCCGTTGTCATTTCCTCGATCTACAAGGCAATGGAACAGATGGGATTTAAGGAGGGCAATATCTTGGAGCCTTCCTGCGGTATCGGCAACTTTATCGGTATGCTGCCCAGTTCAATGCAGGACAGCAAAATTTACGGCGTGGAGATCGACAAAATCTCGGCAGGTATCGCACAGCAGCTTTATCAGAAAACCTCGATAGCGGCGCAGCCGTTTGAGGAAGCAAATATTCCCGACAGCTTCTTTGACGCTGTAATCGGCAATGTGCCTTTCGGGGATATTCGAGTCAATGACAGGAGGTATAACAAGCATAACTTTTTAATTCACGACTATTTTTTTGCAAAATCCTTAGATAAGCTCAGACCGGGCGGCGTGATGGCGCTTATAACGAGTAAAGGCACAATGGATAAGGAAAATCCAGCCGTGCGGAGATATATCGCACAACGAGCCGACCTGCTCGGCGCTATTCGCCTGCCGAACAACACCTTTAAGGGAAACGCCGGAACAGAGGTCGTTTCGGATATTTTGATATTACAGAAACGAGACAGACTTATTGACCTTGAGCCGGAGTGGGTACACCTGAACACCGATGAAAACGGCGTGAAGATGAACGCCTACTTCGTCGATCACCCTGAAATGGTATTGGGCGAATGGAAAACTGTATCCGGCAGATTCGGCGAGGAAGATACCGTTGTCCCTTATGAAAACGCCGACCTTGCAGAGCTTTTGAACGAAGCCATTTCTAATATCCACGCAGAGATTACAGATTACGAAGTGGACGAGGAATTGACCGAAGAAGATCATTCCATTCCCGCCGATCCCGAAGTCCGCAACTTTTCCTATACGGTTGTGGACGATAAAATCTATTACCGTGAAAATTCCCGAATGACGCCGGTGGAGTGTTCGGCTACGGCTGAAAACCGGATCAAGGGTATGATTGCCATACGGAATAGTGTTCGCAGCCTGATTGAAATGCAGACTGCCGATTATCCCGATTATGAAGTTGAAAAGGAACAGCAGAAGTTAAATGCGCTTTACGATACTTTTTCCAAGAAGTACGGACTGATCAATTCCCGTGCGAATGTGTCCGCTTTTTCGCAGGACAGTTCTTTTGCCCTGCTTTCCGCACTGGAGGTGCTGGACGAAAACGGGGAGCTTGAACGCAAGGCGGATATGTTCACGAAACGGACGATCAAGCCTCACACCCCTGTTACTTCTGTTGATACCGCCAGTGAAGCACTTGCTGTATCTATGGGCGAAAAAGCCTATGTGGATATGGAATATATGTGTTCTCTCACGGGCAAGACCGAAGAAGAAATCTATCAGGAATTAAAGGGCGTAATCTTCTTAAACCCGATGTACGGCTACGGAGGCAGTACCGAGCAAAAGTACCTGATGGCGGACGAATATCTCTCCGGAAATGTGCGGGAAAAGCTCGCTTGGGCGAAAAAATCCGCAGAAGTCTATCCCGAAGATTACAAAATCAATGTGGAAGCGCTGGAAAAGGTACAGCCGAAAGACCTGACTGCCAGTGAGATTTTCGTGCAGCTCGGTACGACTTGGCTGCCGGAAGAAATCGCACAGCAGTTTATGTACGAATTTTTGGATACGCCCAGATATGCACAGTGGAACATCAAAGTCCACTACTCAAAGCTGACGGGCGAATGGAATGTAGAGGGTAAATCCTATGACCGCAGCAATCTGAAAGCCTATAATACCTACGGCACAAAGCGAGTCAACGCCTACAAAATTATTGAAGATACGCTCAATATGAAAGATGTGCGTGTCTTTGACTATATGGAAGATGATGAGGGAAAAAAGAAAGCTGTCCTCAATAAAAAGGAAACCGCTATTGCCCAGTCGAAGCAGGAGCTTATCAAGCAGGGCTTTCAGGATTGGGTATGGCGTGATCCCGCAAGACGGGAAAAGCTGGTACGGCTGTATAACGACAAATTCAACAGTATCCGCCCCCGTGAGTATGATGGGAGCCATATCATTTTTAGTGGTATGAATCCTGAAATCGAGCTGCGGGAACATCAGAAAAATGCAGTCGCCCATATCTTGTACGGTGGAAACACCCTCTTAGCGCACGCCGTAGGCGCAGGCAAAACC
Source organism: Clostridiales bacterium (assembly GCA_019415945.1). Taxonomy (GTDB): domain Bacteria; phylum Bacillota; class Clostridia; order Oscillospirales; family Acutalibacteraceae; genus Ruminococcoides. The sequence goes on from DXYF01000020.1 coordinate 70,268, forward strand.
TTTGAAATGACTGCCGCCGCTATGGAATCCAAGCGGCTCGGACTGTGCAATAAATCCCTCTTTGTCGTGCCGAATCATTTGACGGAGCAGTGGGCGGCGGAGTTCTTGCAGCTCTATCCTGCGGCAAATATCTTAGTCGCTACAAAGAAAGACTTTGAGATGAAAAACCGAAAACGCTTCTGCGGCAGGATTGCCACAGGCGATTATGACGCTGTGATTATCGGTCACTCGCAGTTTGAAAAAATCCCGATAAGCATTGAAAGACAGAGGGCTGTTTTAGAACAGCAACTTAGTGATATTATCGAAGGGATTGCGGATATAAAGAGAAACCGTGGCGACCGTTTTTCTGTCAAACAGCTTGAAAAGACAAAGCGCTCCCTGCAAACAAAGCTGGAAAAATTAAACGATCAATCAAGAAAGGATGATGTCGTAACCTTTGAAGAACTCGGTATAGACCGTCTCTTTATTGACGAGTCGCACTATTACAAGAATCTCTATCTCTACACAAAAATGCGGAATGTAGGTGGTATCGCCCAGACGGAAGCGCAGAAATCTTCCGACCTTTTTATGAAGTGCCGCTACCTTGATGAGATTACTGGAGGGCGTGGCGTTGTATTTGCGACGGGTACGCCGATCTCAAACAGTATGGTTGAGCTGTATACGATTCAACGGTATTTGCAGTACCGAACGCTGCAAGAACACGATTTACAGCACTTTGACGCTTGGGCGTCGATGTTCGGCGAGACGGTTACGGCGGTCGAGCTTACACCCGAAGGAACAGGATACAGAGCGAAAACACGCTTTGCAAAATTCAATAACCTGCCCGAATTGATGGCGATGTTCAAGCAGGTGGCGGACATCAAAACGGCGGATATGCTTGATCTTCCCGTACCGGAAGTGGAGTATCACAATATCGCCGTGAAGCCCTCGCAGGTGCAGAAGGAAATGGTCGCCTCTCTCGGCGAACGAGCCGAAAAGATAAGGGGCGGCAATGTAGATTCCAGCGTGGATAATATGCTCAAAGTTACAAACGACGGGCGGAAGCTTGCCCTTGACCAGCGAATGATGAATCCAATGCTGCCCGATGAAGAAGGCAGTAAAGTCAACGCCTGCGTAAATGAAGTGTTCCGTATATGGGAGGAAAACAGCGATAAAAAGCTGACGCAGCTTCTCTTTTGCGACCGTGTAGCGATACGTTGCTACAAATAAACTTTAAGTGGGCGAAAGCCTG
>DXYF01000021.1 GCA_019415945.1 Clostridiales bacterium
TTTCAATTCACGACATTTTTTGTTTTTTGACTTGACTTTTAATAGTTAGTCTTGATATTTGTAGTTGTGTGGTCGGCAAACCACTTCTACTATATCAAGGTGTTTTTTATTGTCTACTTTTCCCCTCGCTTGAAGCTCTTTTAGTCCCCCTGCATAGCAGGGGGTGCCTTTGTCGCTGACAACGCAAAGCGGCATAGGTTAGGAATTAACCTATGCCGCTCATTTTGTCAGCAATTTTCGCTTTTAAATTAGATTATTTACCCTTATCATTTTTGCACTTATCCGAATACGGACAACCCTTGCAGTCGGAACAGCATTTTTTCTTTTTTCTGAATATTGAATATACGAACAGTCCCACAAGAAAGGCTGCAATTATACCGACAACAATATCGACAACGGGTATTCCAAATACCATTTACATCATTCCTAAATTATTTATAAGCGTGCCGAACTGGAAAACAAGTGCAGACGCAAACCACGCAACAAATATTTGATAAACAACCGTTACGGCAGTCCATTTTAAACTTCCCATTTCCTTGTGAATCGCAGACAACGCCGCAATACACGGTGTGTACAGCAACACAAAAACAAGAAATGAAAATGCCGCAAGTGGCGAAAATGCGTCGGCAATACTTGCACCCGGATAAAGAACTGCAAGAGTGGAAGCAACGCTTTCCTTTGCGGCTATTCCCGTTACAAGCGATACGGATGCTCTCCAGTCGCCGAATCCGCAAATTGCAAACACAGGGGCAATAAATTTGCCGATTGAAGCGAGCATACTCTCGTCGGGGGAAACCATTTGCATTGAAAAATCAAAGTTCTGCAAAAACCATATAAGAATTGACGCTCCCAAGAGCACCGTACCTGCTCTAACAAGAAAATCCTTGAGTCTGTCCCATACATGGAGCCAAAGACTTTTCGGGGACGGCATACGGTACGGCGGAAGCTCCATAACAAACGGAGCATTTTTACCCTTTAAAATCGTGCTTTTGAACAGCAGAGCCGACAGTACGGCCACAACCATTCCGAGAAGATAAATTCCAAAAATCACAAGCGGACCGTAATCGGCAAAAAAGTATGAGATGAACAACAAATATACGGGCATTTTAGCCGAACATGACATAAACGGAGTAATCAAAATCGTAAGTCGTTTGTCCTTTTGATTTTCGAGTGTTCTTGTTGCCAAAACAGCAGGAACAGTACAGCCAAATCCCATCAGCATCGGCACAAATGCTCTGCCGGAAAGACCGATGTATCTAAGAAGCTTATCCATAATAAACGCCGCTCTCGACATATATCCGCTGTCCTCAAGCAGCGACAGCAATATAAACAAAAGCATAATCTGCGGCAAAAATGAAATTACCGAACCGACGCCCGCTATTATTCCGTCAATCACAAGACTTTGTGCCCATGCGGACGCATCAAAATAAGTCAAAAGTGATGAAAGTCCGCCCCCGAGCAAGTCGGTAATCAAGTATGTCGCACCGTCACGCAAAAGATTTCCCGGTGCTCCGAATGTGATTGCAAACACCATAAGCATTACAAGCAAAAAGAAAGGCAGTGCAAAAAATCGGTTTGTAACCACTTTATCAATTTTGTCCGACACGCTCAAATATCCCGCAGGTCTTTTCCGTGTAACAACTTTTTCCGTGATTGAACATATGTACTTGTAGCGTTCATCCGCAATAATCATTTCACGGTCGACATTTTTTGATGTATGAATCTCATCAATATGTAAATTTATATGTTCCTTTTGCTCATCGGTAAAATTATAGTGATTCCATGTAACCTTATCGCCCTCAAACAGCTTTACGGCAGTCCAGCGTTTGCGATGGTAACTGTGCTGTTTTATATCCTCAAGGGCATTTTCAATTTCACGCAGAATCCTATCGACCTCGTAAGAGTATATGTTTTTTACGGGCACATATTTGCCCTTGTCATACAACTCAACAACCTTTTCAACCAGCTTGTCGATACCCGTGTTTTTGCTCGCCGAAATCGGAATTATCGGTATTGAAAGCTGTTTTTCAAGGGACGCAATATCAATTTTATCACCGTTTTTTTCAAGCAAATCACACATATTCAGTGCAATTACAATAGGTCTTGCAAGCTCCGCAAGCTGTGTTGTAAGATACAGATTTCGCTCAAGATTCGTTGCGTCCACTATGTCGATTATAACATCGGGGTCGTCGTTTAAAAGACAGTTTCGTGTAACAATTTCCTCCGGTGTGTACGGCGACAGCGAGTATATTCCCGGCAAGTCGACAACCTCAATATCTCTGCCCTGAGAATTTTTCACCTTGCCCGACTTTTTTTCAACCGTGACTCCGGGCCAGTTCCCCACATACTGCTTACTTCCCGTAAGCTGGTTAAACAGCGTTGTTTTACCGCAGTTGGGATTACCCGCAAGTACAACATTAATAGTTTTGTTTTTGCTCATATTTTCCATTTATATCTCTCCGATAAAGAATATTTTGCTTTATACGGTGTTATTCCTCAAGAAATATCTCTTTTGCTTCGCTGACACGCAAACTCAGTTCATATCCTCTTACAATAATTACAATGGGGTCGCCGAAAGGAGCCGTTTTCAGCTTTTTCACCGTCGCACCCGGAGTAATTCCCATATCAATTATCCTTCTGCGTAATGCTCCCGATGAGCCTAAACGGGCAACGACGCCTGTCTGCCCCAGCTTTAAATCGTCAAGAGTTTTCATAAAAAGACCTCTTTTTGCAGTTAGTTTAATCTAACTAAATGATACCACAATTTATTACCCAATGCAACAAATGCTAAAGATATGTAGAAATTTGCAGTATTATATGGTAGAATGTCAGTACAATAAGATTCTACAAAGGAGTATTCGGCTATGAAAAAGCTTACACTTATAATCATACGCACCGTGTTTGCTATTGTTGCAATAATTTTTATGCCTTTTTTTGTTCTGCCTATGATGCAGGGAATTATAAATATCGGAAGTATATCAGGGTTTGCTCTGTGCGTGTGGATTTTTTGCGTGAGCGTTGCACCGATTCACAGAGCGATAAGAAAAGTGTTCTGTCGAAAAAAATTCACTAAGATTATTTACAGAACAGTAAATATCTGCTTTATATTATTTGCAATTTACGGCGGCATAGTTACTTCGCTGATGACATGGGCGGCACTTCAAACGCCGTCGCAAAACGCCACCGCAGTTGTTTTGGGGGCTCAGGTAAAGCCGTGGGGTCCGTCAGCGGTATTAAGCGGAAGAATAAGCGGAGCCGAAAACTATCTCGAGCAAAACACAGAAGCAGACGCCGTTCTTTCGGGAGGACAGGGAGTTGACGAGCCGACAAGCGAAGCACAGTGTATGTACGAAGTGCTTACAAAAAACGGCATAGATCAAAAAAGACTTTATATTGAGGACAAATCGACAAACACAACCGAAAATATAAAATATTCGGTGCAAATTATTGAAGAAAATAATCTAAATCCGAACCTTGCAATCTCAACCGACTTTTATCATCAGCTTCGTGTGCGGATTATTGCAAATCAGCTCGGCATAAAACAAAATGTCGGAGCGGTTAACTCCGACACTTCGCTTTTGTATCTTCCCGTTTTTACTGTCCGTGAATGGTTTGCCCTGCCTTATCAGGTTCTATTTCGGTAGCAACAACCTCTGCAACACTGTTAAAAGAGTCAATTTGCACGCCGCTGTGGTGACGGGAGCTTGCAAGCTCAAGAGGATAGGTTTCGTTGTTTACAACATCAACAATCGGCGAACGCTTTGTTTCATTGTTGCGTGACGGAAGCTCAATGGGATACTGTTCGTTTTTTCTGTTTGTTTTTTTACTCATAAAAATAACCACCTTTCAAGAGGTGGTTATATTTTTTGCAGTTATTTAATTTTTATACTAATTCAAGGTATCGGCATCTCAGGTCCGTCATAATAACGCAGCCAAAACTCCCTCAAATATTCCGTGTCATAAAATGATGAACTAAGCGGATAATAACCCCATCTTCTCGGACAAATAAAGAAGTTAAAGGTTCGTGCCAATCTCCACTCATAGTCCTCGTGATATCCGTATTGCTCAATAAACGCAGAATAAATATCGCTTGACAAACCCACAATGGACTTTTGTAGTTCTGTTGCAGAATTTATGTTAATGTTTTCATATTCTAAGGCATCATAACAAATGAGCATTTTTTGTCCGCCTGTAAATTCTACACTTCCTGCCAGATATTGCTGAATAAGCGTAACATCCTTTATATCCGTAACGCCGTCTTTGTTAACATCCCCTGTTTTCTGATATCTATGAGTCATCAAATTATACTGATACAGCATATCATAAAAAGCATCCGTAGTTTCGGGGTCAAGAGAAAGATCATATATATCTGCATCTTCTACTAAAGCACCTAAAACATTTCTTCTGCGAACGAACTCCGACCAGTCACTTTCGCTGTACCAGTTGTTATAATTTTGCTCCTCAAGTGCCTTGTTGTATGTTGTCTTAATTACACCTAAATGAACATCCTCATTATATGCTGCTTCCAAGAGCTTATCAAACGCTGTCTGATATTCATCATCAGTATGCTGAATACCGTCAGAAAACATTTCCTCCGTTTCTTCTAATCTTTGCCACAGCAACGCCGAATTTGTTGGTCTGTCATTACCAACCCTCGCATGTTCATAATATACTATCTGATATAGCGTATACAAATTTTTGTAAGGAGAATAGTCAAGTTCTCCCGTATTCTCGGCAGAAGCCGTAACACAGCATGCCGACAGTAGCATTGCAAAAGACAGCAATATACTTAAAAACTTTTTCATAATTATACCCTTTCTTTTAAAAATAAATTAAATATTATCTACATTCCAATTGTAATTTCCTGAATACACCTTACATCAAAAAGATTTACTAAACCGTCTCTATTGGCGTCAGCCGCCAACATCTGTCTGTCATCAAGTGTTACCAATCCCGCCAAATACTTACTCACCATTGTTGCATCATCCGATCTTACTACTCCGTTCAAGTCCACATCACCTAAAATCACAACTTTATGAGGCGTTGAATTCGAAGTCTTTTCAAATGGATATATCACATTTCCAAACATACTGCTTGATGTAACCTTAACTCTTATGTACAGATTGTATTCATTTTCAGTAATAGTATATGTATTTGAATTAGCATTGGTGATGTCGTACCAGCTGCTTCCATTTGGTGAAATCTGCCACTGATAGTTTACATCGTATTCGTTCTTTTCGGGATTTCCTACACATTGTGCAGTCAATGTTTCTCCTACAATTGGATCTCCGACGATATTCACACTATCAATCGTTGCCTTAGGGTTTATAACCAATGTCTTTACTATATTATTTGAAAAGAAGAACAGTATCTCCGTATATTTATCATCTAAAGAATTAATAAAATCATTTTTAATTAAAACATTGCCATCTCCCTTTGTATAATCTGTTTTATTGCGTAGAAAATAGTAACTTTTAGTGCGTGCATATAAAAATATGCTGTCGGTATCAAAATTAATACTTACATCTTGATTATTATTTACGATAGTAGAAGGAGTAATATTTGCATAGTGATTATTTTGGGTTGTCTTTTTTAATATTGGGCGAATGCAAAAATTTCCCTTTGGTACATTATTAATATTATGGTACCTATTATAATAACAATCAGTCCATACAATTTGATTATTATCAGTATCAAAACCGTAAAAACTTTCATTGGCATTAATTTCCGAATTCACAGACCCTTCAAAAGGTAAGCCTATCGTTGAAGTAGAGCTATCAGGTATCAGTTCTACTATTACAGCACACCTATTGTTGCTTGTAAATACATACTCTTGATTAAATTTTGCATACACATATCCTTCTCCTATATGATTTCCTGAAGCAACAACACCTAAATCATCTAAATTAGCCGGTAAATTATTATTATCATCTAATTGTGCAATTTTAACTCTGTACTGACAGCCAGTTGATTTTAAATATAACATAACCCCGTTAATACTGTTATATGTGTTTGTATAATCTGAGATGTCAAACACATTGCAAAGATAAACCGTTTCACTATATTCTGTATCGTAATTAGCAAGCGTCATATAATCGTAAGACAGCATATATTCACTGTCATCAGCCTCTTTCATGCTTGTTATTGCAATTCTTTTTGATGAGTTACTGTGCAGAGATGTATGTTCATAAGAAACCCAAAAATAATTATTTGCATCTTGATTATACCATGAATTTCTAACTAACCATGCACCGTCATTTTGAGGGCGGTTTGATGCATCAAAGTTATTTCTTGAATAACTATCGTCCCAACCTACTAAAACTATGGAATGATTTGGCGCTTTCTTATCAGTTGAATCGTCGTCTTGTATAAAGCATAAGTTGTACTCATTGTTACTGTCACGGTGAAGTAGAGACTGCTGAATATATAAATCAGTAATAACACCACCATAATTTTTTATTGCAGTTTTTACCGTGTCAACAGAGTCTTCTAAATATTTTATACCTGTCAAATTAAAAGTAGATTTCGCATCTGTAAAGTTTTCTGTTATAGGCACAGAATAACTCGCATTTAACTGATTTTTTGGATAGTCCTCTTCATTTACCATAGAGTTCCAATGTATAGAATTATCTTCTAATATAGGCTCATTCCAGTTACTTAAATATTGTAACGCATCTGCTGTAAACCTACCAACATTAGGAACATCGTTATAATATCCATCATTACTACTACTCTCTTGCGGGATAATACTGTTAGAGTAGGCAACCGCACCGTGTGCTTCCGATATATCAAATTCATTACCGTAGTTTCTTGATATGTACTGTTCTGCAGCACCTATGGTTGAATACATCCAACATAGGCTGTATGGATTTTGATTTTTTGTAACAGTATTATATCCCAAAATTCGCGGATCATATTTTGTTGCAAGTTCTACAGTTTCATCTTCTAAACTAGTCCCTAATCTCTCATACGGATCCGCAACAAAACCATAGTCTAAATCTTGTATGGGTGTTTCTTCCGTTGCATAGAATGTAGGCAAAGAACAGCACAAAATCATACTGATTAAAATAACAGAAATAGCTTTTTTAATATACATAATAATACTCCTCGTATTAACTATTTTGGTGATATTATAGCATCTGATATTATATTAAGCAATATACAGTAAAACATTGTAATAATTTTTGTACAATGGCACAATTTGGTCTGGCATTTATTGGATGATATGTACAATTTTTGTATTGTGTTTTAAAAATAAAAAAATCAAAGCAGGTATAACTAAAGCCACAGAGTTTGCGCAAATGCATCTCCGTGGCTTTAGTTTTTATATTTACTGACTGTAAACAACGCCAATACTCAAATGAAGAGGAAATTCCAAATCAACACGCTGCTGCACTATGTCTTTTTGTTCATCTGTAAGCACATCGTTTACATGAATTGACAATCTGTAGTTTGTGGGGGATTCTGTAAATGAAAAATCTGACAGACCGCAGCTTTTAAGAATATCCGAAAACGCTTCCGAAGTACATTTGCCGCCCATATTCTGTTCCAGCAATTTAAGCATTTCTCTTCTTTTTTCGGTTGTGTACTCCGAACGCTCTTTTCCGAGAAATTTCTCTCTTCTGACAATTCCGTAATCCTCTGCGGTTTCGATGTAATACTCTTTTGTCATAGTTTCAAGGTTTTGAAAAAGACCGTCAAGTCCCTCTGCACACGCGGCAAGTTCATTTGAAATGTTTGAACCTGCATTTATATTGTAAATTCCTATTTCATCAAGCTTTTGTTTCATAGAATCATAACTGTTCATCATACCACCGTAATCTCCACCGTTCCTACCGTAAATCGCTGTGAAGCGGCAATCATCATGTTTTGCATGCTCGTGCCAAACTCGTAATTTTCTACACATTCCGTTTCCATCAACGCCTTGCCGAGTGCCGACAGATAGAGCTTTGAGCCGATTGCCAGAGAATTAATGAATTTTTCAAAGGTTGCTTTGCACTGCGACTTCACCTCCGACTCCGAGTATCCGTTTTTTGCGGTAATCGTGGCAATAAAATCGTAGCTTTCGGCGGTAGCATTGTAAACTGCTACATCGACATTAAGCTCCCTTTCCTTGTTTACGAGAGTTTGAAGCTTTTGTATTGCCGAGCTGTCTGCATCTCCGTTATTTGAACAAACATAAATGTTTACGGTACCCGCACCTCTTACCTTTGCCACGGCTGACGCCTTTGCTATACCCTCTACGGAAAGAGCAAGCTTTTCATAATACGCCTTGTTAGTTCCGTTTGACTGGTTTATAAAAGTGCTTTTTATCCGCTCTCTTAGCTCGCTGTCCGTTTCAGCGTCTTCACCGCCCGTAAATGCAACGGGGTTTGACAGGGTTTCAATTTCAGTTGGAACACTCACTCCGACCGTCACCGTGTTTTTCAGCACATTACCTTCTCTTCCTGCCTTTTCTGCCTCTGCATAAAGACTCACCACCGTATTGCCCGCAGTGATTTCGCCCTCCTCGGTTGTGCAAAATCTTATCGGCGCACTGTCGTCCGTGGCAGCAACCGTTCCTATCGGAATAATTATGTTGTGGTCTGTCGGCTCTGAAATATGAAAAGTTATTTCTCCCTGTGCCTTTACCGCCTGCTTTCGCTCAAGTCCGCGCTGAGTTGCAAGATAGTCAAGATATTCCCCGCTTGCAGTATCAGCGAACATCTGGTTTTTAAGCCACTCCATGTTAACCTGTGCATTGTATATTTCACCCGCAAGCACTTTCAGGCGAATTGCAATATCGCTTTTTTCGTCAATCCGGGCTTCGCTCTCCTGCTCATATTTGTTTTTCATTCTTTGATATATTTCATCATATGTTTCCGTATAAACGCACCTCCATATCTCTGCTTTCGTCACCGATTGTAACCGTAAGCTTTATAAACTCGCCGTACTCCGAAACCGAAGCATAGGTATTCTCAAACTCGGCAAGAGCCTCGTTTATTACAAGCTCCGCTCTCTCCCTTGCGTATTCTGTATCACGGGCAATTTCTCTGACATATGAGCCAAGCTCTCTGTCATAAACAAACTTTCCGAGCCTTGCTCCGATACATATTTGTACACGCTGAAAAAGAGCGTCCGAATCATAAATCATCTCGTGCTGTCCCGAACTGTCAACTACAGCGTCACCGTCTTTGATTTTTATATCCGTCATATCTAAATCTCCCGCCCGTTCACAAGAACCCTGCCGTCGTTTTTAAGCACTATTGACGCTCCGCCTTTTGAATACAACATAAGCTCACCCTCACTGAGCGAAGCGTTGTTTGCTATTACGCCCATAGCCACCTCGCCGTCATCAAGCGGCAAAACTATTGCACTTTCACCCATGGGCGGAACGCTTACAATTCCGTACGGAAAGCAGGATTTAAGTCTTTTGTGCTCTCCCGACGAAACAACCGCCGTGCCGCTGGCGTCATTTTTGTTGACATTTCCCTTTACCGCACTCGGTGCTGTCAGGGAATTTTTTGTTATGTAATTCATAAGCCACATCAAAACCTCTCCTTTCCGAGTGTTACTGTTGTTTTTTCTCCGTCGCTTCCCACCGTATATCTTATTTTGCGAACCGTAAGGTTTTCAAGTTTTCCGAACAGGTCATCTTCTATTGTCGCAGGTCTGCCGATGTTTTCAATTCTGCATCCCAAGCACTCAAGCACAACCGAATAGCTGTCGCTGTTGCTTTGTCTTATTATATCGTCAGCAGTTTCTATGTTAGTCTTGTCCGCCGTGGCATTGACAAAACGCACGCGTTTTTGACCGTCACATTCGGGATTTTCATTTTTTATGCTTCCGCTGTAGGTACCGAAGCTTGTAAGCTTCAGTCTAACCTCCGTAATAAGCTTAAAGCGTTTTTTGCTCTCCTTAATAGAAATGTAACTTTCTTTATATGTTCCGAAAACAACTGCGTTGGCTGTTGAAATCCCCCTGAAAAGAACCTTGCCCGTTCCCGTAATTCTCGGTTCGCTTCTGTAGCGGTTAATACAAAAATTTCTCAGCACCTGCCAGTGAGTCATACCCTTGTCTATTTTGAATGTACCGAAAAACGGAATATCATCAGCGTCATATTCCTCAAACCCAAACGGCTTTAAATGTCTGTTAAAAATAAAATCCGCCGATGGGTTAATGTATGTAAGCGGCTCTGCCTCATTATCAAGCAACGCCGCCGCAGGACTTCTCGCCGCTATTTTTGTAATTGCTCCGTCAGTGGTTTTAATACCGACAATTTCATCAATCTTTCCTTTAAAAACCAGTTTTTCATCGAGAAATGCCGTAATAAAATCAGCGTTTTCGGTAATCTCTCTTGCATACGGAATTGTAATCGTCAAATCGTCGGCAGGCACATCAACATCGGAATTCATAGCAACAGTCAACACATCTTCAATACCGATTTGCGTTCCGTCACAATAAGTTACAACAAAACTCAGCACAGCTTAATCACCTTCCCCGACAAAGAAATATCAGGGCGTTTTACAGACGGATTCAGTCTTACGAGCGTGTCAATGGAAACGCCGTACTTATAGGATATGTCCCAAAGTCTTTCGCCCTCCTGTGCGACGCAGGTGTTTATATTTTCAGCCTTTTTTTCCTCCATTACCTCTCTGAATACAAAGCTGTATTCAAGCATATCGGGCTTTGGCTCTCCTTTGATTTTAATGCTCTCAAACACCGCAAATATCGGAGTGATTTTCGGAATAGCAAGCACGCCCCGTCCGCCCTGTTTAAAAAGGGTCAAAAGTCTGTCAAACTGCTCAAGACAGTCCTCGCCGTACAGTTCTCCCGTTCCGCTGACTATCATATTTTTTCTGCCGAAATCCTGTATGTATGCCGTACTGCCCGCAGAGCAAAGCTCTTTAATGGTTTTGTCGCACTCAAACACAATCTCTTTTGGATTATGATGCCATTCGACACCGTTAAATCTCATAGGCACAAGCTTCATCTGAGTCTTGCCTCCTCTTCTTCGGAAAGCCGTGTGCTGTATCTTCTGCTTTCCTGTTCAAGCAGTTCACTCATATTTTCAATATCAATTCCCTGCGTGTATTTTTCCGCAGTGTTAATCAACGCTTCATAACTCTCCATCAATCTCGCTCCTCTCCACAGCGGTAATTTTTACTGTATATTCAATAGGTTTCTCGGGACTTATATTTGTATCAACGCTGTCTATAAAACAATCGGAGTAGATAACCTTCCTGTATGAGCCTGCAAATTCTATACTTTGAATATTCTGTCCCTGAAAAGTCTGCAAGCTGTCTGAACCGTCTAAAACAAGTTCAAGCTGATAATTGCTTTTACTCAGCTTTTTTACAGGAATATCATTTAAAAATTCCGATATACTGTAACAGGTATTATCTTTTCTGCAAACCGCTCCTTTAACTCCGCCGAGAATTTGACCGTTAATATAAATTGTAATATCATCGCCCTTTTCAAATGCAAAATCAGCCACGCTATCCCTCCTCACAAAGGCAAAACTCTATCCCAAAATGCACAATGCGGTAAATTGCGTTCATATCCGGGTCAAACGCAATGGGCGACACATCTGCTTCCACTATGATTTTTTGACTGTCAGCCTTTTTAAGTCCGGCAAGCAATTCGCTTACGACCTCCGACAGACCGCTTCCGTTTTCCGTTGCGGGGGCATACACCCTTATCTCAACCTTTGCCGCATAGCTTTCTCCCTTTACGGCAGAAGAAAGATATCCTCCTATATAGCTTTTTGAAAGCGTTGTATCCGTAACCGACACTACGGCAAGCAGTCCGCTTATTGGATTTTCAACATTATGAGAACCGTATTCTCTTACAAATCTCACAGGCTTTAACTTATCAATCAGCTTAAGTCCTGCGATAATTTGGTCAACCTGTTTTTCAATTTGATTCATAATCATCCTCCAATGCCTTGCCGTACTGCAATAGTATTGCCCACACATACACAGGGCGGTCATTTACATAATATATTTCGCATCTCTTAACAATATATTTTTTACTTTGCATTTCTATTACGGATGTGTTTTCTTCAAGCTTCAAATCGGGCGGTCCGATGTACAGATATTTTTCACTTCGTCTTTTACCCAAATAATGATACTCGCCGCCTACATACACCTTGTTTTTGTAGCGGAGAGGTTCAATAAAGGCTCTTGAACTAACGCTGTCTTCGCCCGATAAAACATTTATTTTGCAACCGTATCGTTTTATTGTTTCTCCGACTGTCGAAATTATACCCATCAAATCACCCTGCCGAACAAAAAGCTCTTGGTATCAATAAGATCCGTGCATTTTTCCGAGTATTCTCTCCACAGCTTTTCTCCCCTGTTTTGCCTGTTTTCGGGCGATGTAATTTGAACATCGCCCGCAGTAAACGAGGTTATGTTTTCATCATTGCATAGGCTGTAGAGCTTTAGTGCATACACTGCACAGAGCATTTCTATTCTCCTTGCTTCGCTCTCATCGGGGTTTTCTTTAATGACGATTGAGCCAACATAATCGCAGGCGTCGTCAATCAAAGCTTTCCACTTGTAGATTTCATCATTTTGAAGTCCTGCGAGCAAACCGAAGCGAGTTATTACATTTGCAATGTTCAAACAATCACCTCATTTAACAGGAAAGTGTCTTTGCGGCTTCCGTAAAGATTTTTGAAAATCCTGCCGTGCAGGTAATTGCCGCACGCTCAAGCTGACGGTCGATAAGCTTGTCATAATCGGTCATAACGCCGCCTGCCTGAACCATTTCAAGAGCACAGTTTTTGTCAAGACCGATAATCTTGCCGCTTTCCATTTCAGGGGCGTGAAGAAGTGCTGCACCGAGCGGAGTAATCATCTTGCCCGTACCCTGGAAATCAAGTCCTGCGTTTGAATCCTGCATCTGTGAAAGAGAAAGAATTTTCTGCATCTCCTCCGTAGGTGCAAGAATTGTGTTAAGCTCATACGGTGAAAGCGATGACCAAAGCTTTAAAATATCGCCGTATTCAATGCTTCCGCCTTCACCCACGCTGACAGTTTCAGCAGGATTTTCGTTGCCGTCGCCGTTTAAAAGTACATCAATAGCGTCCTTGAGCTGTGCTCTTGCAATATATGCACCAATCTGATTAAGCGTTACCGTAAAGAGGTCAAGACGCTGAAATCTCAGTGCCTCATAAGATGCAACAAGCATTCTGCCTCTCTTGTGAAGCTTCACGAGGTTTTCTCTCGTTTTTACAACAGTCTGCGGAATTACCGCACCCTCGCCCACAATCTTTAGTGTCTTGTCGTCCTCTGTGGGGGCGGATACAATACTGCGATAGTCCATACCGTCAATATCTGTTACCGTTGCGACAAGATTCGGAAGAATATCGGCACGCTCCATGCCCTGTCTTACCGCTCTGCTCACATATTCGGGGAAAAGAGCCGCCGAGTTTGAAGTCTGGAAAAACTTTTCAACGCAGTCGCTTCCCCTGCCGCTCACCTTAATATCAAATCGCTTGAGCTGACGGGAAAAAGCGTCAAGTCCCTCAAGAGAAGTTCCCTCGTAGTTTTCGGACGGGTCAAGCTTTTCAAGCACCTCGGTAAGACCGCCCTTGCTCTGGTACATACCCTTTTCTATAGTAATATTTTCAAAATTTGCCATATTATTTTCCTCCTATCAAAGAATAATTCCTGCGTCAGTTTCAGTTGAGTCAATTACAAGCAGTTCTCTGCCCGAATCGTTTGCAGCGACCTTGCCGTTTTCGGCAGCCGCAAGCTTTGTATAACCGAGAGCAAGCTTTGAAGAAACCTGCACCTTTGCGTAACCTGCAAGCTGAACCGCAGCATAGCCGCCTCGCACACCTATGCAGATACCGCAGAACAAGTCGTTTGCCGAGCATTTGTCAACTGTACCGTCTGCACTGATCTTTACAGGCACTCCTGTTTCGGTCAAAGTATCCGCCGCAATAAATGTTGCGACATTTTCACCATATCCGTTAAAATTTACATTCATAATTTTTACCTCCGTTAAATTCTGAATTGACCGTTTACTGCGGTCTTGTTTTTATTTTTCTCGCTGTAAAGCTGAGGCGTTGCCGAAAACGCTTCGTTTTTCTTTTTCTCAAAGGCAGTCTTAAACTCGTTAAGCTGTGCCACCGTCATTGATTTTGCAACGCTCTCCATGGTTTCTCTTGAAATTTCGGGCTGAACCGACGCCGATAACCTAAGAACATCAGCAATAAGGCTGTCACGGTAAAACACCCCGTCTTTTGCCGACTGTTTTAGTCCGTCTATGTACGACAAAAGCTTGCTGCATTCTGCCGAATTCATATTTATATCTCCCTGTTCAAGCTTTTTCAAAATATTTTCCATACTTGTTTTCTCTCCTTTTAAGTACGCCGACTTTGTAACTCCCGCCTCTCTTTGCGACGGCACGGCAACAAAGCTCCATTCATAGGCGTCATATGGGTTAATAAGTTCTCCGCAGCATATTTTTGAGCCGTAAATTTCTCCCTTTTTATGCGGGCAGGTATCTGTTTTTTCTCCGCAAATGCTGCACAAAATCTCCTCAACCGCACAACCTACGCTTACTTCCTTGATAATTCCGCTGTCAAGCGACAAAATAATATCCCTGTTTTTTTCGCTTACAGGCATATACGCTCTCGCCTTCAGCCTGAAATAATCATCTCCCGTGGCAGTCTTTCTGCCTGAAACCGCTTCAACCGAGCAGGCAAAAATTCTTGCCGTCTGATTTTTTGCCGTGGGATTATGGTCAAAAATTCCCGTCTTGCCCACAAAAAGCTTTTCAAGGGCAAACAGCGACTCCACCGTAAATCTCTCTCCGTCACGGTCTATGTCATTGTCGCACAGCACCACAGAGAACACATACACCTCGTCCTTTGTAAGCTTTCTGCGGGTGTAGGAGTTTATGAGTTCAAGCTCCTCGTCCGAAACGGTACCGTGTGCATCTTCCTGCACCGCACCTATGACAGCTTCCTTTTTCATTCCTTTTTTACTCATCAGTTACCTCCGTTTCCTCTCCCGCTTCAATCTGCATTGCACGGGCATTATTGTATCTTGCCTGCGAAAGCTCCACAGTATCCTGAAGATTAATGTCATCCCACTCAATCTCAAATCCGCAGTTGTATCCGCAAAGCCTCAAATGCATTGTAATAATCTTTATAATAACAGGCTCAACAACCGACCTGTAATATTCAAGCTCGCTTGTAAGAATATCCGCCTGCTGTTCGCTCATTCTCTCGGTGCTTGACCAGGAAAGCCCCAGCAAAAACGGCGGTATTCCCAGCTTTGCAAGTATTTGTTCCAAAATATTTCTTACAGGCACTTCACAGTCGGGCATCTGACTTTCCGCACCGATGACCTTGACGCTTACATCGCCCACCGAAACAAAATCGCAAACGCTGTCACTTCTCATCGCCTTTTTCCACTCGTCGGCAATCTGCCTTGCACTTTCCTCGCTCAGTCCCGAACCGCTTTCATCGGGGTTGTATGTAACCGCAAAACGCACATCGCCGACTCTTTCCCAGTTTGTTTTTATCGACTTAAAAATTCTGAGCAAAACCGAACTTACAAAAGGCAAACCGCTTAAAATTGATGTGCCGTGGATTGTACCCGGTTTTGGATTAAGCAGGGTTGCAAGCACAAGCTGTCTGTTCTTTACGGGGGAGAGCTCTCCCGAAGCGTTACAGCAAACCACCAAATCAAGCGGCGATTTGTCCGCCCTTATTTCAACATCGTCAAGGCTTGCGTTGTAAAGAGAACAAATTCCGCTGCCGTCAGCATACGGCACCATTTCTCCCACCGCCTCACCGTAAGTGAGCAAGGAATCAAGGTAGCCGTAAATAAAATTGTGCATACCCAGCGAAGAACCGTTTGTTTTTACATTCTTTATAAAATCATCCGCAATTTTCTTGCAGACGGTGTTTTCGGTTTTTACCTCGAACCTGCCTATAAGCCTTACGATTTTGCATAAAGCGGCGTCAATTATCGGAACAGCCTCACGCATTGACGAATACAGTTCACGCTCTGCCCTGCTGCCTGTTTCAAATCTCTCAAACAGGTCAAGCCCCGTCTGCCTGTCTTTGGGAACAGTCTGAACGGGCAGTGTGCATTTTGGATTTTCCCTGCGATTTTTCCTTCCAAACTTCAAAGCTTTCTATTCCTCCTGTCTTTCGGCGGCCATGACAAACATACGACTGCCGCCGTCAATCACCGTTGTGACAAAATATCTTATATCATCCATAGCGTGGTCATTCTCCTTTACGGGAATGTCGTCCGCTTTTCGGCTGTCCCAGCGGTAAAGCGAAAATTCCCGCTTTGTCGCCTTACAGTCCCTGCATATTTTTATGCTTCCGTCCTTTAGAGCCTGAGATACTCTTCTTATCCCGTTTACCACATTATTTTGTGCAGGCACCACTCTGAACCTTGCGTGTCGGCGAATAACCTCAATAAAGCTTGCCGCCGACGGGTCAACAACAACCTGCGAAATCTTTTTATCTCCCGCAAGAGTACAAAGTGCCTGATAATGCTCCTCATCGGTCTTTTGAAACCCCTGAGTCCTCGAATTAAAGTAATACTCGTCAATTCTGTACCACACATCGCCCTGCTTGCCCCATAAGCCGAACGAGGCGGGATTTACCGTGCCGTAGTCGCAGGAAATCGCATACCTGCAAAATTCGCCTTTCGGCACTTCGCAGTACATTTCCTCATTGTCCATAAAGGGATAAACCGCACCGTACACAGCAACCCATCTGCCCTTGACAAATCTCTCGTAAAAAACTCCCGAGTAGAGATTTTCATATCTTTGCTTAACACTCTGCGAAAGCGACGGATTGTCGTCCATGGTAAAGTGAAGATAAAGAGCATTTTTATCCCTTGCTTTTTTTATCCACTCTGTGTAAAACCAGTGTTCGGGATATTCAGGATTGCAGTTAAACCAAAATTTTGAACCTGTAACCGAGCATCTTGCCATTGCCTGCTCCACAAACGAACGCGGCATAAGTGCAACCTCGTCAAACATTACTCCCGACAGCGTCATACCCTGAATAAGCGATGCGGACGATTCGTCCTTGCCGCCGAAAAGGTAAAACCTGTTTTTTATTCCTCGGTAACTCACCGTAAGCGTATTGTGAGTGATTTTTTCATCACAAACAAATCCAAGTGATCTCAAAAGCGGAATTACTGGTGTTACCATATTTCTCCTCAGAGAACGAATTGTCTTTCCGCACAGAGCAAAGTCGCCGTTACCGCCGAAATAAAAGCTCCAAATAATAAACGATAACACCATACAAAATGTTTTTCCGCTTCTCACTGCACCGTCACAGATAATCGCGTCACACTTACAGTCCTTTGAGCTTTTGCTCCACCACGAAAGCACCCTAAGCTGTTTTTGTGAAAAAGACTTAATCTTCAGCCTTATCACTTCCGACCGTTCTTGCACTCTTGTCTATGGCGTCAAAAAGATTCCGAACGCCGTTTTCCTCTTCCTGTCTGCTTTCGAGCTTTTCAAGAGCCTTCAGCCTGTCAAAAAACTTGATTTCCATCGAGCCGTCCTTCGGTCTTTTAATCTCCGACACCAAAAAAAGGTCCATTGTGCTAAGATCCGCACGGGAGGGATTTTCCATATAAAGCAGCGACACTGCGTCGGCAATATCGCCGAAAGCAAGCCTTTGATACCCCACCGACGCCATATTGGCAAGGGATTTTTCACGCTGTTTTGCAAGCTGTTCAATTTCGTCTGCAATTTCCTTTCTACAAAGCAGCTTTTCACCCGTCTGTTCGGGGTTCTTTGACCAGCCTGCACGCTTTGCCGCAATCGACGGACTGCCTGTGTTTAAAAAGCAGCTGCAAAACTCCTTTTCACGGCTTGTAAGTTTTTTATCTATTTTTGTCACCTCCGTTTTTTGAGAGGATTTTTGAGTAAGCCTCTCAACTATACCCCTAAAAAATAAAAAAATTGCATAAAAGAATGCAATTTTTGAAAAAATATTTAAAATTTTTTTACTTTATAGGAAAATGCTCAAATTGCGTGTCGAGGCACTCGACTTTTTAATTTTTATGTAAAGGCACGCATTACCGTGCCCAAATCTATATTAAAGCGTAAGGCTTTTAAAATTATCGTTTAAAATTTTACAGCTGTTGTCGAGCTTCTCAAGTTCCTCCTGAGAAAGCCGCATTTCCAAAATTCTCTTTGCTCCCGCGGCGTTTATAAAGCACGGATTTCCGATAAAGACATCTTTTTTGCCCCCGTATTCTCCCCTAAGGCGTGTTGATACGGTCAAAACGGCATTTTCATCATTTAAAATCGCTTTTGCAATTCTCACAATCGCCATACCTATTCCGTAATAGGTAGCACCTTTCGCCTCAATTATTTCCTGTGCCGCCGTTCTTACATCAACGCTTATTTTCTCAAGTTCCTCCATTGAATATGTCTGCGAGTTATCGGCAAGAACATCCTTTATCGGCTTCACCGCAAGAATTGCCTGACTCCACGGCACAAACTCGCTGTCGCCGTGTTCACCTATTACATATGCATGAATGTTTCTCGGGTCAACCTCAAAATATTCTCCCATAAGATACCTCAGTCTTGCAGTATCAAGCGTCGTACCCGTTCCTATTACTTTTGCGGCATTAAATCCCGAAAGCTCAAAGGTTACCCTTGTCATAATGTCAACAGGATTTGTTGCAACAAGAAAAACCCCGTCAAAACCGCTCTGAACAACCATCGGCACGATTGAAGCAAACACCTTTGTATTTCTCTGCAAAAGCTCCAGTCTGCTTTCTCCCGGCTTTTGATTTACTCCCGCACAGATAACAACAATGTCAGCGTCCGAACAGTCGCCGTAACCTCCGCAGTAAATCTTCATACTTGAATTTGAAAACGCAAGTCCGTGGTTAAGGTCCATCGCTTCCCCCTTAGCACGCTTTTCGTTTAAATCAATCAAAACAAGCTCATCGCAAAGATTTCTGTTAAGTGCCGCATAAGCAAAGCTCATTCCGACCATTCCCGTACCGATAAGTACAATTTTCTTTTTGTTGTCAGCCATAATCATACTCCCTTTTAATTTATTCAGCCTGTACAGCAAACTAAGCTTAAACATTATTAGCTTTTACACCCAAAGCCTTATTATTCCTAAAATTTGTCCTGTAATTTAAGATAATTAATATATAATCGTTTTTTTGATTAAATTCAAAATTAAATATATAAAAAACAACACAAAGCTTCTTGAAAATCTTTAATACTTATGATAATATTTATGGTGAGAAACTGTAAATGCTTAACCGCTTTATTGTGAATTTTTATGTGAAAGGAAATGAGATAATGTACAAAATAGTTAAGAAAAAAGTTCTTAACCCCACTGTTACATTGATGGAAATTGACGCTCCGCTTATTGCAAAAAAAGCTGAGCCGGGTCAGTTTATCATTCTCCGAGTTGACGAAGACGGCGAGCGCATTCCGCTTACCGTTGCAGGTTATGACAGAGAAGCAGGAACGGTAAGAATTATATTCCAGATTGTAGGAGCTACCACCGAAAAGCTTAACCACCTTGAGGAGGGCGACTTTATTCATGATTTTGTCGGTCCTCTCGGTGTTCCCACCCATACCGAAGGCCTTAAAAAGGTTTGCGTTGTCGGAGGCGGTGTTGGCTGTGCCATCGCACTCCCCGTTGCAGAAAAGCTCCATGAGCTCGGCTGCGAGGTTCACTCCATCGTAGGATTCAGAAATAAAGATCTTGTTATACTCGAGGACGAATTCAAGGCTTGCTCCGACAAGTTTATTCTTATGACCGATGACGGTTCATACGGAGAAAAGGGCGTTGTAACAGCACCGCTTGAAAAACTCATCAACGACGGCGAAAAGTACGACCTTGTTATCACAATCGGTCCTCTTATCATGATGAAGTTCGTTGTTAAAACTACAAAGCCCCACAACATTCCGACAACCGTTTCAATGAACCCGATTATGATTGACGGAACAGGTATGTGCGGCGGCTGCCGCTTGACTGTCGGCGGAGAAACAAAGTTTGCCTGTGTTGACGGCCCCGACTTTGACGGCTTTAAGGTTGATTTTGACGAAGCTATGAAACGCGGAGCAATGTACAAGAACTTTGAACGCCACGCATACGAAGAAACCTGCAACCTTTTCAAAAAGGAGGTTGAGTAATTATGCCTAATATGTCACCCAAAAAGGCAGAAATGCCAACCCAAGATCCCAATGTCAGAAATAAAAACTTCCTCGAGGTAGCAACAGGCTACACCGAGGAAGTAGCAATAGAGGAAGCACAGCGTTGTCTTCACTGCAAAACAAAGCCCTGCGTTTCGGGCTGCCCCGTACATATTGCAATTCCCGACTTTATCAAGGAAGTTGCAAACGGAAATTTTGCAGCTGCATATGATGTAATTTCCGAGTCAAGCTCACTTCCCGCAGTGTGCGGCCGTGTTTGTCCTCAGGAAACCCAGTGCGAATCAAAGTGCGTAAGAGGCATCAAGACAGAGCCTGTCGGCATCGGCAGACTTGAGAGATTTGTTGCCGACTGGCACAATGCACAGACAGACGCTAAAATTAAAAAGCCCGAATCAAACGGTCACAAGGTTGCAGTAATCGGCTCAGGTCCCGCCGGACTTACCTGTGCGGGCGACCTTGCAAAGAAAGGCTACGATGTAACCGTATTTGAGGCTCTCCACCTCGCAGGCGGCGTGCTTGTTTACGGTATTCCCGAATTCAGACTTCCTAAGTCAATCGTTCAAAAAGAGGTTGACACGCTGAAAGAACTCGGCGTTAAGATTGAAACCAATATGGTAATCGGCAGAGTAATCTCGATTGACGAGCTTATGGACGATTACGGATTTGAATCCGTATTTATCGGTTCAGGTGCGGGACTTCCGAGATTTATGAATATCCCCGGTGAAAATCTCTGCGGTGTTTACTCTGCAAACGAATTTCTTACAAGAACAAACCTTATGAAAGCGTACAAGGATGACACCACAACTCCGATTATGCACGCCAAAAAGGTAGCCGTAGTTGGCGGCGGAAATGTCGCAATGGACGCTGCACGCTGTGCAAAGCGACTCGGTGCAGATGAAGTCTATATTGTGTACAGACGAAGCGAAGAAGAGCTTCCTGCCCGTAAGGAAGAGGTTGAACACGCTA
Organism: Clostridiales bacterium; assembly: GCA_019415945.1. Lineage (GTDB taxonomy): Bacteria > Bacillota > Clostridia > Oscillospirales > Acutalibacteraceae > Ruminococcoides. The sequence continues at coordinate 21,139 of DXYF01000021.1, forward strand.
AGGAAGAGGGCATCATCTTTAAGCTCCTGAATAATCCCGTTGAGATTCTCGGAAATGAGGACGAATTTGTAACAGGTATGAAGTGCATTAAAATGGAGCTTGGTGAACCTGATGCAAGCGGCAGAAGAAGACCTGTTCCCGTAGAGGGCAGTGAATTTGTACTTGATGTTGACGCCGTAATCATTTCTATCGGAACATCTCCCAACCCGCTTATCAAGTCAACAACAAAAGGACTTGACACTCAAAAATGGGGCGGCATTATCGCAGACGAAAACGGTCTTACTTCCCGCGAGGGCGTTTACGCAGGCGGTGACGCAGTAACAGGTGCCGCTACCGTAATTCTCGCAATGGGTGCCGGCAAAACAGCCGCAGCCGCTATTGACGAGTATATTCAAAATAAAAACAAATAATTTACTTAAAGTAAATTTACCTATGCCAAACGGCAGTTTCGCAAATACGAAACTGCCGTTTATTTTTGTATATTTTTATACTGCTTAATCATATTGAGAAAAAACATTTTTTCACTTTCATTAAGCGTTGATACGCTCTCAGAAATCTGTAATGAAAGAACATCGCTTTGCATATCAAGTGTATCGCTTAGCAGGAAATCAACGGTAACGCCCAAAGCGTCGGCAATTTTCACCAGCGTTTCCACACTCATATTTCTGCCGTTTTCAATCAGACTCATAAAATTTGTAGATATATCAACCATTTCGGCAAGCTTATCCTGAGTAAGACCGCACTTTAAGCGTGTGTTGCGGATTTTCTCTCCAAGATTGAGTAAACTCATACAATCAACCTCCAACTACTATTATAGTTGGATTTTTTACTACAAAAACACACTATATTTGTAATTTTATATTGACAATATTTGTATTTGTAATTATAATATTATACATAAACAGACAAATTTCGCATAATAAACTGTATTTGTTTATCAAATTATTCTAAGGAGAATGTTTATGTACACAAGGCCAATCATTTTTAAAATCTACTCGGTAGTTGTAATTGTCTTTGCAATTCTCGGATTTATTTCAAGCATAACCCAGCTGTTTATCCCAAACAACCCTTTGCTATCACTTATTCCGAACCTTGACGATGTTTTTACCGCAATCAAAATTGTATCGGTAATTGCCTCAATGATTACTCTGTTTTTCGGTTATATGGAGTTTTCAGCAATGTACACATTTGCAGATATGATTAAACATGAAAATAATAACAATGTTTTTCCATTTAAAGCAAACTGTCTCACTCTTAAGCCCAAAACATACACTACATTCGGTTTAATTATATTTTCTATAATATTACTTATTCAAGTAATAAGCATTGGTTTTATTGTTATCATTTCATTGAGTGAACTTAAACAATTCATTGTGTTACCTTTATTGACAATATTTATATGTGCGTTGTGCGTGCTATTTGCTTTTATAACTTACTACTTAAAATATAAAGCATTCGGTACACTACTTGAAATTATGTCATCTTATGAACCTTCAAAAACTATCGTTGACGAACTCAAATATATAAAACCAAGCATGTTAAAAGGCTTTGGTATATTTTTACTGGTTATTTCAGGGATTTCAACAATTGGTTTAATTGTCTCTTTGATAAAAATACTTATGATAATTATAGGTTTATTCGAGGTTGGAATAGCAATTGCATTTTGCTTCGGGGTGCTGATTTTGGGGTTAATTATTGTACTTTCAATAGTAGTAATAGGTCTATACTATATTAATCTGGGAAAAATGTCTGAGCATTATATGATTAAATATAAATTAGTCTAATCAAAAATTTATTTAAGGAGTTGTTTTTATGTATTGTCCTAAATGCGGTAAAGAAGCAAACGAAAATTTTTGTCCTCACTGCGGATATAATCTGTCTGTCGAATCTGTAAACTCTCGAAACAGCTGTTTTAATTCATACAGCGACAGGACTACTTTACCGCAAAAAAGCAAATCGGAATTTATGCGTGAATACAGAGCCGAGCATCCTCAGGTTTGGGTATTTTTAGTGCTTGACATAATATGTGATATTATTATGGTTTTTTGTTTGATATCATTCATCAATGATTTTAATGGTCACTACATTACAAAAAGCGAGGAGAAAACTCTTATTATAGGCACAATATTTCTTGTTTTGGGTATAATCTTTATGATAGCCTTTCAGGTATGTGAGCGTAAAGGTGCATCGGAATATGAAAAGTATGTACCATTTATGTATAATACTCAAAATACACCCCAACAAAAAAGAACATTTGTAAATGAAATCCCAAAAGATGTAGAGTGGAAGTGTCCGAATTGCGGAAGAATTAATCAAAGTTATGTAGGCACTTGCGGCTGCGGGCAGGTGAAACCAAAATGAAAAAATTAATATTCTTTTTATATGCATTTTTACTATGTTTCATATTTTGTTCATGCTCGGCAGTAACGGAAAGTCCGACACCAACAGAACTTACCGCCGAAGATTATGAGTACATTGACGCCGTATATAATGTTATGGATCAATGGGATTCAACTCATTATGACAGCGGAGAAAATCATCACATAGACAAAATATCTTTTCAGGATTTTGACGGCACACATAAAATATGTTTCTATATAAACTATCCCATTGCGGGATATTGCGGAGCCGGATATCTTATTGAAGACGGCACTTTAACAGGTATATCCCCCAATATATATGACAATGACTCCACCACCCGTCACCAAGGCTGTATGATGCAGACCGTTATTAACGGTACGGACTGGGACTATACAGCAACAGATGAAGAAAAATATGAAACAATAAAAAATGCCTACATATACTTTTTGGAAAACAACATATACAATTATGAATAACCAACGCAAAAACGGCAGTTTCGCAAACACGAAATTGCCGTTTATTTTTGTATATTTTTATACTGCTTAATCATATTGAGAAAAAACATTTTTCATTTTCATTAAGCGTTGATACGCTCTCAGAAATCTGTAATGAGAAAATATAGCTTTGCATAGGTAAAAATTTAAGGATTATTTAATAATTTATGTTTTATACTTAGTTCATAACAAAGTGAGGTGATGGTATGTTTTTTAATATACTAAGGAGAGATTTGAAGCGAAAAAAGTCAATAAATATTATTTTAATGATTTTTGTCATACTTGCATCAACTTTTATTGCAAGCGGTGCAAACAATATGGTAACTGTTTTTAATGCATTGGACAATTATTTTGACATGGCAGAAGTTCCCGATTATTGGGTATCAACTTCAGACAGCCGTTCATCTGAAAATTTTAAGTCATTTGCCGATGAGAACAATTATAGTTATAAAGACAACACAATGGCAATGATAAATCCCAAAGATGTCAAAATTGACGGTAAAGTATTTGACTATTCAAGCACCACTGTAATTTCAAGGGTAAACGATACAAATCTGTTTTTAGAAAACGGAAAACAGCTAAAGTCGGTTGCCGACGGAGAGATTTATGTGAGTTCACTCATGTGGTTTTCTGACTCGAATGATTTTCACAAAGGTTCAAAAGTGGTTATAAAATCCGGAGATCAGTCAAAAGAGTTTGTTGTAAAAGGCTATGTCAAAGACGCTGTGTTTGGTTCAGGAATGATTAGTATGACAAGATTTTTGGTCAGCGATAATGACTTTGAATTTTTTAAAGAGAATGAAAAGAATGTACTTTTTGACAGTTTTTTTCTTAATACAGATGATTCTGAGTTTAACAGTAAGTTTACCGACCTTGAACTCAATGTTCTGTTTAGCATTGACAGAGAAACCGTTAAACTTACGTATATTATGGACATATTAATGTCAGCAATTGTTTTTGTGGTCAGCATATGTTTGATTTTGATTTCGCTTGCAATTTTAAGATTTACCATTGATTTTACTATGACAGAGGAATTTAGAGAAATCGGTGTAATGAAAGCAATCGGAATATCTAACCGAGGGATAAGAGGATTATATATAATAAAATATACTGCAATATCGATAGGCGGCTCTGCCATCGGATTTATTCTGAGTATTCCGTTCGGCAGTCTTATGTTGCAGAGCACCTCAAAAAACATTATGATTTCAAATTCAGGAAACTATGCCCTGAATGTTATGTGTTCGGCTTTATCGGCATTTATTGTAGTCATGTTCTGCTACCTATGCACAAGAAAAATAAAAAGGTTCTCTCCGATTGACGCAATCCGCAACGGAGAAACAGGAGAGCGTTATTCCAAAAAAGGAGTTATTCATCTTAGCAATTCAAAGCTTCCTTTAATTCTTTCAATGTCGCTTAATGATGTTATGAGCAGTCTGAAAAAATATGTGTCTATGTTTTTTATTTTTGTAATCGGCATTTTGCTTGTGATTATTCCTCTAAATATTGTAAACACATTAAAGTCAGACAGTTTTATTCAAACCTTTGGAATGGCGAAAAGCGATGTCATTATATTGCAGGAAACTTATTTTGATAACTCAGGCAACAACAAACAGATGCTTGAAGAAAAAATAGAAAATATTAAAGATTACTTGAATGAAAATGATATTGAGTCGAAAGTTTTTCAGGAAGCATTTTTTAAATTCTATATTTCAAAAGACGATAAAAAGACTTCCAGTATAGCAACTCAGGGCATTGGTGATTCAAGCTGTGATATGTACACATATCTTGACGGAACTCCGCCCCAAAACAAAAACGAAATTGCTGTTTCGCACATAGTAGCCGACAGAATTGATGTCAAAATAGGTGATGATGTAAATGTCAATATCGGTAATGAAGTAAAAAAATACACCGTTACTGCTATATATCAAACAATGATGAATATGGGAGAAGGAGTTAGATTTTCAGAAACCGAAGACCTCGATTACAATCATATAACCGGCTGTTTCGCAATTCAGGTTTTATATACAGATAATCCTAACCGGCAAACAATCAACGAAAGGAATGAACTGTTAGCTGAAAATTATCCTGAGTGCGAGCTTATGACTGCAGCCGAATATGTCGATATGTTGGACGGCGGAATATCCGGACAGATCGATGGAGTAAAAATCCTTATACTTTCCGTAGTTATTTTTATTAATATTCTTGTTACAGTGCTAATGACCAAAAGTTTTATTACAAAAGAAAAGTGTGAAATTGCAATTCTAAAGGCAATCGGATTCAGAAACAATGCCATTGCAGCTTGGCAAGCTTTGAGAATTTGTTTGATTTTGGCAGCGTCAACAGTTGTCGGCGTACTCATCGGTTCCCCTATATCTCAATTTGTATTTTCACAAATTTCCTCAATTATGGGAGCATATAATTGTCCGATTGAGATAAACACACTTGAAACATTTTTGATATATCCGATTGGTGTACTTTTGATAACGGGAGTTTCAGCGTTTCTGTCATCGCTGAGTGTGAGAAAAATCAGTGCATCAGACACCTCAACCAATGAGTAAAAAGGAGAACTAACCTATGAATACAATACTAAAAGTAAATGAATTATGCAAAACATATATTGTCAACAAGCGTCAGAACAATGTGCTGAGAAATGTGAGTTTTTCAGTAGATGAGGGTGAAATGATTGCAGTTATGGGGGCATCGGGTTCGGGCAAATCAACACTTTTGTATGCAGTTTCGGGAATGGAGAAGGCAACCGCAGGCGAAGTTTTGTTTGGTAACCAAAGCATTGATAAGATGAGCGAAAAAGAACTTTCAAAGCTCAGACTTGATGAAATGGGATTTATCTTTCAGCAAATGTATATGCTTAAAAACCTGAGTTTGCTTGATAACATTATTCTTCCTGCCTGCATGTCTAAAAAGGTCAAGCAACGACGAAAGGAAGTTACCGAAAGAGGACTTGCACTTATGCACAAACTCGGCATAGCCGATGTCGCAGACAACGATATCAATGAGGTATCGGGTGGTCAGCTTCAGAGAGCCTGTATTTGCCGAAGTATGATAAACAATCCAAAGGTTATCTTTGCCGATGAACCGACAGGTGCTCTTAACAGAAATTCATCCGATGAGGTTATGGAAGAACTTTTAAAAATAAATTCGGAGGGCACAACGGTTATGCTTGTAACTCACGACATAAAAGTTGCATCCCGTTGCTCAAGAGTGCTTTATATAGTTGACGGAAACATCAGCGGAGAGTATAATTTTGATAGAGATTTTTCTGAATCAAAGCTCAGAGAACGAGAAAAAATGTTAAACGGCTGGCTTATGGAAATGGGTTGGTAAATACAGAGAGGTTGTTATGACGGATATTTTGATTGTTGAGGATAACAAAGAACTCGGCGAACTCTTCCGTGACTTTTTGGTTGCTGAAAACTATACGGTTTCGATTGCCGACAGCGGAGAAAAAGCTGTTTCTCTGTTTGAAAAGTACGGTGCAAAAATCGTTGTTTTGGATATAATGTTACCTGAAATGGACGGTTTTGCTGTGTGCAAAAAGCTGAGAGAAAAATCAAATGTTCCGATTATCATGGTAAGTGCAAAAACCGAGAAAGACGATAAGCTCAACGGCTTAATTCTCGGTGCGGACGATTACATTGAAAAGCCCTATGATATTGATATAATGATAGCCAAAATCAAGGGGATATTTAAACGCAGATATTCCCTTGATGAGATAGTTGACGGTGACATAAGAATAAACAAGGCTGAAAAGTCAGCATACAAAAATGATATTTTGCTCAATTTGACATCAAAGGAATTTGAACTGCTTTTATTACTTGCAGAAAACAAAGGGAAAACACTGAGCAAGGAATTTCTTTTTTCAAACATATGGGGCAATGACAGCTTTTCGGAAACACAAACCCTTACGGTTCATATAAAATGGCTCAGACAAAAGCTTGAAAACAATCCGAAATCGCCCGAACGGATAAAAACAGTTTGGGGATTGGGGTATAAGTTTGTATGAAAAGCTATAACAAAATCGTTGCTTTTGTAATCGCAGTAATTGCAGTGCTATTTGTGGCTGCAAATGTTTTAATTATAAACAGCCAACAATCAGCATTCGATAGAGAATATAGGGTTGAAGTAAACAGGATTGCGTTACAAATTAATGATAACGGCTACGACAGTCTTGATTTTTCCGGGAATGAGTATGTCACGAATGTCGAGAAATATTCAAATGATAATTCCGAATTTTATGATGTTTCAAACGAGTATGTCATAAGAGAAATAGACGGACAGCTTTACCGATTTGATTATATGAGAACCAAAGAAAACATTACTCCTTTTTTAGTAATATCAAATTTGGTTTTGGCATTAATTTCTTTGATGGTTATCGCAATTTTGATATACATAAAATTAAAGATATTAAAACCTTTTGACCGATTAAAAGAAGTTCCTTTCGAGCTGTCAAAAGGTAATCTAACTGTACCGATTAAAGAAGTCAAAAACCGTTTTTTCGGAAAATTCATCTGGGGTGTAGATTTGCTCCGTGACAATATCGAAAGTCAGAAACAGCGTGAACTTGATTTGCAAAAAGACAAGAGGATGCTTTTGCTCTCACTTTCACACGATATAAAAACTCCTCTGTCGGCTATAAAATTGTATTCAAAAGCACTTTCAAAGGGACTATATAAAAGCCATGAAAAACAGCTTGAAATCGCAGAAAATATTAATGCTAAGGCGGATGAGATTGAGGGATATATTTCTCAGATAATAACAGCATCAAAAGATGATTTTCTAAGCTTTGATGTAAATATCAGCGAATTTTATTTATCAGAGCTTATCGGCAGGATAAACGAATATTATTCAGAGAAACTGTCACTTGCAAAAATAAACTTTTCCGTTGAGCAATACAACGACTGTATGCTTAAAGGGGACATAGACAGATGTGTTGAAATCTTGCAGAATATAATTGAAAATGCCATAAAATACGGTAACGGTCAGTATATAAATATAAAGATAACTAACGAGGATGGCTGCTGTGTTGTTTCGATAGAGAACAGCGGTTGTACTCTTGCTGATGATGAACTTACTCATATATTTGACAGTTTTCATCGAGGTAGTAATTCTAAAAATATAAAGGGCAGTGGTTTGGGACTTTATATCTGCCGTCAGCTTATAACAAAAATGGGCGGAGAGATTTTTGCAGAAATAAAGCACTCAAATATTATCGTTTCAACAGCCTTTCTGAAAGCTTAATTTTAAACATATACAATTATGAATAACCAACGCAAAAACGGCGGCTTCATTTTGAAGCCGCCGTAAATATTGCAGTATCTTTAATTATCTTAAAATCAAATTGCTCTTACTCTGATAACGCCGTCAACGGACGCAATCTTGTCAGCGTCAGCCTTGTCGGCACCTGCAACATCAATAATTGTGTATGCGTAGTCGCCTCTGCTCTTTGAAAGCATATTTTCAACATTGCCGCTGATTTCCGTAAGAACCTTTTTGAGAAGCTCGGGAACATTCTTGTGCATAACGCAGAAGCGTGTGTCGCCCTCGCTTGCTCTTGCAAGAGAAATAGCGGGATAGTTTACAGAATTTATAATGTTGCCGTTTTCGAGGTACTCCTTGACCTGGTCGCAAGCCATAACAGCACAGTTTTCCTCGCTTTCGGGAGTTGAAGCACCGAGGTGCGGCATACAAATTATATTTTCTTCGCCGAGAATATCATCAGTTGCGAAATCCGTAACATATTTTGCAACCTTGCCGCTCTTTATGCCTGCGAGCAAAGCTTCCGCATTTACAAGTCCGTCACGGCTGAAGTTCATAATGCGGACGCCGTCTTTCATCTTAGCGATAACATCTTCATTTACAAGATTTTTTGTATCATCTGTAAGCGGAACATGAATTGTGAGGTAATCACAGTTTGTCATAACCTCTTCATTGTTCTTCATAAGCTTAACGGCGGGGTCAAGCTTGAGTGCGTTAGTAACCGACATAAACGGATCGTAACCGATAACATTCATACCGAGAGAAACCGCACAATTAGCAACAAGAATACCGATTGCACCAAGTCCTACTACGCCGAGAGTTTTACCCTTGATCTCGGGACCTACAAACTGGCTCTTGCCCTTTTCAACCATTTTGCCGACAGCGTCGCCGTTGCCCTTGAGTGTCTTTGCCCATTCAATACCCTCGGTAATCTTTCTTGAAGAAAGCAGCATAGCCGCAACAATAAGCTCCTTAACAGCATTTGCGTTGGCACCGGGAGTGTTGAAAACAACAATGCCCTGCTCTGAGCACTTATCCTTAGGAATATTGTTTGTGCCTGCACCTGCTCTTGCTATTGCAAGAAGGTTAGACTCAAACTCCATATCGTGCATTGCCGCACTTCTGACAAGCACTGCGTCGGGATTTTTAACCTCGTCGCCGTAGGTGTAATTTTCGCCGAGGCGGCTAGTGCCGACATTTGAAATTTTATTCAATGTCAAAATATTAAACATTATAACCAATCCTTTTAAATCAAATTCAGACGAATAAATCCGTCTGCCTAATTGCAGAAATTACTTGTTCTCTGCCTCAAATTTCTTCATAAACTCAACAAGCTTTTCAACGCCCTCATAAGGCATAGCGTTGTAGATAGAAGCTCTCATACCGCCGACTGTGCGGTGACCCTTGAGGTTCACAAGTCCTGCCTCTGTTGACTCCTTAACAAACTTTGCGTCAAGGTCAGTATCGCCCGTTACAAACGGAACATTCATAAGAGAACGATCCTCAGCAACAACAGTGCCCTTAAACAGCTCGGAGCTGTCGAGGAAGTCGTAAAGGAGCTTAGCTTTCTTCTCGTTAAGCTCTTTCATCTTCTCAAGACCGCCAACCTCGTTCTTAATCCACTCCATAACAAGCTTTGCGATATAGATTGTGTAGCAAGGAGGGGTATTGTAAAGTGAATCTGCGTCAGCATGAATCTTGTAATCAAGCATTGTAGGAGTAATATCCATAGCATTGCCGATTAAATCTTCACGAACAATAACGATTGTAACGCCTGCACCTGCAAGGTTCTTCTGTGCACCTGCAAAAAGCAAGCCGAACTTTGAAACATCAAGAGGCTCTGACATGATGCAGGAAGAAATATCAGCAACAAGCGGAATATCGCCTGTGTCGGGAAGCTCATGATAAACCGTACCGTAAATTGTGTTATTAAGGCAGATATAAACATAATCTGCGTCCTCACGGAACATTGACTTATCAGTCTTGGGAATATAAGTATATGTCTTATCCTCGGAAGATGCAACAGCCTTAACATCACCGTAGCGTGCAGCCTCTTTATATGCCTTCTTAGCCCACTGACCTGTGATAATATAATCAGCCTTATTGTTCTTGTTCATAAGGTTTAACGGAATCATAGCAAACTGTGTAGAACCGCCGCCCTGAAGGAACATAACCTTGTAGTTATCAGGAATATTCATAATTTCACGAAGCAAAGCTTCTGCGTCCTTAATAATCTTATCAAAAACTTTGCTGCGGTGTGACATCTCCATTACGCTCTGTCCGCTGCCCTCATAATCGAGCATTTCAGCAGCCGCTTTTTTAAGTACCGACTCAGGTAACATTGACGGACCTGCAGAAAAATTATAAACTCTTGCCATGTCTAAAATCTCCCTTGATTTAATAATTTTTTACTAAAAATGGCAGCTGCAAAGCAATACAGCGTGCCGATAGCCTAACAAATAAATTATACGCCTATATTTTGTCAAAGTCAACAAAAACGGCTAATTAGCACACACAAAAATAATCACAAGCTGATTTTACCTATTACCGAGAGGATTTCATCTCTCATTCTTATTGCTTCGTTTCTTGCAGCCTTTGCAAAGTCCTCCTCGCAAAGTCCCTGAGACTTCCATGCACACATAATTCCGCGGCTTGAGTTGATTATTGCACCCATTCCGTTTTTATCAAAAGCATTTTTAACATCCTCTGCTCCGCCGCCCTGTGCACCGTAGCCCGGAACGAGGAAAAATGTGCGGCTCAGTTTTTCTCTCATTTCCTTTAACTGCTCGGGATAAGTAGCACCGACAACCGCACCTACTGCGGAATAGCCGTACTTGCCCTCAAGTTCTTCTCCCCAGTTCTCACACATTTTACCCATATGCTCATAAACAGTTTCATTTGTTTCAAGCTTCATGTCCTGAAGTTCACCCGAGCTTGGATTTGATGTTTTTACAAGCACAAAAATGCCCTTGTCCTTTTCGGCACAGATTTTTGCAAGCGGCTTAATACCGTCCGTACCGAGGTAGCCGTTTACTGTAAGAGCATCAGCACCGAAAGCGTCAATCTTCTCTCCCTCAACAACCGTTGTGCCGATATGAGCCGTCGCATAAGCCTCCATAGTAGTGCCTATATCGTTACGCTTGCCGTCGGTAATTACAAACATTCCCTTTGATTTTGCATAAGCGATTGTGTCGCAAAGAGCCTTTACACCCTGCCATCCGTACATTTCATAATATGCAGCCTGCGGCTTTATTGCAGGAACAATATCACAAAGTGCGTCAATGAGTGCCTTGTTAAACTCAAAAATTGCCGCAGCCGCTCCGTCAAGAGTCTTTCCGTATTTTGCAAAGCAAGCCTCCTTGATTGAAGACGGTACATAATCAAGCTTCGGGTCAAGACCTGCAACTGTCGGGTTTTGCATTTCCGCAATTTTTTCAATAAGTCTGTCAAATGCCATATTCTGCTCTCCTTTATATTTATACAATTAACATATCTTTTAGGTTAAATTCTTTTGTAAAGGCTTATGAATTAATAATATCAAAAAGCTCGTTGCTGAAATTTGAATAATCCTCTCTGTTGTCCTTTACAAATGAAATTGCGGGACGGGGGTGAGTGTTAAGCTGTCCTGTAAGCATATAAGGAATGTCATATCCCCATTTTACTCCGCTTTCTCTCAGCTTATGAGTATGCTCCTCAATAATTTTAAGAATAGGAGCAACCTTGTATTTCGGATTCTTTAAAAATCCGAGCAAAAGCTCAAGAGCACAGTTGCCCGCACCTCTGCCCATTCCGTCTACCGTTGCGTCAAGGTAGCTTACTCCCTGGGTCATAGCCTCAATCGTATTTGCAAACGCAAGCTGCTGGTTGTTGTGAGCGTGTATTCCCACACCCTTGCCGTACTTGTCAGCAACAGAGCAGTAAAGCTCTGCAAGGCGTCTTGACTCCTCGGGATAAAGTGCACCGTAGCTGTCAACGATATAAAATGCATTTACAGGACTTTTTCCGAGAATTTCAAGTGCCGTTACAATATCCTCGGTCTTTGCCTTGGAAACCGCCATGATATTGATTGTTGTTTCATATCCCTTTTTTGCACAATCCTCTATCATTTCAATAGCCGCAGGAATTGTGTTTATGTATGTTGCAATTCTGATAAGGTCAATGGGACTTTCCTTTTTTGGGATAATATCTTTTTCAAAATCTGTTCTGCCTACATCAGCCATTACTGCGATTTTCATCTTTGATTTGTTGTCGCCTATAATTTTCCTTATATCTTCGTCATTGCAGAACTTCCACTTTCCAAAGTCCTCTTCCTTAAAAAGCTCCTTTGAAGCCTTGTAGCCGAACTCCATATAATCAACGCCGGCTTTAACATTTGCCGCATACAAATCCTTTACAAATTTGTCGTCAAATCTAAAGTCGTTGCAAAGTCCTCCGTCACGGATTGTTGCGTCAACAACCCTTATATCCTGTCTTACCGACAGCAAATCACCTTTCTGTGCCATAAAAATTTCTCCTTTGATTTTTATAAATTGGTTTATCACATTTAATTTTTACTGTTGTTCGTCAAAAACAATCTTTCCGTCAAGAATCGTCTTTTTAACCTTGCCGTAAAGCCGTCTGCCCTTAAACGGGGTGTTTTTGCTCTTGCCGTGAAGCTTTTGAGTATCAACAACCCACTCCTCGTCAAGGTCAACCAAAGCAATGTCGGCGGCAGCTCCCACCGCAAGCGTGCCTGCGTTGATTCCCAAAATTTTTGCGGGATTTACACTCATTTTCTCAATCAGCTTTTCAAAACTCATAAGTCCACGCTTTACAAGGCAGGTAATTCCCACTGCAAGCGAAGTTTCCATACCTATTGAGCCGTTCGGAGCAGATTCAAAATCAGATTTATCCTCAGGGGTGTGAGGTGCGTGGTCTGTCGCAATGGCGTCGAGCGTGCCGTCAAGCAAGCCGTTGATAATCTCGTCAACATCAGCCATTGTACGCAGAGGCGGATTCATTCTAAAGTCCGCGTCCCTTTTTAGCAGCTCATTTTCCGTCAGTGAAAAATAGTGAGGTGCAGTTTCGGCAGTCACCTTAACTCCCCTGTTTTTTGCATCTCTGATAAGCTCAACGCTTGTCTTGGTGCTTACATGGCAGATATGCACGGGGACACCAAGAGCCGCCGCAAGGGCAATTTCCCTTGCTGTTCCGCAGTCCTCAGCAGATGCGGGGATACCCTTAACGCCGAGCTTTTTTGATACCTCGCCCTCGTTGATTTTCCCTCCGTCGGCAAGGTACAAATCCTCACAGTGAGCCACAATGTGCATTCCGCACAGGGGGGCTTTTTTCATGGCATCGCTTAACAATTTTGTATTCTCTACCGGTCTGCCGTCGTCGGTCAGGGCGATTGCCCCCGCAATTTTAACTTCGTCAATATCTGTGGGTTCAAGGCTTTTAAGACCTTTTGTAATGCTCGCCGCAACATATACATGAGAATTTGCACTCTTTGACTTGTCAAGAATATATCGCACAATCTCCGCACTGTCCGTAGCGGGTGCTGTATTCGGCATAGCAAGCAAACTCGTGACTCCGCCTGCCGCAGCAGCATTGCAGCCGGAAATTATATCCTCTTTCTCGGTCTGCCCGGGGTCACGCAGGTGTACATGCATATCAACAAGTCCGGGGATAGCGTAAAGCCCCTCGGCGTTAATCACTTTGCAGTCGCTGTCACTAATATTCTTGCCGACGCTTTCAATTTTACCGTTCTTTACAAGAATATCATATTTACCGTTTAATTTATCGGCAGGAGATACTACGGTTGCGTTTTTTATAAGTAAATTTTTCATTTAATCACCGCCATATGTTATCTTCTCGGACTGTTATTTCTGTTTCTGCCCTGCTGAGGTGAAGGACGCCTTTTCTGGTTTGAACCTTGCGGTCTTTGTGTTGTTCTGTGGTGAACTCTTACAAGACCGTTGTCGTTTAGCTCACGCATTTGAGCTTTTTGTCTTTCAGCTCTCCGTCTTGCCCGCTCACGACGCTCCTGCTCCGCCTTTTGCCTCTTTTTCATTGCTCGTTTATGCTTTATCATTCTGCTCAAATTTGTGCAGAAATAGCCTAAATGTATTCCGAACGATTTTACTCCTGCAAAGAATCCTACGACCGCCTCAATAAACTTTTTACCTGATTCTTTTGGCTGTCTTTCAACATTCTTTGCCTTTTCTTCTACCTCTTCTATAACATCAAAATCCTCGGCGTCAAGAATATCTCTGCTGCTGATTACTCCCTTTGCCTTTTTCGGAGCTTCCTCAAAGAAATCGTCGCTGTCGTTAAACTTAACACGCTTTGCTTCAATACGGATAAGCTCCTCGTCGTTGTTAAAGTCCTCATCGTCGGTTTCGTCGGCTTCGCCGAACAGAGTATTTTCAAGCTCTTCTATTTTATCAGGCTTTTGTTTTTCATTTTCTTTGCTTTCTTCATTTTCTTCAGGCAATTCATCGTCTGTTTGTTCGTCCGCATACTTTTCATTGCTGTAAACAAGCTCAGCCTTACTGATTTTTGCATCTTCTGCCTTTTTTAACTCAACCATTCGCCTGTAGCTTAGTATTTCTTCTATCTCGCTGTCGTCAGCCGATTTTGTCATATTGTGTTCATCGGCTTCAATTTCGGTATCTATCCGTTCGCTCACAGGCTCATCTTCAAATTCATAAAAGCCGCCATCATCTTCGCTGTAATCTTCATCGTGCACAATACCGCGACTGCCTTTGTTATTATACTTTCCTGCAAGCTCCTCTATAATTCTGTTGTTTTTTTCCTTTTTTCTGCGTTTTTTAGCACGCTTTACTAAAACGGTAAGCAAAACCACAAGAACAATAACCGCAACCGAAACACCGATAATTATGTAAACAACCGTTCCGCCTGCAAAGCCCTCGCTCATAAAATTTACCGAAGAAACAATTTCCGTAAAAATCTGATAATCCTCGGCTGTTACATTGCCCGAATTTCTCTGCAATGTAACACTCACACTCATTCCGTCATATACGGTGTTTGCCTGATACGCCTTTATTGACAAACCGTTGCTTTTAACATTTGTATTAAAATTCAGCCAGACAGTCTGACCTGCCGAGTCCGCCGTACACTCCGTGTATTCACTCTGACTTAAAAAATTGGAGCTTATCTCTTGCAAATGCTCGTCATCCAAAAGATTATAATTACCGATCCCCTTGCTTTCGGAAGTTTCAGTCATGGTAACAGTAACCGTAACGGCAGAAAGACTGTCCATTCCCTGCAAATAAATATCTCCGTTTTTAAAATTCTGCATAGTAGAGTCATAATCAAGACCGAAAACAGAAAAATACCTGTCGCTTTCCTTGCTTGAACGGGTAATTGCCGACATATCGTCGGGCAAATATATAACCATATCATCTATTTCGCTTATAGTATATCTCTGTGTTGCCGCACTGCATACAAACACACTGCCGATTACACAAATCAAGGCACATAAAACAGCCGTAATTTTTTTTACTCTGTTCGCAGTCATTTAATCTATTCCCCCACACCGAATAAAAGTATTAATTATTCACGTATATGCATTTAATTATACCTAATTTCGGAATAAATTACAAGTCTGTAAGATATTTTTTTACAGCATTAAATATATTTTTTGTTTATTCGACAATATAGCCTGCTTATTTATTGCACATCTTACCGAAACTCACAACTTTCTCTGCCGAGTCAATTTGTATTATATAATCCATTTTCACCGTATTCCGCATATATTTCAGATTAAAAATTTAGGTTTGCCGCAAATATCATTATAAATTTTATATGCAAAATCAGAATTAATTTCTCAATAAAACCTCTGCAATAATTTGAGCTTTTATACTTTTACTAAAACAAAAACAAGCGACAACTTGAATTGCTGTCGCTTGTTATCTTCATTTATTCATTTTCGGATTTATCCAACCGATTACAAAAACATTTTGTTCAGGATTCTACTCTTACCCAAATTACTCTACCGTTACCGACTTTGCAAGATTTCTTGGCTTATCGGGGTCGGTTCCTCTGTTAATTGCGGTGTAATAAGCCAAAAGCTGGAGAGGAGCAACCGCCGTAATCGGCATCAAAAGCTCCTCGGAATGAGGAATTTCAACAACATAGTCGGCTACGCCGTCCTTAAGTCCCCTTGCACAAGCGTCCGTACAAACAAGAATAATCTTTGCACCTCTGGATTTAACCTCAACAATATTGCTTATCGTCTTTGGAATTATGTCCGTCTGAGTAGCAACAGAAATAACAGGCATATCCTCGTCAATAAGCGAAATAGTGCCGTGCTTGAGCTCGCCTGCTGCATAGCTTTCGGAGTGAATGTACGAAACCTCCTTAAGCTTTAGAGAGCCTTCCATTGAAAGAGCGTAGTCGAGACCTCTGCCGATATAAAGCAGACTGTCTGCCGTTACAAGCTTTGTAGCAATATATTTGCATTTTTCCTCGCAGTTTTCAATAACTTCTTCAACAGCGTCAGGCATTTTCATAAGTGCGGACACAAGCCTTTTGCACTCTGCCACACTTAAAATCTCCTTTGCCAAAGCAAGCTCAAACGCAAACAGATAAACTACCGAAAGCTGTGTAATATAAGCCTTTGTTGAAGCAACCGCAATCTCAGGGCCTGCAAGCGTATATATAAGCATATCTGCTTCTCTTGCAATAGAGCTTCCCTTTGCATTTACTATAGCCAAAGTTGTCGCACCCTTTTGCTTTGCAAGACGCATAGCAGCAAGGCTGTCGGCAGTTTCGCCCGACTGAGAAATAATTATAACAAGATCGCCCTTGCTTACAATCGGATTTCTGTAGCGGTATTCCGACGCAATGTCAACGGTTACGGGTACTCTTGCAAGGTCCTCAATAACATACTTGCCGACCATACCTGCGTGCATAGCTGTACCGCAGGCTACTATGGTAATATTTTTAAACTCTTTGAGCTTGTCAAGCGTAATGCCGCACTCCTCAAGACAAGGCAAACCGTCCTTGATTCTCGGCAAAATTGTTGTTTTTATTGCTGATGGCTGCTCCTTGATTTCTTTAATCATAAAGTGCGGATATCCGCCTTTTTCAGCAGCCTCCATATCCCAGTCAGCCGTTTTTAATTCCTTTTCGAGCGGATCAAGATGTTCATCAACAAAGCTGACACCGTCGTTCGACAAAGTAGCAATCTCATCATGGTCAAGCAGATAGTAATCCCTTGTATATTTTAAAATAGCGGGAACATCGGACGCAATAAAACATTCTCCGTCAGCTACTCCGACAATAAGCGGACTTTCTCTTCTGACTGCAAAAATTCTGTCAGGAAAATCCTTGAACATGATGCCGAGAGCAAACGAACCCTTTAACTCGGCCATAACCGAATCAATAGTCTGAAGCGGATTTCCGTTGTATTTATAATCAAGCAGCTGTGCCACAACCTCTGTATCGGTATCGCTGATAAATTCCCTGCCCTTTGAAATTAAAAAATCCTTTAATTCTATGTAGTTTTCTATAATTCCGTTATGGACAATGGTAACCCTTGCACCGCTGTGTGGGTGTGAATTTACATCTGACGGCTCTCCGTGGGTAGCCCATCTTGTGTGACCGATTCCGACATGGCCGTTCGGCTTGCCGACCTGTGACAGCTTGTTTGTAAGATCCTTGAGCTTGCCCTTTGTCTTAACCGTCTTTATCTCACCGTCATCAAAAACAGCTATACCCGCCGAGTCATAACCTCTGTACTCAAGCTTAGACAAAGCACTTACAAGCACATCACTACAGTCCCTGTAGCCCACATATCCAACTATACCGCACATATAATTTTCTCCTTTTTATAATAAAATCAGTTAACCTTATGATGAAATGTAGGCACCATATCAGCGAGCAGCTCAACCGTTTTATCGCTGTCATTTTCATCTGCCGCTTTCCTAAGGTTATGAAGCTTTTCCAGAATAGTCTTGGCATTAATGTCGATTTGATTTCCGATAAATATCTTTTTGTTTCCGGTAGATTTAAGTCCCTCTTCGTCCATGAGAAGCTCCTCAAAAAGCTTTTCTCCGGGACGAAGACCTGTAAACTTTATTTCAACATCCTTGTAAGGAACCTTTCCGTACATACGAATAAGGTTTTCCGCAAGGGTTGTAATCTTGACGGGGGCACCCATATCAAGCACAAATATTTCTCCGCCCTTTGCCATTGCTCCTGCCTCAAGCACAAGCGAAACAGCTTCGGGAATCGTCATAAAATATCTGATAATATCGGGGTGAGTTACCGTTACGGGCGATCCGTTTTCAATTTGTCTTCGGAACAGCGGAATTACCGAGCCGTTTGAACCGAGTACATTGCCAAACCGAGTTGTAACAAATTCAGTGTGTTTTGTCGTCTGAGCCTTGTACTGAATAATCATTTCGCAGGCACGCTTTGTAGCACCCATAACATTTGTCGGATTAACCGCCTTATCGGTTGAAATCATAACAAACTTGTCAACACCGTAAAATTCAGCAAGAGTGGCAACATTAAATGTGCCGAAAATATTATTCTTGACAGCCTCCTCAGGCACGGTTTCCATAAGAGGCACATGCTTATGTGCCGCGGCATGGAACACAATCTGAGGACGGTACTTCTTAAAGATAACATCCATCTTGTCGTAATCTCTTACCGATGAAATAAGCGTCACAAGATTTAGCGATGTGCCGTATTCAATAAGAAGCTCCTGCTGTATATCATATGCGTTGTTTTCGTAAATATCAACTATAATAACCTGCTTTGGGTCATACTTTGCAATTTGTCTTACAAGTTCGCTTCCGATAGAACCGCCTCCGCCTGTTACAAGACAAACCTTGCCGTTTATAAAATCGCGGATTTCTTTCTTGTTAAATTCAATAGGCTTTCTGCCGAGCAGGTCTTCAATTTTAATTTCCTTTGCCTGATTTAAAATATTGGTACCGCTCTGGTCATCATCAAAAAGCAAATCGCTTATATAAGGTATAACCTTAATTTTGCACTCTGTTGCAGAGCAGTAATCAAATATCCTGCGTTTGTCTTCCTCATCACACGAGGGAAGAGCAACTATAATATTTTCAATATGGTAATCGGTACAAATTCTCGGAATTTCGGGACAGGTTCCGACAACCTCCACGCCTTTTATTTTTGTTCTCAGCTTTGTAATATCATCATCAACAAAGCACACGGGAAGAATATTCCTTGCCGAGTTGTTAACATCAAACTGAGCATTTTCAATCTCAGTCACGATCATTCGACCCGCGTTTCCCGCACCTACAATAAGTGTACGCTCACGCTTATCAAGACTTCCTGCCTCGGTAAGGTTTAAAAATGATTTTTTAAAAATAAATCTGAATGCAAGCACGCCCACTGTAGATATTACAAAATACAGCAGATCAAAAATAATATCGGGAGCAAACATAAGCATTTGCATCACGACATATGCAAGTGCAAAACCCACAAGCATAGCTATTGCACAGCTGATATAGTCCTTTTTATTAAAAAATCTCCAAAGTCTTGAATAAGCACCGCTTGCAAACAATGCAAACCCGCATAGTATCAAGGTTATTACAATGTTATAAAGAAGACTTCTGCTCGCTTCAATTCCTTTGTAGTTAAGCAGGGACAAAATGTAATTGGTTAAAATTCCGCTCACAACAATAATAAAAACATCTGCAACAGCAAGCACAAGCTTGCGATAATTAAAATTTTTCATTATCTTCCCTCTTTAACAAAAAAATGCCAAATTCTATAAAATAACCCATTCAAAATCATAAATATATGTAATATTATACGATAATATACGCATTATGTCAAATAAATATTATAGTATAAATATTGACATTCCCAAACAAATAAAACATAAACCGGCAATCTTGCATGGCGTAATTTTTTCTTTAAAAACAATTCTGATAATTGCATAAACAAAATACTTATTATACAAAAAATAAATGTATTTTATCTTAAAAAAGTAAATTTGTTTATTACATTATTAAAAAACGGCTTTTCCAAAAACTTAATCCTCAATAAATCTATGGCTGTACAAACAACATACACCCCAACCACAGATAGTACAGCATGGACAACTACCCAAATACCGTTATCATAGTAGCCTGCATTATTTAATAAATCCCCCCAAAGCCACTGACGCATTGCATCACTGTTAGCATGAATCAGAAGAACACCAAAAGTTGCTGAAGATACAGTATTAATAAACTTGTTTTGTCTGATTTTTACATTTTTGAAAAACATAAACGCCGCAAAAGCCGTTGCAAGAGCAAGCACTTTATTACAGTCAACCACAAAATAATAATATCCGTATGCGCTGAAATAAGCCAACACAACTACACTTGCCCACGAAATAATCAAGCAACACAGCGAAACAAATCCCCAGAATTTTGTAGAATTAAACAAGCTTATGGGATATAACCTAACATAAGACGCAATCAAATAAAGGATTATAAACCATTCTACATAATTAAATGTAACATTAAATCCGGGTAGTGTAGGAAGAACCGAAAAAACAGCAATCGTAAAAATGCATAAAATTCTATGCTGTCTTTCACTCATTGCTTTGATCAATATATTAACAAACGGAATCAAGCAAAAAAATATCAAAAAGCATGAAGAAAAACCTGTGCCTATATCGTAAATCGGAATTACTGTTTTTAACAAACCTGAGAATGAAAATTGCTGAACCCCGAAAATTAAGAATATTAAATAAATTAATATTTTATAAAATTCTATTTCAAAAAATAACTTGCAAAACTTTTTTACCGTTATTTTAGAGGTGCACATAAAATATCCGGTGATAAAAACAAATCCGTTAATTGCTGTTTTTCCTCCCCAACCGAACAAAAGTAAAAACGCATCGTTCCAATGAAGAGCGGTTCTGCTTGCAATCATATCAGTTAATCCCGAATTTACAACATAATGATGCGCAACAATAACGAGCATTGATATTATTCTAAATAGTTCAAGATTAGAATTTCTCTGCTTAGGTGCTGAATTTACAGTTAAATTATTTGTTCTTTTTAAATTATCTAAAAAACATATGCTATGTACCTATTAATTTAAAATAATATTACAGATTCTATCAACATCTTCAAGTGACAAATCCGCATACAGCGGCAAAGTCAAAACTCTTTTGCTAATCTCCAACGCCTTGGGGGTATCCGCAGCATTGAATTTATCCTTGTAGCAATCAAAAGCATTTGTTAAAGGATAAAAATATTTACGAGAAAAAATGCCCTCAGCTGCCAGCTTGTCGGAAATTTCATCTCTGCTTTTTCCAAATAAATTTTCATCAAGAACTACGGGAAAATAAGCGTAGTTCGGAACTACTCCGTCTTGATTTTTGCAAAGCTTTATACCATTTACAGAACCGAGGTGCTCTCGGTATCTTTCGACAATACGCTTTCTTTTTGCAATTTCACTATCAACATTTCTAAGGTTGCAAAGTCCCATTGCCGCGCAAAATTCATTCATTTTTGCGTTTGCACCTACTCCGACAACCTCTTCAGGTCCGCGTATTCCGAAGTTTTTAAGATTATAAATTTCTTCTCCGAACGCCTTATCTCTAAAGCAAACTGCACCGCCCTCTATGGTATTGAACACCTTTGTAGCATGAAAGCTAAAGCATGAAACATCTCCGAAAGAGCCGATTCCCTTACCCTTATATGTAACGCCGAAAGTATGAGCAGCGTCATATATAACCTTTAATTTGTACTTATCGGCAAGCCTCTGAATAGCTTCAACATCACAAATATTACCGTAAACATGGACCGGCATGATGGCAGATGTCTTTTCCGTAATCAACGGCTCTATTTTATCAACATCAATAGTATAATCGTCGGTATTTATATCGCAAAAAACCGGAGTCAAATTATTTCTGACAATAGCATGAGTAGTAGACGCAAATGTAAAGGGAGTGGTAATAACTTCTCCTGTCAACCCCAATGCCTGAATGGAAAGCTCAAGCGCCATATGGCCGTTAGTAAGCAAATCAATATTTTCAACTCCGAGATACTCCTTGAGTTCTGCCTGTAATCTTTTATGCTTGCTTCCCATATTTGTAAGCCAGTGCGTATCCCAAATATCTCTTATTTCATTTATATAATCATCAAAGCTCGGCACTGATGATTTGGTAACAAAAATCTTGTCCATTACACATACACCTCTAAAACAAAAAACTTTAATTAATTGACAAAGACATAAATAGACTATTTTCAGTTTCTTTGTTTACAAAAATAAATCTTTTTTTTAGATAAAACTCAATAGCTGTCTCATTTTTCTTATCTACTTCCAGAATCAAGTTCTTCATACCGGCATTTTTACAATCCTCTATCGTATAATCCAACAAAGCACTGCCAGCACCCATAGACTGATATTTTTTCAATATAACAATCATAGACAAAAAAGCATTTTGGGCCTTTAAATCATTACAATAGTAAGCTGAAAATCCAACCAAATCATTATCATAACAAATCTTAATAACATGTGCGTTATTATAAAACTTTTTAGCAAGATCTGACAAAAAAGATTTATTATTCAGTTTTTGGTTAAACAAGCTTGAGGAACAACTCATGAGAACATCTAATATGCTGTCTTTATCAGTTAATTTTTTTATCATATAAGTTTTCTTCAAAACAATCTCACCTAAATTCGAAATAGATTAAGTACAAATCTATCTGGGTATGTTATTTCTTATTTTTACACTGTTATCATCCAATTTTTCTATTTTTCTTAATTTTTCTTCAAAATAATCCCTAACAAAATCATCCAAAAGCATAGGTTTAAACACTTGCATATACTTGATACCGGGATGTGAATTGATTTCCATTATCTTAATCCCCTTGTCGGTAATTCCGATATCAAAACCCATCCACTCTATTCCGAAAAAGCGTTTACAAATTGAATTTACCTTTTCAACAACTTCATTCCAACAAGGAATTATACCCTTTAAAGCCTTATTAGAATTGGGATGAAAATCTATACTTTCACAGCGATTTGAATAAATTGCAAGAGCATTGCCGAATTTGCCTGTATCTACATTTATTTCGGTAAATATATTAAATGAATTCTCACCTTCGTCATTAACATGAATGTAATTTACACTCCCCGTATCATCCATGCCAAATCTTAAATAACCTCCGATTATTTTGGGATTTACACCGTCCTTGTTGAGTGTTACAAGTCTTAATGTATGTATCTGGGAGTTAATTTCAGCCATAGATTTTTCAGGGTATATATATTCAGTAAAAACATAATTAGGGTGAGTTAATATAAAATGATACAGCTTTTCCTTTGTGCAAATGCGATTATTTATCAGGTAATTATCTCCGTCACATTCTAATTTGTAAAAACCCTCTGCCCCCGTTCCGTTACAAGGTTTACTGGCAAATGCTTTTTTTGCTTTTAACAACTCACAAAATCCTTCAAAAGTGTTATTCTTTTCCGGATTGTCTATTAAAGCTCTCAGTCCCTCATTTGTGCTGTAATAATAGTACTCCGGCATTACATTTGCAAACTCTGTATTAGCAAGCATATACTTTAAAGTTAATTTATCATTAATCCATAATCTTGTCCATCCGTTAAGAGGCCATACTTTGTAGTAATCACTATCAGATAAATAGTCTGTTATATCATAATCCTCAAGATTATAAACCGATATACTTTCAGCTAAAAATCCGTTTTTGTGAGAATATTCAATCAGATTTTTGCCATATAAATCAGACGAGCATTCCTTATTCAACAAGTCAACATAATAAGAAGCAAACTTTTTTGTAAATCCGTCATTTAACATCTTTTGTAACATTTTATCCATAGCTATCTCCGTTATATTAAATTTTTCTTTGTTATATTAAATTTTTCTTTTGTATGTTTCGTCTTTTAAATAATTTTTCTTGCAAACAATTTCAAATGTATTCTCTTTATAGTGATCTAAACGGTCAAACCATATATCTTCTTGGTTTTCCATATTCTCAAGTGACTTTAAAAAGTCCTCGTTAATTTTATCTTTTGGAATTATTACGACACCGCAGTCGTCACAAACAGCTATTGCTCCGTCGTACTTTTCGCAGCACTCTTGAAACAATGTCTCGTCCAACGGCTTACTCGGCTCTCTGTTAAAACAGCCGACCGGATTAAGCCCCTTGCACCAAATAGGCCAATTTTCTTTTATCAAGGCGGCAGCATCACGCATATTTCCGTCAATTACAAGTGCTCGGCTCTGTCTGTAAAGCAGCAAATATTTACTCACCAGTTCCCCAAATATCGCCCTTTCACCGCATCCGAAAGTTTGTACAAAGATTATACAATCCTCTTCTATATCCTGTATTTGCTCGTGAACAGGCCAGTTGCTCTCTTCGTACGCACAAACCCATTTAATTTTTCCGGCCTTGTAGTGTCCTCTGTTAATCGGCATCAAACCGGCAACAACTCCGGTTTTGCCGAGTGCATCTGCGACCTCAGTTGTGCTTACTCTGTTATGTACCAAATAATCAATAATTTTGCTTGCTATATCATTCGTCACTTCAGTCACCCTTTCTCAAAAATAAATTTTACATTTTTTTCTATGCTCTTAATATAATTATCTAATTCTTCTCTCGAATCTCCGTATGCAATATAAAATCCTACCCGCTTGCTGTCATCCTCAGCAGAAAACAGCCTTTCACCTATTTTAAAATTAAAGTTATACAGCAAAATCTTTGGATTATCCTTCAAAAAGTCCTCTCCAACAACTTTGCTGACTTTCTTACCGCTGTCATTTTCATCGATATCAAAAAACTTCAAAACACTGCACCGATTTTTTAACAACGGATCGCTTTTAATAGGTTCATTTGATTTTATCCCCAATGTTTCATTGAGTAAAAATTTATAGTTGTCAATTCCCGTCATGATAGGAACTATATGCGACGAAATATAATTACCACCGCCGCGGGCTCCAATTTCAATAAGAATAAAATTTTCTCCGTTAAATTTATATTCCGCATGCGTAAATCCAAAAGGCAAGCCGGTTGCATTGACGTAAGTGTCATTTATCTGCCTTAGTCTATCATAATCGAATTGCGTATCTGAATTTGAAAAATAAAGCTCACAAGCTATGTTGGGATGATGCGGATAATGCTTCTTCTTTGAAATAGCCATTGAATGATGTTTTCCGTCAACAACAATCCCATCAACAGTAAATTCCGTTCCCTCTATATATTCCTCGCACAAAACAACTTTTAGGGAACGAGAGAACGACAACGATTCTTCAAAATATTTTTCTAACTGTGCTTCACTTTCAACTGTATGCACCCCTCTGCTGCTGTTACTGTCCAAGGGCTTTATTATCATTTTTTTTACACTTAAAGAGTTAAAAAAGGTCTTTGCTTCTAATAATGTTTGGCATTGCTTGTATGCAACGGACGGGAATCCGTGCTGTTTACAAAAATCTCTCATCATCCTTTTATTTGTGTATAAAGCTGCCAATTTTGAACCTATTGACGGAATATTCAAAGCCTCGCTGATTGCAGCAACAGACGGCATTGCAATATCGCACTCATCGGACAAAACTGCACATACATTATATTTCTTTGCAACTTCGATACAATTGCTCACATCCATAATATCGAACTGCTCGGAATAATCCGAATAATTAAAAGCAGGTGAATTTTC
This sequence comes from Clostridiales bacterium, assembly GCA_019415945.1. Classification (GTDB taxonomy): domain Bacteria; phylum Bacillota; class Clostridia; order Oscillospirales; family Acutalibacteraceae; genus Ruminococcoides. The sequence continues at coordinate 46,935 of DXYF01000021.1, forward strand.
ATATGGATTCACACACAAAACTTTATAACCCATGTTTTTTATACTTTTAATTATCGGGATCTGTGCAGAAGCTCCGGGTATAACCATTATAGTCTTCATAAAAATTCCTCACAAAATAATTTTTGTTGATTTTGTTTTTATTGTTAATTGTTGTCATAAATTGCAAAAATAATAGTAAATGAGATTCTTTTTTCATTAAACCTTACAATATACCGCATCATCAACACCTACAAGTATTCCGTCAACATTTTCTGCTTTCGCTAACTTTTCCAACGCGTCAACATTAACCGCGTTCACATCATATGATTTTGAAGCGAAAGGTTTTGCGTATGCATTAGGATCATAATCAGTCACTATTGTGTACAAACCCATTTCATTTGCTTTTTATTAAGCTGACAGTTTCAGGCTTTGCTCCCAAAATCAGCACTTTTTTCATCAAAATTTCTAATATAATTTATTTCTCCATAGGAAATAGTTGTTTCATCACTTGTTGTAGTTGAAAAAATCTCTCAAAATTATCAAAGGATATATTAATCTTTTAATAACTAAATGAGAACTTTGCGGATTTTTTTTAAAATCAAAATATTCATCGTAATTATGTGAATCATATATATACTCAATATGCTTTTCATAATCTTTTTTCGAGATATCATAAGTGTCTCTCGGAACAAAAAAATATTCACCTTTTTTGCCTATTTTTTCATGTATTTTTTTTATCAATACATTGTTTAACTCTTCATCAAATGTATGAAAATTTCCATTTGAAAACAATGTGGTATCCACTGTATATCCCAAAATACCGCTTGACATGCACTCAGCTGCGTCAGCTACTATTGTAGGAACACCTTCTCTTGCTGAAATACTTGCACAACCGGCACCCGCAATGATGGTATCTACACAGGAAAAAAAAGATTTTGGTATAGGATGCATAAAACCTAATTCAACAACATTTATATTTTCAATATGATTCAAGTTTGATACTGAATTAATCTTGCCTAAAACAATAAAATTTATTTTTTTATCCAAATTATTTAAGGCAAACCTACGCACACCGTTGACAATATTTTCACAATATTGCTTATCTCTACCTACATAACCAATGTTATAATCTCCTCTTTGTATTTTACTGATTTGCTCGTTTTCCACATCAGCTACAGAACCGTTATTAGCAGCCCTCAAAACATAATCATCACTTACGGGGACATCTTTGTAACCTTGAAACAATCTTTTCATTGAAGTTTTGTGTATTCCGGCAACTTCCTTCTTCAAATACTTATAATACAAAAACTCTTTTGCGACTGACTTTTCTAATTGTTCATCAAGCAAAAAACAGAGGTGCCTTGCATGCAGCCTTTCAGCCAAAAGTTCTCCCCATTCTGCAAAATGATCTGTAGGTGATTCTATTATAACATCATCACCATCTGGAGCAATTATATCACTCATCCATTTCAAAGTATGGCTTACTAATGGTTTAAATAAGTACTCTGGCCTATAAAACAATTCAAAACAACAATTCCCTTTAAATTTTTTCAAATTATTCCATGGGATATACGGATTTTTATTAATCGATCTAAAATTAGGATAAAATACTATTGGCTCCCATCCGTTTCGCTCCAGGTATTGGACTTTAGAATCTACATAATTCTGTCCTCCGCCTTCACCGTTGCTATAACAAAAAATTACATATTTTCTCATTTTATGTCCTCATTAATTAATAAAATTTATCAATGATTCGGTTTAGTCACATTCGTTTAACGCTACTAAATCAAACCAATAAAAAAATGACGAATTATAAGTTAAACACGCTAATAAAACTTTACTCGCAAATCTTATTTTTTATAAGCTATCACTCAAAATCAATGAATTACTTTTTAATAAGCCATTATCTATCAAACACAAAATCTCCGAATTTAGGGTTTACCTTGTCCTTTTCGGACAGTTTAATCTCATCAATGCCGTCAAGCGGCCACTCTATGCCGATTTCGGGATCGTTCCACATTATTCCGCCCTCGTCGTCGGGATGATAAAAATCAGTCACCTTATAGCAAAACTCCGCCGTGTCGCTCAGAACCAAAAAGCCGTGCGCAAATCCCTCGGGAACATAAAACTGCTTTTTGTTTTCTTCACTGAGCACTATTCCGTGCCATTTGCCGAATGTCTTGCTGTTTTTTCTTAAATCAACCGCAACATCAAAAACCGAGCCTTTTATAACCCTGACAAGCTTCCCCTGAGGATATTTTTTCTGATAGTGAAGCCCCCTGAGCACTCCTTTTGTGCTCATACTCTGGTTGTCCTGAACAAAAACCATATCAAGGCCCGCTTCGTGCATATCCTTTTGATTGTAGGTTTCCATAAAATATCCCCTGTTGTCGCCGTGCACCATAGGCTCAATTATGTAAAGCCCTTCTATATCGCATTTTGTTACCTTTATCTGTCCCATACTATACCTCTTATTAAAACTCTGTTTTCTCTAAATATCTCTTTAATGCGTCCTGCCAGGTCGGAAGCGGTTTAAATCCGTTTTGTAAAAGCTTTGATTTATCAAGCCTGCTGTTAAACGGTCTTACTGCTTTTGACACACCGTATTCCTCTGTAGTAACAGGCAAAACTTTTGTCGAATAGCCCGCCTGTTTAAATATCTCTGCGGCAAAATCATACCACGAGATATAACCGCCCTCGTTAGTTGCGTGATAATAACCGTATTTTTCACTTTCAAGCATATCCACGAGAAGTCTTGAAAGGTCATATGTGTAAGTCGGCGTTCCGATCTGATCGCACACAACCTTTAAAGTATCGAACTTTTTGCCGATTCTAAGCATTGTCTTTACAAAGTTAGAGCCGTTTTCGCCGAATACCCACGCAATGCGGACAATAAAATACTTTTCAAGTATTTCCGATACCGCAAGCTCACCTTCAAGTTTTGTCTGACCGTAAACATTAAGCGGTGCATACTCCTTGCAATCAGCATGCCACGGCTCATCTCCCTGACCGTTAAAAACATAATCGGTAGAAATGTAAATCATCTTAGCGTCCACCGCTTTGCAAGCCCGTGCAATATTTTTTGTGCCGTCGGTGTTTATCGCCCTTACAAGCTCTTTTTTATCGCTGTCTTCTGCATCATCAACCGCTGTCCACGCCGCACAATGCACTACTGCATCGGGGTTTACATCCGCTATAGCCTTGCTTACTGCGTCCTTGTCCGTTATATCCATGCCGATATATTCCGTCATACCGACACAGTTCCCGCTGTATTCCAAAGCTAAATCCGAACCGATAGCTTCATTTCCCCGCTTTGCAAGCTCGTTTATAACATCATGACCGAGCTGCCCGTTTACGCCCGTAACTAAAACCTTCATTTTCTGTCACCGTACATCTTTTCGTAATAGTTCTGATACTCGCCGCTTATGATTGTTTCCCACCACTCGCGGTTGTCAAGATACCACTGAATAGTCTTTTTGATACCGTCTTTAAACTTTGTTTCGGGAAGCCAGCCAAGCTCGTTGTGAATCTTTGTCGGGTCTATCGCATAACGCATATCGTGACCTTTTCTGTCGGCAACATATGTTATAAGACTCTCAGGCTTGTTAAGTTCCTTGCAGATAATCTTTACTATGTCAATATTAGCCATCTCGTTGTGACCGCCGATATTATAAACCTCGCCTACTCTGCCCTTGTGAATAATAAGGTCGATAGCCTTGCAATGATCCTCAACATACAGCCAGTCACGAACATTCAAACCCTCGCCGTAAACAGGAAGAGGCTTATCGCCCAGTGCATTTGCAATCATAAGAGGAATAAGCTTTTCGGGGAAATGATATGGTCCGTAGTTATTTGAGCAGCGGCTTATCGTGACGGGCAATCCGTATGTTCTGTGGTATGCAAGCACCAAAAGGTCCGCACCCGCCTTTGATGAAGAATAGGGACTGCTTGTGTGAATCGGCGTTTCTTCGGTGAAAAACAAGTCGGGTCTGTCGAGCGGCAAATCACCGTAAACCTCATCGGTTGAAACCTGATGATAACGGGTGATACCGTACTTTCTGCACGCGTCCATAAGGACCGCGGTGCCCTTAATGTTTGTATCAAGGAAAATCTCGGGATTTTCAATTGAGCGGTCAACATGACTTTCTGCCGCAAAATTTACAACCATATCGGGCTTTTCTTCCTCAAAAAGCTTGTAAACCGCATCTCTGTCGCATATGTCGGCCTTTACAAATCTGAAATTCTTGTTATCCATTACAGGTGCAAGCGTTGAGAGGTTGCCTGCATATGTGAGCTTATCAAGACAAATAATCCTGTAGTCAGGATATTTTTTTAACATGTGAAATACAAAATTCGAGCCGATAAAACCTGCTCCGCCTGTTACAATAATATTCATAATTATTCTCCCTTTACATCAGCCTAATGTATCAATATATTTTCCGTCAAGCACATCCATAAGATACTGTCCGTACTGATTTTTCTTAACTTCCTCATAAACCTTTAGGACATCATCTCTTGTTATCCAGCCGTTGAGATATGCAATTTCCTCAAGGCAGGCAATTTTCCTGTGCTGATGAGTTTCAACCGTTTTTACGAAATTTGTCGCTTCAACCAAGCTTTCGTGAGTACCCGTGTCAAGCCAAGTAAAACCTCTGCCCAAAAGCTCAACATTAAGCTTGCCTTTTTCAAGGTAAATCCTGTTGAGGTCTGTTATTTCAAGCTCGCCTCTCTTTGACGGCTTGAGCTTTTTTGCATACTCAACCACCATGTTATCGTAGAAATAAAGTCCTGTAACACAGTAATTGCTCTTTGGCTTTTCGGGCTTTTCTTCAATAGACACAGCTTTTCCGTCTTTGTTAAACTCCACAATCCCGAAACGCTCGGGGTCGTCCACATAATAACCGAAAACCGTTGCGCCTTTGCCCGTCTCAGCGTTTTGAACAGCAGATTTAAGGCACTTTTTAAGTCCGTTGCCCTCAAAGATATTATCTCCCAGAACCATCGCGACACAATCGTCGCCGATAAAATCCGCCCCGATAATAAACGCCTGTGCAAGTCCGTCAGGTGACGGCTGAACCGCATATGTAAGATTAACACCGAACTGATTGCCGCTGCCGAGCAAATCCTTAAAGCGTGGTGTATCCTGCGGCGTTGAAATTATGAGAATATCTCTGATACCCGCATTCATGAGCACCGACATAGGATAATAAATCATCGGTTTGTCATAAATGGGCAAAAGCTGTTTGCTAGTCACCTTGGTAAGGGGGTAAAGACGAGTCCCCGAACCGCCTGCAAGAATAATACCCTTCATAAATATTTATCCCCTCTTTTTATTTAATTTTAATAAAATCATCATTGTTAAGTAAGTCAGATTTTAACTCACTATTAAACCACCTATCCGGTGCTACAATAATTTTTTTTTCGTTAGAACTTAAGTACTGTGCCCACCAACTAAAAGTGCTATTAGAAATAACAAAATGTTTACATGAATACATGAGTCTGAGCTTTTCCCAAACAGGATCATTCCCCTCCTCAAATATCACAGGATACTTAAATTTAACATTTTTCCTTATCCAGTCCACATCATTCGAAAAAATAAAAAAACGAGCATTAGGAACTTTAGATTTAATAATATCCATTCCATTCAAAAAATAATTCATATCACAAACTTCATGAAATTTATTTCCTACGAAGTCTCCTCTTCTTATCGTCACACAAACTGATTCTGAGTTTTCAATTTCGTAATACAATTTAGAATTATGTGCAAGTCTTTTGTTTTTTGGGGTAAATTCCTGTTTTATTAAATTTTGTATATTTGAAAAGTATTTTGTCGATTCATAGTATCCGCATAAAAATAAATTTTTATCTTTTTTTATATTATTTACATCAAAATTGTAAAAACCATTTTCATAAAAGTAAAAGCCGTATTTTTCACACTTTTTCAAAAAATTATTTTGGTAATACTGTATATCAACTATTGATGAGTTATATGGAAAACCTTTTTCGTATCCTCTGTAAATCAAAAATTGATAAAAGCTCATATATTTTTTGTATTCACATACATCAGTTGATATGTAGCTTTTTGTATTAAAAAATTTTAAGCTATCCTCAAAACCACTCCCCGGTACATTTTTGTTTAAATCCATGACATAGTGCCAATCAATTAAAATATCTGTTTTTAATTTTTCCTGCAAAGCTCTTGCAAATGCGTACTGAAACATTTGGTTTCCCAAACGCCCCTTAATAGCCAAATAAATCAATATAATCACCCATCATATTTATTAGTTAATTTTGACTTAATCTTTAAACTCAATTTTTCAATAAATGTATAGTTATATTCTTTTAAATCGTTTTCAAACTTGTACTCATTCTCGACTAACCGAATATTAAAAGCTTCCTTGCTTAAATAAAAGTTTTCTCTGTTTGGATTCTTTGGTACACTTGAACAGACCGCACTATTATACCAAACTGACTTTTTTAAATTGACTCTTTTTCCGTGTGTATACATTTTCGCATACTTAAACAATTCTACGCCTTTTTTGGAATGAACCAGAACAAGAGATGTACCTTTTTTGTCATTAAGCTCAGGATAAAAAGAAGAAACTCCCCAAAAATCAGCCAAAGTTATATCGCTGCACCTATCTATCGACGAAAACTTACACTCATAACAAGAAGGTCTTGAATAAAGGCCGTTAACAAATCCCCTTATAAATTCATTTTCAAAATATTTACATTTGTATGAAGTATCATTATCAAAATCCACGAGGAATAGCGGAGACTCCCAACCAGTTTTTTTATCTCTGAAACAGATATTTTTAATCTTTCTTCCTTTTGAAATATATTTCTTATATTCGTCCCATATTTTAGGAGAAGGCACACTATGGCACGCTATGTCTTGCGTGTACAATCTATCATATGGTTTTTTCAGATATGAATGTAAGCCTGCTATTTGGCAAGGGGTTCCTGTAAATAAAACAAACCGCCCATCGTCGAGAAATCTCTTTGCTTCTTTATAGCTTTCACCAATTATACTTTGAACATATTTAGAGCCTCTGAATTTTTTGCAATCCTCCATAGTTTCTGCGTATTTATGATGAACATTGAAATCATCATCAAATTCAGCTCCAAAAACTACGCCTTTCTTGACTTCTACTATGTATTTGCAAAGAACACAGAAAACTCCTCCGGAAGAACTGTTTAGTCTTACTTCATCATCCTTATTGTAACAACCAAAAGCTTTTGTCCGGTAAGAACTCTGAGGTTTATTTATTATCGGGCAGACATTTTCACATAAACCGCAATCAACACATTCTGCGGTATCCACTTTAGGGTATAAAAAACCTTCATTATCGCTGACCATAGTAATACATCTTTTAGGACATACATTTGCACAAGCTGAACAACCGCAACAATGGCTTTTATTATGAAGATTAATCATAAATCACCTTTAATTAATAAATTTCTAACCTTATCTCCTGCATCCAATGCTCTTTGGCAATATTCAGGCATATAATTCTCTAAATGGCTCTTAATCTTATTTTCGTTATTCATTAACCATTTGAAATTTTCAACCAATGCCGTATCGGTTTCCATGTCCTGCACCGGCACAACATAATTTTCATATGTGCCGAAAATATCATTCGCTATGCCTTTGGATTTTACGGAATATCCAATAACAAGCGTAGGAACACAGGTTGAGTAAGACGCAATTGAAACATGAGTCCTGGCTGTGATTACAAATCTACATTTTGATATATACCATTTAAGTTCCGAGCAATTACAATCATCAATCATAACTATTCTTCCGCTTGCTTTAAATTTTTCATACAATTTTTTTAGAGGCTTTCTATCATCGCTAAAATCATAAACAACATGCGGTATCAGTGCGACTTTCATATCCGTTTTATTTAGAATATAATCCACTAACTTCTCGTATGATTTTTCAATTGTCCTGTTATTGCTGACATATTGTAAAATAAGCGGACTTAGATTAATTCCTACTGTATTTCCCGAAAAGTTCTTGTTCACGACTTCAGGTTTAATTGCATCTAATTGAAACGCAGGATCTGGTATCAAGTATGTATTCGGATTATATTTTTTTATTTCGTTATAACTAAATTTTTCTCTGGCAGTAATAATATCAAATTGAGCCAGTGCTTTCCTTATTATTTCATTTTTCCTGATTTCTTCGGGTTCTACAGAACACCCCCATAATACAAGCTTAGCCTTTTTCTTTTTTATTTTTTGATCAATATAGTATAACTTATCTACTCCCGAATAACAAAATAAATCGCCGCCTACAGATAAGCATACATCACAGCTTTTTAGGTTGTCATAAAACTTCTTCTTAGATTGTTGATAAAATAATTTATCGTTTTTTTTAAGCTTTGCATTTATTTTCATATAAATGGATCTTAGTTTTCCGGGTGCAATATCTTCATCAAATTTTATATCAATTATTTTATCTAATCCATATACAGTATCCAGCTCAGGATTCATGGACCACAATTCAACATCTCTTTTAAGTATCTTTTTTGTAGATCTAACTATGGCCTCACAACCGTGATTTAAGCATCCGCCATGATTATACAATTTAAACAAAAACTATTCACCTCTTAAATTTGCTTATTACTCTTTTTAACGGGTCTCTGAAAATATCCTTTTCATAATCGTTCATAACGAAAATCCAGTTTGCTGCAACAAAAACAAGTGCGTAAACAATAATTCCTGCAAATAATGTAATCCACGAATCAAAAACTACAAAAGTCTTTATGATTAATGTTAATACACACATCAAAATCGGAATAACAAATAACTTTGCAAGGTTTTTCCAAAATCGAGGGATTTCAAGACCGATTTTTTTCCAATAATACCAGTTCATCACAAATCCCTGACCGATGACAGTCGCAATTCCCGTAACAACGGCAGCGCCTATAATTCCGAAATAATTAACGCAGGCTATCGTGCCCAAAACATTCGCTATCGCTATCGCAAGGTAAACCAAAGACCTGAACCTGTGTTTATTTTGAGCGATAATTATACTTAGAGCAATATTTTGCATTAACGGAATACTTAAAGGTATCATAGTAGCCAACGCAACCCAATATGCATCTTCATAACCTTCTCCTGCCCAAAGTGCAATAAACGGCTGACCGAAAGCAATAAATCCGGTACATACAATAGACACAATGTAGCTTTGAAGCCTTCCTATTCTTATCATCAAATCGGTAAGCTCCGAATTACTGTTATTGCTGAAAACAAGTGTATTGACCTTCGGCGTTGTTACGCTCATAAGTCCCACTGAAAAGCTCGACATCATAGTGCTGAATGTTGCGCCTACATTATAGATCGCTACGCCTACCGTTGCAAGTGCAGGTATCGCACCGATAATTATCGTATCTGTCGTATTGTAAAGCTGATTAACAACATTTGCTACGAATACCCAGAATGAAAATACAAGAATTTCTTTTATCAAATACGTCGGCATTTTCGAGTACTGAGGTCTAAGATTAATAGCTTTTCTCACATATACAACATAAACAATTCTTATTACAATAGTCAAAATAAGCGATGCGAAAACCATTCCTATTGATTTAAAGCCTAACAAAAGCACGACAATATTCACTATAGGATTTATGACAGTAGTTAATATGTTGATAATCTGCAGAAAGACAAATTTTTCGTGACTCGTTACAACGGATGTGTAAGGTGTGGACATAAATGAAATAGCTGTTGTCGTTGTCAAAATAATTATCATAATTTGCATTTTTGCAAGCTCAGTGTCGTTTAAAGACGCCGAATACACAAACGGAGTGACTAAACATATAGCTACTCCGGCAAGCAGAGTAATTGCCGATATAATCCAAAATATTACATTAAACAGACCGAATATCTGCTGTTCTCCCTCTTTATCTTTCTGCACCCTGAATTTGATAAGATACCTGACTATAGCCGAACCTATGCCGAATGAAATCAAAGAAAGGTAGCTTGTCACACTGCTTGACAGCTTGTACAAACCGTATTCATCCTGACCAAGCATCTGCAGCATCAAAGGTGTATAAACCATAGGTATCAAAGAGCCGATAGCCATATTCAGATATGACATTACAGCCCCGATTCTGAGTTGATTGATCCCTTTTACATTTTTCTTCATATTTAAATTCACCATCTATTTTTTAGTCATAACAATTTTATGTATTGACATAATTTTATCTACTGTTTGCACCATTCTATAAGAGCAAGTTTTGTAAGCCCACCTGTATAAAAAATGCAAATTACAACTCATATTATTGAGTGCTTCTTTAAATTCCTTGCTCTTCATTATAGATCTGTTATACTGATATTTTTGCTTTTTTGATTGTCTATTTTCAAATTTAAAAGTATTTTTCAGCACATTTTCAAACCTATAAAAAGAAAAATTATAAAGCATTAAATACTGTTCGTTTGGAATATTCCACTTCTCCGCATAAAAGAACATCTCTTTATTAAGTCTTTCATAAATAAATAACAAATCATCATAATATTTATTGTCAAGAGAATCTTTGCCATTCATTATGTAATCATACAAAGGTTTGTTAATAACCTTTATTTTTTTATTGGTGCAGTCAAGATACTCAAAATTAAAAATCAAATCCTCTCCAAGAGTTAAATCCTCAGGAAATTTAATTTTATTTTCGACTATTATGCTTCTTACAAATATTTTGTTCCACGGCATTGGGTCAAGCCATTTTTCATGCAAAGTCATTATATTGTTAACAGAGTATTCCGAAAATTGTTCGCTATTTGAAGCTATAAATGTTCCGGTAATACTTCGTTTATAATCTCTAACAGTACAAAATCCGCACCAAATATTACTAAAGTCTGGGTTTTCTTCTTTTGTTCTGACTAATAACTCAAGATAATCGCTTTCAATATAATCATCACTGTCAACAAAGCAGATATATTTTCCTATTGATTCTTTAATTCCTGCGTTTCTTGCACTTGATACACCGCCGTTTTCCTTATGTATAACCTTAATTCTGCTGTCCCGTTTAGCATAATTATCACATATTTTTCCGCAGCCGTCAGGCGATCCGTCGTCAATTAAAATAAGCTCAAATTCCCCATATGTCTGACTTAATATACTGTCTATGCATTTGCTTAAATATTTCTCCGCTTTATAAACGGGAACTATTACACTCACGGTCGGAACAACAATTTTCATTCAACTCACCTTTTTACGGTATTTTTCAGCTTAGAAAAATGCTTTATCATCATGCACAGCTTTTTATGTTTTAAAATATAGCGTGCAAGCTCAATACTGTCTTGGTTTATAAATTTTTCATCAAACGAACTTTGGTGTTTAAAGAACACATTATCACTGTTCATTTGATTTTCTATTACTCCGCATTCTATCAAAAAACTTTGGAATGCATAATATTTTTCTCCAAACGATTTGTTAAACTCAGTATAATCCAACTTTTCAAACAGATCAAACAGATTCAAATTCTTGTTCTGCCTTACATCATCTATCGGAATATGCGGTATTTCATAAAACTCTGCCATTTCCCTAACCCTTATATCAAGCGGAACTATAATTGCGGGCACACCTGAAAGCAAAGCCATAATATTGCCGTGAATCCGAGTTCCGAACGACATCGAAAAATCTTCCGATATCAAACTGTTTCTCCAGTCCCACATATCTGCAATTAACTTTATTCGACCCTCACTGATCAGTCGTGAAAGAACAAAATCACTGTTATCATAATTTATTATCTTCTTTACTTTTTTTAATTGGTTAGTACAGTTATCGTAATAATCACGATTGTACAGCAGATTCGCATAAAGATCCTGATCGTAGTAAACACTGTTGTCATACCCATTCATAGCATCAAAGGCAATATCAACACTGCCGTTTACTGCAGGCTTAAATCGTTCTTTATGAACGGCTTTCTTGGTAATATTTAATCTTCTTCCGCATTGAAACAGCGATGGGCAGCCCACAACCGCGGGATTTTTATATCCTAATTGTTCAAGGAACCGAGCAGTTTCATAACCTCTGAGTGCAAAGTGTCCGCCCGTTTCATAAACTGCTGTAATAAACTCTTTTGATACTTCACCTATATCTCTGCACAAATCGCACAATTTTTCATTAATTTCTTCAGGATTCATACTATAGTCGTAGTATTCCAGAACATTATCAGGCGTTGAAATCTCCGAAATAATACCTTGATACCACAGCTTGTTTCCGAAATTAGGGCAGATGTTTCCAAACTTTTTATGTATGCTATTGTAATTTGTTATATTCCATATATCAATTCTCTTAAAAATTAATATTTTTTTCATATATTTTCCCTTAGAATCCGATTCCTGTTACACTTCTTACCTTACAGCACAAAACAAAAAACTTGTTTGCAAAACCAAACCAAAACCTGTTTTTCCCCTGTATTTTTTCAAGTTCGCTTCTTGTAAGCCGGCACTTGCCTGCCTGCTCTTTAATTATTGTGACAGCCTTACGCTTTTCATTTCCTTCCATAAAACGCATAGCAGACTGACACATAAAAATACAGGTTCCGAACAAATCAATTTTCGACTGCACAGCTACATCGGGAAAATATTTTTCAATATATTTTTGCCGCTGTTCTTTAGCCTCCAACGCGTCAAGCCTTCGCATACCGAAAGTATTTCCCATAATACTCGTGCTCCTTTGTTGGAGATAATAATACATCGGCTTATTTATTTTAGAAATTTTTTTCGCTTTACCGAAAATTTGATATGTCCAAAACTCATCTTCGTTAAGCTTTCCCTTTTCAAAGTAAACCCCTTTGACAATCTCTGCTCTATAAAGCTTATTCCAAACATGCTGATGAAAGCCGTTTTCCGCAATAAGCATTTTTAATCCCTCTTCGGTTTTCACCGTCAGAGTATTAAATTCTTCTTGAGCTGCTTTAGCAACCTCTCCGTCGCAAAATTTTATCGTTTCACACTCGACAATATCGCTTTTTTCACTTTTCATAACATCATACAGTGTTTCTATAAAATCATCGCTTACATAGTCATCACTGTCAATAAACGAAATATACTCTCCCGACGCAATCTTCATACCTGCATTTCTCGCGTCAGAAAGTCCTCCGTTCGGCTTATGAATCACCTTAATCCTGCCGTCTTTTTTTGAGTACTCATCGCATATTTGCGGGCATTTATCGGGCGATCCGTCGTCAACGAGGATTATTTCAAGATTTTTATAGGTCTGATTTATTATGCTGTTTATGCATTTGTCAAGGTACTTTTCAACCTTGTAAATCGGCACAATAACTGATATTGTCGGATTCATCATTTCACCTACTGCTCCGGGTCAAGCTTCTTAACCCTGATTTTATCGTATAATTTATAACCAAACTTGTAAAACGGTCTGCAATACAAAAGTGCAAACGCCTTAATCCTGTTGTTTCTTCCCTTTATTGCATTGCTTTTATAATAAAATTTCAGCTTTTTTCGCGTCTGTAATATTCTTGAATCTTTTCTGTTAAGCCCCGAAAAAACATAAGCCGAATAAAGCAGCAAATAATTTAATACCATACGGCTGTATGCCGCTTCTTCAAAAGCTTCACCCCTGCAAAGCTCATACATTTTCTCGGAAGCATATACAATTTGCTCGCTGCTCAGATAACCGCTTGCCGAATGTGTGGCACTTTGCGGATTCGCGTAATAGTTGTACAGTGCCCTGTCGGAATATACGCTTTTGTCTGTCTGCAAAAACAACTCCACATTAAATAAAACATCTTCGTTAAATTTTATGTTTTCATCAAGCCTAACATTTTTAAACAAATATGACGAATAAAGCTTATTCCAAAGTCCGCCCGTAAAATACTTTCCCAAAAGCAAACACTCAAGTGCCTCGTCACGGTTTTGCACCAAAATTTTCCCCGTGTCGCCCACAACAGACCTGTTGCCGCTCTCGTCAACATTGGCATAACTGCAATGAACAATCTTTACATTGTACTTAGTGACAAGCGACAAAAGGAAACTGTACATTTCAGGTTCAAGCGTGTCGTCCGAATCCAGAAAAGCTATATAATCTCCCCTTGCTTTGTCAATACCTGTATTTCGTGCATGAGATACGCCGCCGTTTGAAATAGAAATTAATTTTACTCGGCTGTCTTCATTACTGATTTTTTTTACAATTTCTTCTGTACCATCGGTCGATCCGTCGTTTACAACGAGTATCTCAATATTAGTATAAGTTTGCTTTCTTACGCTGTCAACACACCTTTTTATGGTATTTTGTGCGTTATACGCAGGAATAACAATCGAAATAAGCTTTTGTTGATTCATTACTGATTATATTTTACCTTTCTGTATAAATTTTGCAATAATCTTTTTATACCGTTTGTAAACACATAACTATTAGTAGTATTAATTATCTTATAATAATTTCTATACTTCTTTGCCAACTTGTTTTGAGTTTTAAAATAAGACTTATCCGCATTTCCATGTGATTTATGATAAATATTCATTGGCAAAACATATACAGAAAATCCCGCAAAATTAATAGCCTGTAAACACAAATCCGCTCCGTACAAATGCCAACCGTCACATAGTTCTTCATCAAATCGTATTTTTTTAAAGCAATCTCTGTGACAAGCTATTAAACATTCGTCTAAAACAAAAGCCCTTGTAGGAACATTAAGCGTAGTATATCTGCTTTTTCCTTCACCTTCGCACATTGCTGAAAAAACCTGCGATGTTTTGTCTGTTTCTTTACTTTTCACACCTGCAGCACCGACAATTTTATCTTTATTATCAATAACAAAATCATATATATTTTTTAAAACATATGAATCTAAAAATTCTATATCCTGATGTAAAAACACAAGTACTTCGCCTGTGGAATGGTCTATACCGTAATTTAACGCTTTTGCGGCTGATGAAAATTTTCCGTTTTTGTTGTCTAAAAATATTCGTTCAACTTCAATATCTTTTTGCTTACTTAAAGATACAATCATTTCATTTAGTAATTCATCATTGTTATAAACTGAAACAAGAGAAATTAAACCATTCATTATATATCACCTCTTTACTGATACAAACTCGACAGTTTCCAAAGTTCCATATCGTTTTTGTCAAAAGCTTTTTCTGTCTGTCTTAAAACATACGGAAGTTTCACCTTATCTTTTGGTTTATATTCAAAAAACAACTGTCTTGCACACACAAACAAAGCCTCTACCAATTTTTGATCAAAATCTTTAATCAGCGAGTAATAATATGTGCTGATATGTCTAAGCAATAAAGTGTAAAACACCTTGTCATTCGACAAATCAACCTTTGAATTTTCCTTGTAACGATTTATAATTTCTACTAACAGCCAATATCTTTCAATAGTACGAATATTGGCAGAGTTGCCCTGTATATGCGAAAAATTCTTTTCGTACCATTTGTATTCATAAACAATTTTGGGAATATAAGAAAATTTTTTGCATTTAGGGAATATCAAAAACTGAATTATTGTGTCCTCGTACCAATATCCCGGGAAAAATCTCACATCGTCCCACAATTCCCTCTTATAAACCTTTGCCCACGGCAATCCCGCAAAGTTCATAATCTCGTCGCCGTTTTTGTACCCGATAAGATTTTTCTGCGGATACACATTCGGAATAATGCTTATTACCTGTCCGTTTTTTTCTTTTACAAGATTGTGACCCGCCATCACCATATCGCAGTCATTTTTATAGGCTTCACTCATCAAGGTTTCGACTATGTCGTCGTGAACGGTATCGTCACAGTCTACAAACATAAGGTATCTGCCCGAAGAAGCGTCAATACCCGTGTTTCTGGCAGACCCTATGCCGCCGTTCTCCTTAAAAATCAATTTAACCTTGGGGTGGTTTTCGTATTTTTTCAGTATATCTCTTGCTCCGTCCGTTGAGCCGTCGTCAACGAAAATAACCTCGTAATTGTATGAGGTTTTTTGATTTAGTATAGATTTTATGTTGTCTTCAAGTATTTCCGCATAATTATAAACAGGTATAACAACGGATAAATCTATGTTTTCGTCCCTTTCGGGGTTGTTGTACTCCGGCTTGCAGACAGGCATGGGATAAGCCTCGTTTACTGTCTTTAACGCCTCGTCATATGTAAGCTCTGCCGCTTTTTTTTTGCTGAAAATCTTAGTAAAATAAAATTTGCAGCAGTATAAAAAATACACAAAGCTTGAGAGCAGACAGCAAAGCACCTCATTATGCAAAATCTTATAAAATCTGAAGTAAAAACCGTGTTTCATAAATCATAACTCCATCAACATTTCTTCGACTGCCTTTGTGGTTTTTTTCGTGCTGAACGCCTTGCCTCCATCTTTCGCTCTCTTTGAGTAATCACTGAGCATATCGGGCGTTGTAAGCATTTTTTTAATACCCTCATACAGTGCGTCCTCACTGTTTTCCGTCACAATTCCGTATTCGTCGTTTTCTCCCAGCATTTCTTTCATCCCTGATACATCCACCGTCACAACAGGAGTTCCGACAATCAAAGCTTCCGTCGCAGCAGTGCTGAAACCTTCTGATAATGACGCACAAATAAACAAGTCGGATTTTTTTACATACTTATACGGATTTGTTTGATATCCTAACAAAGTAACACTTTTTTCCAAGTTGTTTTCTTTCACAAAATTCTTAACCTCTTTCTCGTCAGGTCCGACTCCCAAAAAATAAATATGTGATTTTATACCGTCATCAATTAGTTTTTTCTGAATCCTTACTATCCTGTCGCAGCCTTTTCGCACTGACACCTTGCCGACTACACAAATATTAATTTCATCACTATTAAATATATTTTCAGCAATTGGTTCATTTGACTTTTCCAGAATTTGACTTGTTTCATTGGTATTATATAAAACGTCTATATCTTTAATATTATCGAAAATACTCAAAAAATCTCTCTTTACAAATTCTGAAACACAGACTATTTTATCATATTTTCCATAGCAAAGTTTTGCCTCTTTATAGCTTCTAAAAGCATATGATGCTGTTTTTCGTGTATGCTGTTCAATATGTATCCAGCTCACAAGCTTTGTATCCTTATCATTACAGCCGCTTACTATTCTTGCCGTAGGCCCCTCAAGATAGGACACTATAACATCATAATGGTCTTTTATAAACTTTTTGTAGAGTTGTTTTGCAGAAAACAACTTAAAAATCTGGCTGTTTGCCCTAAATGTTTTTCTAAAACAATATATGTATTTTATATCTTTGTTTAAAAACTGCTCGTTTACCCCCCCGCCAAACAGCGTCATAACGGTAATGTCAAACTTGCTCTTATCCATATTATTTACAAGATTTACAAGCACCTTTTCCGCCCCGCCGTGTGCAAGCGTAGGAATAAAAAATAATACTTTTTGCATCTTACTATCCTTTATATCTTTTTGTCTGAAGCATTTTATACACCGCCGACGGAACAAGCCCCAATATAAGAGGCTTATATGAGTGAATTCTATACTTGAAAGGAAGCTTAAATTTCTTACACATATCCTTTTTAAGGCGGTATTCAGTGATTCTGAATTTATACTTTTTTCTCTTAATTGCGTTTCTGTCGTTACGCATATCATAAAGATATTCCTGTATGTTATACGCCTTATAGCCTGCCTCATACAGTCTTATCCACAGATCATAATCTTCTATTCGCTCAACCTTCGGCGAATTGCTGTATCCGCCAAGCTCGTTTAAAACGCTTTTTCTCATCATACAGCCTGCATGGCAAATGGGGCTGTTGTTTGCAAAATCAGTCTTCTGCGGATATTCGGGAAATCCAACCTTTGCATATATTCCGCCGTCGTCATACATATTCATAAGACAACTTACAACAGCAAATTCGGGATGCTCGTTTAAAACGGCAACCTCTTTTTCAAACCTTGTAAGGTCACAGACATCGTCGCCGTCCATTCTTGCCGTGTACTCTCCGTTTGCCTTTTCAATACATCTGTTAAGAGTGGGGGCAAGAGTAAGATTTTTCTCGTTTTTGTACACCCTAATACGGCTGTCCTTTTTTGCAATATCACAAGCCTTTTGATAGGTGCCGTCCGATGAGCAGTCGTCAATCATTATCAGCTCCCAGTTTACATAGGTCTGATTTATGATACAGTCAACTGCCTCTTCAAGCGTGCCCTCGCAATTATAAATTGCCATAAGCACCGACACCAAAGGAGTTTTATTCATCACACTCACCCCTGCTGCGTTTTATTAGCCAATCTCTGTTTTCTATTATCTTTTTTATCAGCACCCTGCTGTCAAAATTATCAACGACAAATTTCGCTCCCGCTTTGCCAAACTGCTCTCTTAACGCATCGTCCTCAATCAAAACGGAGGTTTTCTCCACAAGCGGCAAAACCTCTCTTGCAGGAACCTTAAAGCCCGTAACGCCGTCAACCATACCGTTTTGCGGCCCCGGAATATCCGAAACGACAACAGGAACAGCCATCGCCTCAGCTTCTATAACAACATTGCCGAAGCCCTCCCGATAGCTTGGGAACATAAATATATCCATTGCCGAAAGGTATCTCTGCGGATCGTCAACCCAACCGTTTGTGGAAATTATATCCTCGCAGTCGTCAAAATACCTGAGCAAATCCTGATCCACCGTATCGGGCTTTTCGTTG
Source organism: Clostridiales bacterium (assembly GCA_019415945.1). Taxonomy (GTDB): domain Bacteria; phylum Bacillota; class Clostridia; order Oscillospirales; family Acutalibacteraceae; genus Ruminococcoides. The sequence goes on from DXYF01000021.1 coordinate 65,539, forward strand.
TAACCGACATACAAAAGCTTAACAAAAGGATATTTCTCCTTGAGCTGTTTAAAAGCAAGCATTAACTCGTTAAAGCCCTTATCTCTGCCGATTCTGCCCAAAAAGCCCAGAACAATATCACTGTCGGAAAATCCATACTTTTTTCTGATTTCTTCTCTGTACCCGTCCTTTTTTGAAAGGTCAAACTTGCTTACATTTAAGCCGTTTGCACAGCCGTTCCAGACAATTCGGCTTTTTTTCTCGGAATAAAATCCGTTTTCTCTGCAAAAATCAAGGTTGCCCTTGCTGTCGGGCTGAACATCGGTGGAATTTTTGCAGGTGTATTTTTCAATAAATTTGAAAATTGATTTTTTTATTCCGCTAAAACCGAGGTAAACCATTCCCCACTGGCAATAAAGCCTTACGGGAATTTTAGCTTTTTTTGCGGCTATCGACGCATACAAAGAAGCATTTGGAGTTGAATACTGAACAATATCAAATTTTTCTCTCTTAAATATTTCGGTCATCTGTTTTATGGCTCTTTGCATACCGCGTACATCAACGCCGCGTTCCATAGCCATAGGATATGTATGCACAAACTTCGGAAGTGACTTTATGTATTCCTCGTCCATATCGCAGATTAAGGAAATGTCATACCCTGCATTGTGCATATCCTCAAAAGACCATTGCAAAAAATTTTTTGCTGCCAAAGCAACCGTTACCACAAAGCAAATTTTCTTACTCACCGAAAACTCCCTTTACCTTCCTCACAATACCGTCTGCATTGATTCCTACCTGCTCTCTGAGATAAGCCTGAGAACCTACCTCAATGCAGTAAAAATCATTTATGCCTATTCTGTGCAGTTTTGCCTTGCCGCCAAATTCAGCAAGCACCTCTGCGACAGCCGAACCGAATCCGCCCACAACATTGTGTTCTTCAACCGTGAAAATATGATCAAATCTTTCTGCACAGTCCTTTATTACATCGCTGTCAATAGGTTTTACTGTCGGGAAGCTGTACTGCTCTACGGCAATTCCCTGCTCTTCAAGCATATCGCACGCTTTTGATGTTTCTTCAAGAATTGCTCCCGTTGAGAAAATTGCGGCCTTTTTGGGTAGGTCCTTTGCGTCTCTGAGCTTGTAAGCCTTGCCGATTTCAAATTCCTTAATTACGGTATTCACATTCTTTTCTCCGCCTCTTCCAAGACGAAGATAGCAAGTGCCCTGCGTATTCGCAATCTTTTTAACTGCAAGTGCCGCTTCAACAGGGTCGCCGGGGCAAATAACCGTAACATCGGGCAGTGCCCGTAAAATTGCAATATCCTCGGTTGCATGATGGCTCATACCAAGCGAGCCGTAAACATAACCGCCACCGACGCAGATTATGTTGACATTTGCGTTGTGATACGCACAGTCGTTTCTAATCTGTTCAAGACAGCGAAGCGTCGGGAAGTTTCCTATTGAATATGTAAATACCTTTTTGCCCTCAAGTGCCATACCTGCCGCAACGCCCGTCATATTCTGCTCCGCGATGCCTGCGTTTACAAACTGATCGGGCAAAGTTTCCCAAAAGCTCTTCAGCACCCCAAAGCCGAGATCTCCCGTAATAAGCTCAATATTTTTATCCTGCTTTCCAAGCTCGATTAAAGTTTTGATTACAGTATCTCTCATCTTTCTTCAACCTCCCTTGTGTAATATGTAGGATGATATGTTTCACAAACCGTATGTCTGCAATTATCCGGCTCAGCTTTTGTTTCGGGACAGCCGTTCGGCGTATAGGGGTCGCAAACGCCCTCCGGCTTTGTTTTGTGCAGCTCATTTACGGCACAGTTGTACTCCCATCCCTCGTGCGGAAATCTGTAATGCCAAAGTATATCCATTTCCATAAACGAAATGCCCTTGCCCTTTACGGTATGAGCAATTACAACCGTCGGCTTATGCTCTGGATTTGAGGTATCCTTTAAAGCGTTTCTAAGCTGTTCATGATCGTGTCCGTCAACCTCAATGACATTCCAGCCAAATCCCCTCCAACGCTTTGCCATATCCACCTCAAGCGTGTTATTGCAGTAGTCAAGACTCTGCATATGATTGTGGTCAACAATGGCAACAAGATTGTCAAGTTTAAAATGGTTTGCAAATTCAGCCGCTTCCCACACGGAACCCTCGTTACATTCTCCGTCGCCCATAACGACAAAAGAACGGAACGATTTACCGTCCTGTTTAGCCGCAAGTGCCCTGCCGGCCGCAACAGGAAGACCATGTCCCAGTGAACCCGTAGAAAAATCAATTCCGGGCAGGTGATGGGATACATGACCCGATAATCTGCTTCCGTTCGCATAGTGAGTTTTAAGCTCCTCAACCGGGAAAAAGCCGTTTTCGGCTATTGCGGCATAAACAGAAGCCCCTGCGTGACCCTTGCTCAAAATAAAGCGGTCTCTGCCGTCCCAGTCGGGATTTTTACTGTCAAATTTCAGTATATCGGTATAAAGCACACCCATAATATCTGCAACAGAAAGTATTGCACCTATGTGGCTTCCTCCCGATAAATAAGTCATTTCTACTCCGTGGCGTCTGATAAGCCACGCAAGCTCTTTGCTCGTCATTTTTATTCCTCCTAAAACCTTTTTAACTACCTACACCAAATACAAGATTTATAAATTTCGGATGATGTTTAAGCTTTCCGTAAATATATAAAAACAACAAGGGCACTGTTAATCCCACTATAAACATCGAAGGCAGTGTTATATACCAATGCAAATGCATTAACCTGTTTAAAACAACCTCTGTTGCCGCTTGGCACGGCCATGACATTATATAAATCGAAAAAGTTTTCCCGTCAAGATAATCAAGCAATTTACAGCCGCTCTTTTCAAGCGAAACAGAAACAAACAACACCGTATAAATCATCGGAAGTGCTATAACTACCGTTGTTATATTTCTGTTAAGCTCAAAAGAATAGAAATTATTCAGACAAATAAATATGTAAAAAAACACTGCAAATGCCGTTGCCGCAAATGCTATGGGCAATTTAAAAATCCTGTCCTTTTTTTGTATAATAATATTGCAGGATGCTATGCCGATACAAAAATACACAAGCTCTTTGCAGATATCCTTGACCGCCAGCCAATCCGTATTTATCGGAAACACGGCAAGAACAAAAGTTAATGCTGTGAGCAATGAAAACAAACATTTACTGTTGCAGCATTTTAAAATTGCATAAGAAGCCATATAAATTATAAGCAGGGTTGGCAAAAACCAAAAATGTCCCCAAACATTCAGTCTGGGATTAAATATTGTTTCAAAAACATAATACCAACTAAATGAAACATCATCACTTACATATGCAGACAAAAGTATCTTCGGTACAATCGCTACAGCAGACAGCATAAAATACGGGGTCAGAAATCTAATAGCTTTGTTTTTTATAAAGCTTCCGTACGGTTTTTTTCTTCTGTCGGATGTG
>DXYF01000022.1 GCA_019415945.1 Clostridiales bacterium
TTTCAATTCACGACATTTTTTGTTTTTTGACTTGACTTTTAATAGTTAGTCTTGAAATTAAAGACTAAGCCGTCTCTGATAAATGAGGCGGCTTGCGGGTTTGTGCCGATTTTGAGCAACAAAAAAACACCATCAAAAAAATGGTGTTTGTCGGCACTTGATACAGTTTTGAGCATACTCATTATAGCATATGCGGATTTGCGCTGCAATCGCAAAACCCTGCCAATGTACTGTCACTTTGCGACGATATACTGCCAGTTTCAGTTTTCAGGGAAAAATTGCTCTAAAAGATGCAGGCTGTCCTGAGAAGTATAGCCCCACAAGATTGAAGAGAGAGCTTCAATGGCGTTTCTTCGTCTGCGGAAAAAAGTACGCTGGCTGATATCCAAAATATGCGGTTTCAGCATTTCAATTATTTCATCAACACTTCTGTACTGTTGCGGAGAAAGGTAGCTGTAGTAAAGCAGCCAGTAGTACATCTCACCGTTTTTATGCTTATTTCGCATGATATTTACCGAATTTTCCAGCAGTTTCAGCATTTGATAGCTTTTTTCAATGCTTCGCGCCTGTTCCTGGATCCCGTTATCGGAAAAATCCACGCCGGCAATATAAATCGATTCCAAAAAGTCTTCTATATTGCTTCCGAATTCCATTTGAAAACGCCGTTTAACCTGCTGAACCGATAATTCCAGTCCCCACACAACATCCCTGTATTTGCGCAGGAGAAGCCAGGTATCATGAAATTTAGGGCTTTCAGGCAGTTGTTCCTTTTGTTTTTTCACTTTGATGCACCTCCTTCAGAGTGACCGGAACCAGCCGGATTTCAAACCGGAAAAGCTCCGTTGAATTTATACACGACACAACAAACAGATATCGATACTCCTTGTTATCTCTAAGATTACAAGTATTGATAACTGCTTTCCTGCAATCGTCGGATAAAGGTAATAACTTATATTGCATACTCGGGCATGAAAAGCACGGGAAGCCCTGCGCAGCAAGGATTTTTGACACCTTCTGCAGAATAATTTCCGTGTGCGATTTTGAAACGCCGGCTTCCGTTTCTGATACGCTGTTTTCTTCCGGCGTGTCGTCAATATGAATGTTGAGATTGAGTGACATCGCCACCTCGTCCTTGTCGATCAGGACATCAGATATCTGGAACATTGTAGAAAGATATTGTTTGAGATAGATTGCGGTACCGTGTGTACCGGGGAAGGCAACCATAGACAGGTATCCAAGCTCCTGCATTTTATGAAGATAACGCCCGGCGGTCGCTTTGGATATTCCCCAGCGCTCCGCCAGTTCTGCATATCCTATAAGTGGATTGCCGGTGCCGTTACGCATATAGACCACAGGACCCAACTCCGAGCCTTGCACTTGTGTGTCGTTATATATGGTATTTACCCATAGGTCCAGCATAGCGTCTATTTCTGAACACCGTCCTGATCCAACCAGTTCATTTGCTGCGGAAACCGGCAAAAAGAAAAAACCGGTGTCTTTCTGACAAGGCGCATTGTAATCTAAAATTCTGTTATGTTTACACCATCCTTTGATTTTGAATTTAATCAGATTGCCGCGACCAAGCATAGAATAGGTAATAAGGTGCCTGTCCTGCAGATCTTTGAGTATGCTGATAGCCTGGTGCTGAAATCTGGTTCGGAACCATTCTGTCAGTTCACTCACACGGCAAATCCATTCGCCGGGATAAATCGTATAACTGATCCCATCCACCCGTTTATATGATGTGCGGAAGTTTGCATAGCTGCACAGAACCGTAAAGTAGTAAAGCCCTGAGCTGCCACCGGTGCGGATATTTTCGTCCTGCATCAGCATTTTGATGAATTGCCGATAAATCCGGCATCGTGGGTAGTCCACAATTTGTTTTAGTTCTAATTGATATTCTGACATGATTTCCTCCTTGAAAATAGAAAAGCGGCACAGACTCTATAATGAATCTGTGCCGCTACTTTTGTGATTTTAATTTATTGAATTTGGGAGCAATTCATGCTATACTACAAAACTGTAGATGCATACTTGACCGAACTACTTACCCCCTTATCTTGCTAATTTCTTGCTAATCGGAGTACGAATTCTCAAAGAAAATTAGCAGGAATACGAGAGGCGAAAAAACATCATGTTCGCTTAGAAATCCAGTAATTACGCGGGTTTGCGGCGTCGTGATGGACCAAGCCATATCAGGGGAAAATGTATAAACTGTTCTCCTAAGCGGTAGGTCGGGTGTTCGAATCACCTCGGGAACGCCAAAAAATTCGCTGAAAACATTGATTTCGCAAGGTTTTCGGCGTTTTCTTTTTTAAAGAAAAGTCAAGCAAATAACAAACAGCTATAAACGGAAAAGAAATGTTTTGTGAATTATTTGATGAACAATGGAGAATTATTGAAACTGAAATAAAAAAGTAAGTTGTTTTTAAGAAAAATATTTTATGCCGTTTGGTTGCATATTTAAGATAATTTTCAACTTTTTATAATTAATCACCATATATTTCATGTCTATCCAGATAGAGGCGGAATAGTCTTTTGCTTCAAAATTTTGCAAAACTGAGAAACAAGCTGAGGATTAATTGATATCGTAATGTGATAAAGGTATTATCAAAAGTTTTTATTTGTTTTGTACTAAAAACATAATTGCAACCGACGGTTGACATATTTCCATTCATAAATGGTGGCTATGCAACCGAAAACATTGCTAAAATTATATCAAGAAAGGAGTGTTGACAATGAATATGTCAGACAGAATACAGTGTTTAAGAAAAGCAAAAGGAATATCTCAAGAAGAATTTGCAAACAAAATAGGCGTTTCACGGCAAGCTGTTTCAAAATGGGAAAGCAACCAAAGCACGCCGGACTTAGAAAAAATAATTTTAATGAGCGACTTTTTTGAAGTAACAACAGACTATATTCTAAAAGGAATTGAACCGGTAAAAGATAAAGAACAAAAAACCAAAGAACTTGCAAGCAAGGTACTTTATATTGCATCGACAGCTTTTGTTGCAATAGGATTATTTTGTGCTTTTGCCGGCTGGTACGAAGAACAAACAATGGAGGTTATTTGGGGATCAATGATTATTCAAGCAGTTGGAATTGCCGGATATTTTATAGGTAAGTTATTATCATCTCAAAAAGCTCATTTTTATGTTAACTGGCTTAACATAATCGGAATCACATTTATGCCAACTTCTATGTTAACCGGATATATTTCAGTACTTATTTTCAAACAGGGCTGGGTTGCACCTTATCCGACCGAAATATTTCATACTGTAGTTTTTTGTATTGTATTCTGTATAATTTCAGTTATTAGTTTTATCCTTATAAGAAAACGAACAAAGAATACTTATTCCATACATCAATAATTTAAGTTTGAAAAAATTTGTCAGTAAAATGACTATAACAAAATAAGCATTGCTCTGCATAGCCGATTGGCAGAAAAACCGATCGGCTTTTTTCATTCCTATAAACCTTACACAACATCTTTAATAAAGCAGTTAAAGCAATGAAAAGGCAAACGCAACTATTTAAGTTCTGTAAACTTTTACAGAAAAATAATTTTATTACAGATCTAACCGCATACAGTCAAAGTACAGCTTTTATTTTATCAAACTGATTTTTTTCATTAAATTCCAGCTTTACTCCGACTATTGGCAAATAGCCAAAAAGCAAGCGGATACGGTCAAAACCATATCCGCCTAAAACACTGAACAGAACAATTTTTATTAAACTGTTAAGCTTCCGCTATAACCTCTACCTCTACAAGCACATCCTTCGGAAGCTGCTTTACTGCAACGCATGAGCGGGCAGGCTTTTCCGTGAAATATTTGCCGTACACCTCGTTAAACGCTGCAAAGTCCTCCATATTTTTGAGGAAGCATACAGTTTTAACAGCCTTATCAAGCGAACTTCCCGCTGCCTCCAAAACATTTTTAAGGTTTGTACAAACCTGCTCCGTCTGAGCTTCTATCGTATCAGCTTCGACATTTCCGCTTGCAGGGTTAATTGCGATCTGACCAGAAGTAAATATTAATCCTCCTGTTTTTACTGCCTGTGAGTACGGACCTATTGCATCCGGTGCGTTTTTTGTGTAAAGCTTTTCCATAAATATTACCTCCGTTATTATACAAGCTTAAATCCGTTTTTTGTGAGTGCCTCGGTTATTTGCTTAACATGCTCAAAGTTTCTTGTTTCAAGCACAATTCTCAAATAACATCCGTTAATATCGGTTCCCTCGCTTGCTCTTTCATGGTGAATTGAAATAACATTCGCTCCGAGATCGGCAATAATCTTTGACACAGCCAAAAGCTGTCCCGGCTTATCCTGAAGCTCAATGCACACTGTCTGCTGTCTGCCGGTCATCAGCAATCCTCTCTTAATTACTCTTGAAAGAATTGTTACATCAATATTACCGCCCGAAATAATGCAAACAACCTTTTTGCCCTTAACAGGCAATTTGTTAAACATAACGGCTGCAAGAGCGGCTGCACCTGCACCCTCTGCTATCATTTTTTGCGTTTCGATAAGCTTTAGGATAGCAGATGAAATTTCATCGTCGTTTACCGTAACTATTTCATCAACATACTTTTTTACATATTCAAAGGTATGCTCGCCCGGCTCTTTTACTTGGATACCGTCGGCTACGGTCGATACGGAATCGAGCTTTATAATCTTACCCTGCTTAATTGACTCATACATCGAGGGTGCACCCTCAGCCTGAACGCCGTAAACCTTTATATTCGGATTAAGGCTCTTGATTGCACAGGCAACGCCCGAAATCAGTCCGCCGCCTCCGATTGAGGTAACTACTGCGTCAACATCGGGCATTTCGCTCAATATTTCAAGTCCTATAGTTCCCTGTCCTGCTATTACATTCTCATCGTCAAAAGGATGAATAAATGTGTAATTTTTTTCATCTCTGAGTCTTAATGCCTCGTTATATGCGTCATCGTAAACGCCCGGCACCATGCAAACCTCTGCACCGTAACCCTTTGTAGCCTCCACTTTAGAAATGGGTGCTCCGTCAGGCAGACAGATGAGGGACTTAATTCCGTATTTTGTAGCGGCAAGTGCAACGCCCTGGGCGTGGTTGCCTGCCGAGCAAGCTATTACTCCTCTTTCTTTCTCTTCGTCGGTGAGCTGAGAAATCTTATAGCCTGAACCTCTTATTTTGAACGAACCTGTTGTTTGCAGGTTTTCGGGTTTAAGATAAATTTCACAGTTATCACTGATAGACTCGGTTTTTACGAGCGGAGTAGGTCTTATTACATCCTTTAAAACATATGATGCATGATATATCTTATCGAGTGTCAGCATAATATTCTTCCTTTTCCTTCAAATATACAATACTAATTGTAGAACAATAAACTGACAAAATCAAGGACTTTTATAAAAAAATATTTTATTTTGAAATTATCATAAGTACTACGGTTAATTTTAAATAAATGAATATTCACAGCTTTAAGAAGCCTAACAGAATAGCAAAATAGTGAAAAACACTTCCCGCAATAGTAAACAGATGCCATACGGAATGAAAATATTTAACCCTCTTGATTGCATAAAAAATTATTCCGAGTGTGTAAAAAACGCCGCCCGTAACAAGGAAAAACAGCGAAATTGCAGGCATTGAACTCATAAGCGGTTTAATCGCAAAAATTATAACCCAGCCCATTGCAACATAACACACAACGGACGGTATCCTCGATTTTTCAAGATTAATTGAATTCATAACAATGCCCAACACGGCGGCAGCCCAAACTACCGAAAACAGTATCCAGCCGACGGTTCCGTTGAGATAGTAAAGCGTTATGGGGGTGTATGTTCCCGCTATAAGCAGAAATATGGTGTTATGATCCATTATTCTGAAAAATGATTTTGCCTTATTATTTGTAATCGAATGATAGAGTGTTGACATCGTGTACAATATAATGAGCGACGCCCCGTATATGCAGGAACTCACCACTCCCCAAGCGTTTGTATTAAAGGCTGATACTACTATCAAAACCACCGTACCTGCGACCGAAAGGCCCGCACCGATTCCGTGTGACACTGAGTTAAAAATTTCTTCGCCGAGTGTATATTTGCGTTTACCTGACATTTTATCCTCCGTAATTCATCCTTAGTCGTTTATATTATTATAGATTAAATATTTTATTATTCAAGCGGTTTAATAATGCAAAATCCGCCGTAAAATGCGTCTGCTATTTATTTTCGGCACAGCAAAATTACTTGTTGAAATAACAATTTCATAGTGATAAAATAATCGTAAAGGAGAATGTATAATGAGCATAACAATAAGATCATACGGCAGCGAAGATATTGCTGCTATGAACAAAATATGGAACGGTATAGTAACGCAGGGCAATGCTTTTCCGCAGACCGAGCTGCTTGATGAAATAAACGGAGAAACCTTTTTCGGCTCTCAAACATACTGCGGTGTTGCCGAAAATACAGAAAGCAATGAAATTACGGGACTGTACATTCTGCACCCAAACAATGTGGGCAGATGTTCGCACATAGCTAACGCAAGCTAGGCCGTAAGCAGCAAATTCAGAGGCAGAGGAATCGGCGAAATGCTTGTAAAAGACTGCCTTGTTCAGGCAAAACTTCACGGATTTAAGATTTTGCAGTTTAACGCCGTTGTAAAAACAAATACGGCTGCCCGCAAGCTGTACGAAAAGCTCGGATTTATTCAGCTCGGAACGATTAAGCAGGGCTTTCTTATGAAAGGCGGAAGCTATGAGGATATATGCCCATACTACATTACGCTTTAGGAGGATTATAAAATGATTATTGATTTCAACAAACAAAAAGCAGATATTATCCCTAATTTTAAAGGCGGAGAAAAAGCACTTTGTGCAAAAATTTTTTCGGATAATTCAAACAAAATTTTGCACGGCGTGCTTGAAAGCGGTGCAACAATCGGTATGCATACACATGAAACAAACAGTGAAATTATTTATATTATAAGCGGGAAGGGCAAAGTGTTGTGTGACGGAGTATATGAATCAGCAGAGCAAGGTATGTGTCACTACTGCCCGAAAGGACATTCTCACAGCCTTATAAACGACAGCGGCGAAGACTTGGTTTTCTTTGCTGTCATACCCGAGCAATAATTATAAAAAATCATAACACCTTATATCCCGATGCTGAGCGATAATTTGACACAGCGTCGGGATTTTTACTTTACGGGATTTTTGCTGTATATATTTTTTTAATTAAAAATAAGTATCTAAAATATATAATTCACGCTTAAAACGCCGACGCATATTATATTGATATAAAAAGCTAAGCGGTGATATAATGCCGCAAAAACTGATTATTGGGTGTTATTATGAAAAAAAGCGATATAAAAGCGTTCGGTATAGTCGGCGGTGATAAAAGGCAGCTGTTTTTGGCTAAATCCGTTTCAGACAGCTGTTACGATGTTATTTTGGGTGGATTTGACAAGCTTACAAGCATCGGAGCACTTACGCTTGAAGATGTTCGCACTGCAATTTTTGAAAGCGACGCTGTAATTTTCCCTGTCCCATCTGTCAGAGCCGACCGCAGTATTAATACTCCGTTTTCGGAAAGGAATGTAATATTAACTGAAGAAGAGATAAACGAACTGAAGAAAAAGCCTGTATTTGTTTCTATGCGTGAAAAATTTATTAAGGCATATCCGGAGTTGAAAACAGCCTGCATTTTTGATTATGCGGCGAAGGAAGAATTTGCGATATTAAACGCACTCCCCACTGCCGAAGGTGCTATTGAATGTGCCATGAATAGCTTTGAGGGAACTATTGCAGGAAGCAAATGTCTTGTTGTGGGGTTTGGCAGGATAGGTAAAATCCTGTCAAAAAGCCTTGACGCACTCGGTGCAAAGGTCACCGTATCTGCACGAAAGGAAAGCGACCTTGCATTTGCGTCCGCTCTCGGATATAAACAAACGGACACACGCACACTCAAAAGTGTAAGAGGTTACGATATTATCTTTAATACCGTTCCCGTTATGATTTTTGACAAAGACCTGCTTATGAACACCGACAGAAACACGCTCATAATTGACCTTGCGTCGGCACCGGGAGGCGTCGATTTTGAAGCGGCACACACCTTTAAGCTTGACGCAGTCAGAGCATTGTCGCTTCCCGGAAAATGTGCACCGAAAACAGCAGGAGAAATAATTAAAACAACAATATTTAATATTATAGAGGAGGTTTACAGGTGACAAAGGCAACCATAGGATTTGCAATGTGCGGTTCCTTTTGCACCTTTTCAAAAGCTTTTTTACAGATGGAAAGGTTAGTTGAATCGGGCTACAAAGTCATTCCCATTATGTCCCAAAACGCCTATTCGACAGATACCAGATTCGGAAAAGCAGAGGAAATGGTAAAAAAAGCCGAAGCTATTACAGGTCAACAGGTATTGCACACCGTTGTACAGACAGAGCCGATAGGCCCTAAAAAAATGTGCGACCTTTTAGTTATAGCTCCCTGCACAGGCAACACTCTCGCAAAGCTGTCGCTCGGAGTAACCGACACATCGGTTACAATGGCGGCTAAATCACATTTGAGAACACTAAGACCGGTACTGCTCTGCGTCGCTACAAACGATGCACTCGGTGCTTCGGCACAAAATATCGGCAGACTTATGAATACAAAAAACATCTATTTTGTCCCGATGGAGCAGGACGACTGTATTAAAAAACCAAACTCGCTTGTAGCAGATTTTGAAAAAATACCAATTTGTACCGAATATGCACTTAATCAAAAACAATATATGCCTGTTTTTAAATGAACTTAAATTGTACAATAATGCCGCCGAATAAAGCAAGTTTTGTTTTACGGCGGCTTTTATTTTAGTTAAAATAAATAATTTACTTGTTTTATTTTTGTTAACTATTATTTGTTGGTTAATATTTACAATCATGTCATATCGTGGTACAATTATTTTGTAATAACAAATATAATGTAAATAAAACAGCAAGTGACAATCTAATTATTTTATATATAAAATTACTGTTAATAAAAGTCATTTTTATTATAAAATTGCTATAATAGTTAACCGTTAAACAAGCCCCCAATAACTATGTCCATTAAAATCTCACTAAAATATAAGAAAAGAGGATTACTATGAAAACAAAATTTAAAATGCAAAAATCTTTAATTACAAATGTACTTTCATTATTGTTAATTATTGCATTAGGTTCTTCGACTGTTTCTGCCGTTGTTTCAAATGCAAAACAAAATTTATCCAATGCACTTGACTCGTATCATGCATACATAAGTGTATTAGGTAAGCCTTTTACCACCAGCCAAAATTCAAATATCAGACTTAATGAAGCCTATAATGCCGCTTATGAAGCTTTTTACTCTGAAGATGCTACCGATGAAGAAATGCAGAACAAAGCTGACGACTTATTATACGCTTTGGATAATATGTATATTGACCCTAAATGGGCACAGGAGACATATACCCTTTGCCTTGAAGAGTCTAATGACAATGGAATATATAGTAATGAATTGTGGCAGAAATTTACAATGGGACTTGAAAATCTGAACACGTCATTAATTTTGGTTGATGAAAAACTCATTAATGAAAATTATTACAAGGTTATTGATATCTATAATGAAATGTGTTTTTCCTATAGTGCTCTCGGAGATGTCGATGGAAATGGAGTTGTTAATGTTGCTGATGTTACTTTGATTCAAAAATACCTTTCAGGTAGTGAAACTCTTTACGGCGTTCAACTATATGCTGCTTCTGTAAACTGCCGCTGTAATGAAATATCTGTAGAAAGTGCTACAAATTTACAAAAAAATTTAGTTGGTGATTACTGTATCAGTACAGGTAATACAAGTTACGATTACAATTTAATTATAACACCATATAACAGTGCAACAGGCGAAAGAATGCAGGCTTATAGAAATTTGCATTAATTATAAATAATTTAATAACGAGGTGAGAATATGAAAAAAATTATTTCGGTTATATTATCTATTACTGTACTGTCTTCTGTATTTTGTATGAATGTTTCTGCGGCGGAAGAGGAATCTTACAAATATAAGCTTGGATTATTAATTGATGGCTGCAACGGTTTTTTTTCACAATGGGGAAATCCCATTGTGTACTACCTTTCATCTGATGTACTAGTCGCCGTCACTGATGTTTATCAAGATCCGAAGTCTACCGAGCTTGATTACAAAAATGCCCTTGAGGATTTGAAAAATGATTTGATGTATTCTCCCTGTGTATTTGAAGATTATGCCGAATCAGTTTATGATCTTGCAATCAAAGAGCAAAATTATAACAACTGGTATTCTGAGGACGAATGGACTGATTTTCAAAACAAGCTATCAAGGCTGGAAACGGTTTTGGATCAATACGGTTCTTCGACCGATTCCGAAGTTACTTTGGCGTTAAATTCAATGTTAGGTGCTTACAACAAAATGACAAATGCATACACCTTGAAAGGCGATATAAACGGTGACGGTGCTGTCAATGTTGCCGACGCAACGCTTCTGCAAAAGTATCTTGTTGGAACTGAAAATCTTACCGGTGCTCAGAAGATGCTTGCAAACGCTGAAAATTACGAAAATCCGTCTGTCATCGAAGCTACTTTGATTCAAAAGTATGCAGCAGGTCAAATAAACGAGCTGCCTAATTACGGTCATTTCCTTGTAGATGAGGGCCTTGATTTTATTGACGAAGATATAGTTTACGAAAGAACCCTGAACTTTAATATTTGTCCGAGAAAATATATGAATACTATCGACAATGAATTTAAGCACCAAACTTATGAATTAATATTTGACTATTATAGCTGGTGCAATGAAAACGGTTATGCTCCGTAAGAGCTTGGCTGTCAAAATTTTTATAATAATCAATTTAAGCAAGAGCCGGCAGAATGTCGGCTCTTTTTGTTTAAATAACCGCGTTAAAATAAACTAAACTTAGTTTGAGCCTAACATCTATATTGTGTTTTTGTATAATATGCTATAAGATTATTTATTTAGAATGAACAAAATTTGTAAACTTTATGTAAAAGGGTGGATTTTTATAAAATTTATGATATAATATATATGTATAAATAAATTGATTTATCTTGAAACAGATACAGTTGATTTATACAAAGCAAATACCTGGGAGTTGATGAAATGAGCTGCAATAAAATTATCACAATAACAAGGCAATTTGGTTCGGGCGGACACGAAATCGGTGAAGCCCTTGCGAAAAGACTTGAAATTCCATTCTATGATAAGGAGCTTATTTCGCTTGCCGCTAAAAAAAGCGGGGTTGCTCCGGAGGTGTTTGAGGAGTATGACGAAAAGGCCGCTAACAGCCTGCTCTATTCCCTGTCGGTAGGGCTGTATAACTACGGCAACGGTTTTTCGTCAATGGGTGATTTGCCCGTAAACGACCGTCTTTATATTTTACAGCATAAAATTATTAAAGAGCTTGCAGAAAAAGAAAATTTTGTAGTGGTCGGAAGATGTGCCGACTATGTGTTGAGAGAACACACGAATTTAGTGAAGGTATTTATTTATGCGGATATTGACAGCAGAGTAAAAAGAGCTGTCGACAGACACGATATTGACCCTGCAAGATCTAAACAGGCGGTTATCAAAGCTGACAAAGCAAGAGCAAATTACTATAGTTTTTATTCAGGTAAAAAATGGGGTCTTGCAGATAACTATGACCTATGTATTAACAGCACCAATATCTCAACAGATCAGGCTGTTGACATTATATTGAGCTACATTGATATTATTAACAAAAAATAATCTGCATATATTACCATTTCCTGAATATACTGTATTGTTTATTAAGGAGGTGTGTGGATATGAAATTCATCGTTATGGATCTTGATGATTTTATCTTTGGCAACGAAGAATGGCATGAGAGTGAAAGATAAAATAATTGTTGATGGGAATTTTAATTTTGAATTATAATATTTTTTATTTTTCATTTGATATAAAAATCACACAAAAAACGGAGGAAACAAGATGTATCCTCCGTTTATTTTGTGCCCCTAAAACGATACGAGGGCTTGCTTGCGGTTGTATAAATTATATTATTAAACCCTTATAAATATTCCTCAATTATTGTTGCCTATAAATGAAAGCGGATCCGCATAGTTTCCGTCTACCTTTACAGCAACATGAATATGACTCTTGTCATCGGCTTCAAAAGGAACAGCACCTATATCCCCTATTTTGTCTCCTGCTTCCACTGAATCTCCCTCATCTACTGCTATTTCTCCAAGTCCGCTGTAAATACAAACGGCATTTCCCACTGATATTTCAACCGTTTTTCCGTACATTCTTTCCTCGCTTACCTTTGTAACCGCACCGTCTGACATCGCACACACATCATCTCCAAGCTCACCTGCAAAATCAACGCCGAGATGAGGTTTCCATACATTCGGAGTTTTAAAATACACGCTGTCCTTACTGAATTCACGGATTATATTATTCGTGTTCAGCGGATATGTCAGTGAAAGATCTGTGGAAAGCATTGTTTCAAGTGCGTCCTGCGACGAAGCTTTGGTTTCAGCTTCTGTGGGTTCAGTTTCCGAAACAACAGTCACCTGCGGAATTGTGCTGTCAAGTTTTGGCTCAACAAGGGTTTCCTCAACTCCCGTTACTGCCTGATTTACCTGCTGCACCGTGGTCGGCTGTGTTTGCTCCTGTACAGAATCACTTGGAACAGACATTGTATTGTATGTTGAATAAATCGCCATACTTACTGCAATAAGGCAGATTGAAAACGCTGTATAAAAGCCTATTTTTTCTCTGCGGCTGCGTTTTTTATTTCCTCTTTTTCTATTATAATAATCGCTCATAGAAGCACCTCCGCTTATATTATTGGCTTGGAATTTACTTTTATACAGATTTTCAAAAGATTTACTGTACTGTATATATCAAGAAAAAAGCTATTGTATTTAATTAATCGAGGTGGTATAATTATCTTGGTTACTGTATAATGTTGACATAAGGTAAAATATTAATTGACCTTAGCGTATTTGATTATATATTTGGGTGATTATATGAAAAAATTAGTTATTTTTGGGTTTGACGGTACAATAGCAGATACATCGCCTGGAATACTCTACTGCTTTAATACAACTGCTTCTGCCATGGGATATCAGCCAATCGATCACGAGGCTCTTTACGGCGTTATAGGAATTCCTCTCGAAGATGGATTTCGCATTCTTTTTAATATGAAAGAAGACGAGATTGAATATGCTGCAAATAACTACAGCAAACTGTATTCACAAAAGGGTAAAGAGATGTTCTCGCTTTATCCGGGAATTAAGAACACTCTGAAAAGGTTAAAGGAAAACGGCTGCAAAACTGCCATTGCAACACAAAAGCATATAATGTTTACATCGGATATGCTTGAGGTACATGGAATATCAGATTTATTTGACGCAGTTTGTGCAACCGATGTAAACACTAATCTTAATAAAAGCGATTTAATTTTGCAGGCTTGCCACGCAACCAATGTAGATAGAGCCGATGCAATTTTCATAGGCGACAGCTCTGTCGACGCAATCGGAGCACAAAACGCAGGGATTGACTTTGCAGCCGCCTTATACGGCTGGGGATTTAAAACTAAGGAAGATATTGAACAATATAACTGTAAATTGTACTTTAATTCTGCCGAAGAAATATATTTAAAATTATCTTTATTATGATCCGCTTAGGTTAGTTTTATAAAATTATTGTATTTTTAAGTTGACAAAGCAATATTTTTGCGATATAATATTTAAGCTGTAGATTTGTCAGCTTATCGAGGTGTAGCTCAGTTTGGTAGAGTGCTTGGTTTGGGACCAAGATGCCGCAGGTTCAAGTCCTGTCACCTCGACCAAAGGAGCAGAATTATTCTGCTCCTTTATTTCTTTATATTTATTAAAACCCCATTAATAAGCCGTTTTATAAATTATTTTAGTAATTTATATAAACTCAAATTTATTATAAATTTATTTTAATTGCATTACTATTGCATTACTTTTATAGCAACCGGCGGGGTTTCGTTATCGCTGACGAACGCCGAGCAGAAAAACGAATCAAGAGGATTGTCTGAAAGCTGATAGATTTTGTATTCGTTGTTATTTTTACAAAAACTGTTTAAAATTTCGTGACATTCCTGCGTCTTTAAATGTTTAATGCCGACAAGGTTTGCCGCTGCTCTCAAAGATATTGAATGATGGTCTTTGCTTAGCTCATTCATTTTTTCGATAACTTTCAATTTATAATCTTTCATATTATTTCACCTACACTTTTTTAAATGCCTAATATATAATGCATGATTCCGTAAACAATTAAAATAATAACTACTATAAGGCTTACGAATTTTATAATTTCAAAACCTAATTTTTTAAAATTTTTAAACACAATATTGACACCTCGATAAATTCGTTGTATTATGATAGTAGTCCCTTTCGGGAGGGCGGTTGTTACGCCGCCCAGTCGGTTAGTAACCGAAAACTTCGATTAAACTTTTGATTGCTAATACTAACAAGGTAGCCGTACCAAGTATTTCAATAGCTTTCAAAAGAAGCTTGTTAAGTTGCTCCAACAACCAAAAACAGGTGTTTCCGTACAGTATCCGTGCTGTATGTGAAACACCTGTTTTTTGATTATATCTATGTTTTTAAGCATTTTTTAAATAAATATAAGATTACAATTATTTTTAATTTTTGTTTGGCGTAGCAGTAAAACAGCAATACTTATAAAACACTGCCGCAAATTTTTTTGCGTTGAGTTACTTTCACTGTTTTGAATCAATTTAATTGCGATAACTTTAAATTGCAAAAACAAAGCTGACTTCGCTAAGTACCGAAATCAGCCTGCTTTTATTAGTAAATTTTAAAGCGGGATCTTAGAATTTATATATATGATAGCATCTAAATCTAATTGTTATCCCGATTAATTTGTCAATCTCTTACTGATGAATTTTCCATTACGGTATTTCTCGAATCTCTAAAAAGCAACGAAATACACCATATTGCCGCAAGACCAACAAGAACATAAATTACTCGGCTTATGATTCCTGTCTGTCCGCCGAAAATCCAGGCGACGAGGTCAAACTGGAATATACCAACGCTGCCCCAGTTGATTCCGCCGATAATAAGGATTGTCAACGCGATTTTATCAAGCATTTAAAGTCCTCCTTTTTAGATGCTGATAATATTGTTGACAGTTTAAAATGAAATATTCATCAAAAAATAAAAACCTAATATGAGAATTCCCAGAAAAATAACACAGCAGCCGATGATTCGTGTTATTTTCATCGCTTTTTTTAATTTAAATTTTGAAATCATATTTTCAGTAGGAAACGGCAGCAAAACAATCATCAAGCCAAGTATAAAACAGCTTAAAGACGCAATGATTGCTCCCAAGAGATTTGCAAAAGGAAACAAAAATATTCCGACAGGAATACCGAACACACATATTACATTTACTATTCCGAAAATTTTTTCAAATTTTTCGCTCATTTCATAAAATCTGTTTGTTTTTTCATTGCATTCAACACAGCAATACTGCTCAAAATATGAAATCTCTTTGGCACAATAGTCGCACTTTTTCAACAAAAACACCCTTTCATTACCGTTATAGGTATTTTATCATAAAGTTATTATGTTTTCAACTTGCTGAATAAAAAACCGAAAAAATACTGCGTAATTGCAATGTAAGGTACAATATCAAATATATACTTTAAAATTTTTGTTTTTCAAGAGATTTTTTTATAGGTGCTGAAATATGCTTTGTTATAATTTTCACAAAAACACCTGTTAACAAAGCCGCAATTATTGTCCCCTCTCTTGTTCCCTGCAAAGTAAAACCAAAGAAAACAAGCGAAAGAATTACGGCTGCAATTACACATGACACATCAAAAAACACCTTAATATTTCCGAACTCCTTATGTATTGTATCCGATACCGCTTTGACAAATGCCTCGCCTGAATTCATTATTACATTTGCAATGACGGTAAGCGAGATACCGAAAGCAAGCAAAACCGTTCCTGCAATTACCATAAACATCTGCATGGGATAACTGTTTATTTCAACATAGTTTAAAATCCAAACGCCGAAATCGGTAAAAATTCCGAACAAAAACGAAAAAGGTATTTGAAGAAGCTGAATCCATTTAAAATTTTTCCTTAAAATAATTATCTGACCCAAAATGAGAACACAGTTCCAGATTATAAGCCATGTTCCAAGCGAAATACTGTCGGAAATCAAACTCATTATGTTTGCAACCGATGAAATAGGAGATACGCCGAGATCACCTTTTTTGGTAACAGCTACACCCAATGCTGCAATAAAGAGACCTACAACGCAAAGCAAGTATCTCATTATTAATTCCCGATTATTCATTCTGTTTTCTCTTTTTTCAACCATTATACATCGTCCTTTCAATTAAATAAGATAGTCTTAATATATAAGCCGGGGATAACAGATTTTCAAAACCCACAGCCCAAAAAAAAAACAAGACTCCGAAGAATCTCGTCATTTTTGCAATATAACTTTTTGAAAACACAAAACTGCATTCATTTAATTTTGCGGCTGTATATTATGCAGTAAAGATTTTTTAATAATATATTTGCGTTCGCCGTTCGAGTATTTTTTATAATCAACTCTAACCGGTTTTCTTTGATGCACTTTATCGGCTATATTAAAAGCAATTTTTCCGACAAATCCTACATAACAAATTGTTTTGTCATCGCAAACAGCCATAATATCAGCAGGATTTCTTTTGGTAGGTAAAACACCGTCGCCGAACAGAAAATCCTCTTCTTCTGCGTTTTTCATAAACGCATCACCTGTTTCGGCGTCGCCAAGGTAAATGTAAACTGTCCGTTTTTCGGAAAGAAGATCCGAAATTTTTCTCTTGCCGCTCACGCATTTTGATATTTTAATTTTCATTTTGTTCTCCCTTTTAGACTGCAAATACCTAAAAGAGCACAAAAAACTCCCCATCGACAAATGGGGCCGTAAATAATAATATTGAACACCCATCATACAAGCATTAGCACCTTACAAAAGCAGGTTGCTGTGCGGTCAACGAGCTTGTCTCTCACGCACTCTTTATAGGTTTGTTAAAATTATAACACAAATTTAAATTATATGCAATATATTTCGACATTACATTATGGTTAATATTTTTTGAATATCACATTGACATTTATCTATTTATCGCATATAATAACACATAGATAATCATCTATAGGAGGTGTCAGGATAAATGGACGAGAAAAACACAGCTCTTATATTTAAAGCGTTTTGCGATGAAAACAGAATTAAAATTATTAAACTGCTGAGCACAGGAGAAAAGTGTGCGTGTAGGCTGTTAGAAGAAATTAATATAACTCAGCCGACGCTTTCTCATCATATGAAGATCCTTTGCGATTCGGGAATTGTTATCGGCCGCAAAGACGGTAAATGGATGCACTACTCCCTATCAAAGGAAGGCTTAAATACTGCCGTTAGTTTTTTAAATGAGCTAAAAACTGTTGAAAATCACGACAACAGTTGTTTAAACTGTAACAGATAACTTTAATGTATGAATTTTTATATTTTATTGCGGACTGTATTTTTCCCGAAAGTTAAATAGTTTTTCGGAAATAATATGGTCATTCTGACTTTTATTATATAGACATATCTAAATATAACTATGTGAAAGGAATTTTTGTATGGAATTTCTGAAAACAGGCTGGGACTTTTTCCAAAACGAAATCCTCGGTATGAGTTGGCTTAACCGCTTGGTTTCCGCCCTTTTAAATGCCTGCGGACTTGACACAACAAGCACAGTAGGCAAAAGCATACAGTTCTTTATATATGACACTGTCAAAATACTGATACTGCTTTGTGTTTTGATTTTTATTATATCCTACATTCAAAGCTTCTTTCCGCCCGAACGGTCGAGAAAAATACTCGGAAGATTTCACGGAATATGGGCAAACATTATCGCCGCACTGCTCGGAACCGTAACGCCCTTCTGCTCCTGCTCATCCATTCCTTTGTTTATCGGTTTTACAAGTGCAGGTCTGCCCCTCGGCGTTACATTCTCGTTTCTGATTTCTTCGCCCATGGTTGACCTCGGCTCGCTTGTCTTGCTGACAGGAATTTTCGGCTGGAAGGTTGCCGTAATTTATGTTGTACTCGGTTTAATTATTGCCGTTGCAGGCGGTACGCTGATTGAAAAACTGCACCTTGAAAATCAAATTGAGGAATATATCCGCAATTCATCTTCCCTTTCGGTCAGCACAGACACTCTTTTTTTCAGAGATCGCATAAAATACGCAGGCGGTCAGGTGGTTTTCACCGTAAAAAAGGTATTCCCGTATATACTCATAGGCGTTGCAATAGGTGCTGTTATCCATAACTGGATACCTCAGGATTTTATAATCGCCGTACTCGGAAGCGACAACCCGTTCGGCGTCATTCTTGCTTCTGTTGCAGGCATCCCGATGTATGCGGACATATTCGGAACGATTCCCATTGCCGAAGCACTTCTCAGCAAAGGAGTGTTGCTCGGAGTTGTTTTGTCGTTTATGATGGGCGTGACAACACTTTCTCTGCCGTCTATGATAATGCTGCGTAAAGCCGTAAAACCAAAACTGCTTGGTATTTTCATTGCAATCTGTACGGCAGGCATAATTATTGTAGGTTATGTGTTTAATATTATTCAACCGTTTATTATTTGATTAAATTTTAAATTAAAGCGAGGTATTATTATGTCATTATTTAATTTCGGAAAGAAAAACAGCGAAGAAAAAAATAAAGCCGTATGCAAATGCGGCTGTAGTTGTGAAAATAACAGTAACAACATCGGAGATTGCAGCACATCAAAATCAAGCGGCAACTGCGAAACGCCCTCAATTAAAGTTCTGGGAGCCGGATGTCAGTCCTGTCATAAGCAATATGAGTACGCAAAAGAAGCGGTTAAAAAACTCGGACTTTCATCAGAAGTTGAATATATTACCGATATGGCAAAAATTATGCAGTACGGCGTGATGAGTATGCCTGCACTTGTTGTCAACGAAAAGGTAATATCTATGGGTAAAATTTTAAAGACTGCAGATATTATCAAACTGCTGCAAAAACTCGGTTTTAACAAGTGAGGTATTGATATGAACAAAAAGAAAGTTGCCTTTATATGCGTTCATAATTCCTGCCGGAGCCAAATTGCCGAAGCACTCGGAAAGCACTTTCGCTCAGATGAGTTTGATTTTTATTCAGCAGGCACTGAAACCAAACCTCAGATAAATCAAGACGCAGTACGCCTGCTAAAGAAGCTTTACTCGATAGATATGGAGCAAACTCAATACAGCAAAACCATTGACAAAATACCGATACCCGATATTGCCGTTTCAATGGGCTGTGATGTTGGCTGTCCGTACATCGGAAGAGAATTTGACCTGGGCTGGGGGTTAATTGATCCCACGGGTCAATGCGATGACATATTCATTGAAGTAATCGAACAAATTAAAGAAAATATATTAAAGCTCTGAAAACTGTTGGCGTATATTCTCGGTCTAAAAATTTCAGTTTTCCCTCTCGGCATAGCGTGCAATATAAACAAGGTCGGAGTTATCAACTTTGCCGTCCATATTGTAATCTGCCGAAACCAGATATACGCCCTCAAGTATTTTCTCCCCTGTTAGGTGGGACATTAAGGCGGAAACATCGTTTGATTTTACATTCCCCTCACCCGTCACATCTCCGGTGACAGATATTTGATAAATGTCACCAAGCACGGCGGCTCTGTATCCTGTTTTTATTTTACCGCTTGTTACCTCTTTTCCCTCTTTATCATACAAAGTAACCTGTTTTGCCAAGTTCTCTTTAAACTGTGTAACTGTAGTTTGGCTTGCAACGCCTGTAATATATCCGTCGGATGTAAACGTGTAAGTTTTATTATCATTAATATCATCGACATTATCAAAATTACTGCTGCCTTGCGTTTGAAAATCCGAAAGCTTAATTGACTTATAAGTAAAATCCTTATTTACAATAAAAATATTATCGTCATAGATAAGCAATGCATTAATTTCTTCATTATTTATATAGCTTTTTTCTTTGCAGTATACAGTTTTGTAACCGGCATTAATAATCCTGTTCTGCGTTTTGTAAATACAGTTTAATTTTGCATTCGCGATATGGTCTATACTTTGATTGTTCAGCGAAAAGAGCGTACCCGAATCGCTGTATATATAGCCGTCGCCTGCGTTGCAAAAGCTATACCCTGAATTTATGCTTGTACAGTAACTTGAACCGCCGTTATCAAGTCTGTAGACATCTCCGCTGTTAAGAACCGCGTATGCTTTGGAGTTATTTTGAAAGACGCTCTTCACGCTTTCTTCAAAGGTATATGTTTTGCAAGGAGTACCGTCGGCGTTGTAGCTTTTAACATATCTGTATGTTCCGTCCGAAAAAATAAAATACGCTCTTTGACCGCAGAACGCAAAGCTTAAGTTGTATATAGTGTCAAACTTTCCAAAGTTGTATTCCGTTAAGTTTCCGTTTTCACAGTTAAGCTGAGCAACATAATAATTTGAGTTATTTTCATAAAGAGCGTACGAATACATTGCGGTGCCGCTTACAGATCTGATAATACCGTTAACTTCGGCATAATAAATCGCAAAATTTTCAGACGCACTTGCACAGTAAAGCGTGTCATAATCATTGCCGTAAATATAGGCTCCGTATGAATTATTCTCAATATAATAATTATTGCATTTTTCAAAAACATTAAGGTTTTTGCCTGTTTCCGAATAGACAGTTGATACTGCAAAAAACAAAAATACCGAAACAAGCAAAACAGATGCCGTTATCTTTGTTTTCATATAGCAAAACCGTGAATTATATTCACTTCTCCCATAAAACACAAAAGGCAACAGCGAAAAATCGCTGCTGCCTAAATTCTTATTTAATAAGTCTATGCTTCGTCGCCCGTAGAGCCTGTATCCTTAACATACTGCAAACCGTTTATAACTATCGACGAATCCACAAGCTGATAGCTGAGATCAGTTGTAGTAAGTTCTGTTCCGTAATACTTGAGAGTTATCGTATCATCGGTGTATGTGTACACACCCTCAAGGTAAAACGCATCCGATTCAGAAAATACAAATGTACCGTCTTCTTTAAACTCATAGCTTACGCTTGAATTATAAAAGCTGTCGTTGAAAACCCAAGTTTCGCAAAGCTTCTCATCAGGCTCAAAGTCCTCATACGGCTCGATCTCAGGAATAACAAGCTCGGTGCTTACAAGATCAACACTCTGACCGTAATACGAGTCTGTAAGAACAAGCGTGCGTCCTGTAAAAGCATTTCCCGTCACATCATACTCAAATGTTCCCTCAAGAGCTGACGGAACGCTTACAGTTACCGTCCTCGTACCCTCTTCGCTCGTGTCAAGTGTATATGTACCTACCATTTTCATAGTGCCGAGGTAAACCGACGCTGTACCGTCGTTATCAAAGCAGTAATAGCTCTGTGCCGCGTCATCAGCGTCCGAAGAGTCGGCTTCGTCCGCAGTAGCCGTAACCTTAACAGTCCACGCTCCCACAATACTCGTATTAAAAAACATTTTAAACACCAAAAAGCCGAGTGCTACAACAACCACAATAGCAAGAGAAATAATAATAGGTAATTGCACAAATGATTTTTTCTTTGCCGTCTGTTCGGGAGCCGAACAGCTGCAATAAGGCACACATTGCTGCTGCGGATTGAAATCTGTGTTTAGTTCCTGATTTTCTAAATCAGCGGATTCACTTAAACCGCCGTCATTATTTGTCGTATCTGTGTCGAAATCAACATTTTTTTCAGCTTCTGATTCAGAAGTCAAAAAATCTTTATTATCACTCAACTAAGATACCTCCTTATATTTTTCATGTACTATATTGTACTATATTTTCAAAGATAAATCAACTTTAAATTTTACAAATAAATTAAAATGAAAATAAAAATTTAACATTTGCCATCATAACTCCCGTGAAAAACTTATCATATTTATACCTTTACATAAATATGTAAATAAAGGAAATATCAATGACAGTCCTTGTGTGCTATTGCAAAAACGCTTTGCAGGTGTTATAAATATAATGGATATTGTTTTTCCAACTTCGACTTAACAAAACATTTTCAAAAAAGGAGGCATGATAAAAAGTAAGTGGTAAATCAATCCGAGAACTCTGA
>DXYF01000023.1 GCA_019415945.1 Clostridiales bacterium
CAATTTCAGAGTTCTCGGATTGATTTACCACTTACTTTTTATCATGCCTCCTTTTCAGCAGTAACGCACATCCAGCCTGTGCTGCTCTTTGTATATGTCCTTATATTCTGATAGCCTGCATGCAGCAATATATCAGTAATATTCTCTTTGGATACTGCCTTAATTCCCAAAAGATTTTCAACTCTGTCCCATTTATGCGGTTTTTCCTCGCTTGTTACCATTTCAAACACAAGCAACAATTTGCCGCAAGGCTTTAACACTCTGTAAATTTCCTTGAGGTCGTTTAGCTTGTCCTGCCAAAAATAATATGTTTCAACAGCCGTTACAATATCAAATTTATTCTCCTCAAAAGGAAGTGCTGATACGGACGCCTGTAATATTGTGGCCTTACCGCACATAAGATTATTTTTGTTAAGCTTTTTAGATTTTTCAACGCAAAGCTCAGAATAATCCACACCGAAAACTTTGCCGTTTCCAACCTTTTCACAAAGTTTTGATACGGTTTTACCACCGCCGCATCCGACATCAAGTATATTGTCGTCACGGTTAATTTTCACGTGAACAAGCGCCCAGTCGGTAAGCTCGGAATGCCCTTTGTTCATCGAGCGTATCATAAGCTTACCCCAAAAGCCCTGCGGGCGTACAGCGTTTTCAACAAGTTTACGGTATTTCATCTTTTTGCTCCTATAAAAAATCAATTCTTTTCAATCAAGCACACGCTCTCAACATGAGCGGTGCGGCTGAACATATCGCAGGGTGTAATTTCTTTTACAGAATAATTATATTCCTCAAAATACTTTAAATCCCTTGCAAGCGTCGCAGGGTCGCAAGAAACATAAACCACTCTGCTAGGCGACATTTCAAAAATAGTTTTAACAAGATCTTCACCGCAGCCCTTTCTCGGCGGATCTAAAATTACTGCATCGGGCTTTAAGCCCTCATTCTTTAGCTGTTCTGCGGCAGCGGACGCATCGCCGCAAATAAACCGTGCATTGTTTATTGAGTTTATTTCGGCATTCTCTTTTGCATCGTTTATCGCATCGGAAATAATCTCAACTCCGACAAGCGTCTTACATTCTTTTGCCATTGTAAGTCCTATTGTACCCGTTCCGCAATATAAATCAAGGAGAATTTCGTCGGATTTCAGATTAGCATACTCCTTTGCCTTGTTGTAAAGCTTTTCAGCCTGACTTCTGTTTACCTGCCAAAAAGAAAACGGAGAGATTTTGAATTTCAGTCCGCACAATTCATCGGTTATGTAGTCCCTGCCGAAAGCCGTTCTGTTCTTTTCTCCGAGGATTACATTAGTGTCGTGTCGGTTTGTGTTTATAATGACGCTTGTAAGCGTAGCCAATTTTTCTCTGAGCGTTTTAATGAGCCGATCTTCCTGCTTTAAACCGTTTCCGTTTACGACATAGCAAACCATCAGTTCGTTTGTTACTTCACCCATTCTTATATACAGGTGTCTAAGTCTGCCCCTGCCCGTCTTTTCGTCATAAATATCATTGCCGGACTTCTCAATAAAGCTTCTTGTAACAGAAATCACCTCTGAAAAAATCTCAGGCTGAAGCAAGCAGTCATAGCAGTCAATTATTCGGTGACTGTGAAATGCATAAAATCCTATCTGTACTTTTCCGTATTTGTCGGTTCCGATCGGGAATTGTGCTTTGTTTCTGTAACGGCCGATATTATCGTTTTTTATTATCGGTGCAAAGACTGCATCTTTGATTCCTCCGATTCGTGTTACTGCGTCAACTACCTTTTGATGCTTTATCCTGCACTCTTCGTCGTAGCTGATGTGACGCCATACGCAACCGCCGCATTTTGAAAAAACAGTACAGTCAGGCTCGATTCTCTCGAAAGAGGGAGTTACAATCCTCTCAATTTTGCCGAAAGCATAGGTCTTTTTAGCCTTTAAGATACGCACCTCAAGCTCATCTCCTACAGCAGAAAGCGGCACAAAAACAGCCATACCATCCTGCGTTTTACCGACTCCACTCCCCTCTGCCGAAGTTGATGTTATTGCTAAATTTATAATATCATTTTTTCTTAATGCCATAATCAGTACCACCGTTAATTTATACATATATTTTACCATTGACTCAATTATTTGGCAACAGGGTACAATTTGAAAGTTATAAAATATTAATTGTAAAATTAAATAAATTTGCTTTTAGGTATTTATTTTTTATCATTTTAGACTTATAATATAAGTTGAATTACCTAAATTATTACAAAGGCGGTTGTATTTTTGAATTACGATAAACTTATGGATAATATAAAAAGAATACATTTTATCGGTATAGGCGGAAGCGGAATGTGTCCTCTTGCCGAAATACTAAGAAGCGAGGGCTTTGAGCTTTCAGGCTCGGATATGAACGAGGGTGAAACACTTGACAGAATCAAAAGTTACGGTATTCCCGTATATATGGGACACAGAGCAGAAAATATAAACGGAGCAGAGCTTGTTGTTTATTCTGCGGCAATTAAAGAAACAAACCCCGAAAGAATGGCGGCAAAAGAGCAGGAAATCCCCTGCATTGAGCGAAGCGTTATGCTCGGTGTTGTTACAAGGCGATATAAAAGAAGCATTGCAGTATCAGGTACGCACGGAAAAACAACTACAACCGCAATGCTCTCACAGATATTAATAGGAAGCGGTTTTGATCCGTCGGCAATTATAGGCGGAAAGCTTCCGTTTATAGGCGGCAACAGCTATGTTGGACACAGCGATATTATCGTTTGCGAAGCCTGCGAATATGTTGATACTTTTTTGGAGCTGAACCCTTATATTTCAATTATCTTGAATATTGACGCAGATCATCTTGATTATTTTAAAAATCTCGATAACATCAAGAAATCCTTTAACAAGTTTGCAAAACAGACAACGGGATTGCTTGTAATAAACGGTGACGACGAAAATACGCTTGAAGCGGTAAAAGATGTTGAAATTCCGAAAATAACATACGGCTTTGGCGAAAGCTGTGATTACAGAGCTGTTAATGTTTCCGCAGACAAGGGAGTACACGAGCAGTTTGATTTGTATTATAAAGGAGAAATTCTCACAAACATTAAGCTAATTGTTCCCGGCAGACACAATATTTATAACGCGCTCGCCGCAGCCGCTACCGCACATTATCTTGGTGCGACACCGAAAGAATTGTCGGAAAACCTCCACAAATTCGGCGGTGTTCACAGAAGATTTGAAATATTAGGCACTCCCTGCGGAATAACTGTTGCCGATGATTTTGCTCATCATCCTACAGAGCTGACAGCCACTTTGAACGCTGCGATGAATATGGGCTTTAAAAAGGTCTGGGCAGTATTTCAGCCGCATACATTTTCAAGAACTGCTATGTTGCTTGATGATTTTGCAGAAGCACTTAAAATCCCTGATGTTGCTATTATATCTGAGATTCTTCCTGTTAGAGAAACAAACACATATAACATATATTCTACCGACTTGGGGGCAAAAGTACCTAACTCAGTTTGTCTTGATACTTTTGAGGAGATTACAGACTATGTATGTAAAAACGCAAAAGAAGGCGATTTAATTCTCACAATGGGCGGCGGAAATGTTTATATGTGTGCAAATATGATATACAAACAGCTAAAATATATTGAAGAGAATCAGGGAGAATAAATTATATTTAATAATTTCAAGTATTAACCTTAATTTAAATTCAATTATAATCAAATAAGCGGCAGCAAAGGCTACCGCTTATTTTTATTGTATTACAGCAATATTTATAATAGCTATAATAAATATAAAATATTTTCTATTTTACTATCGCGTCACGAGCTGTATATGCAGCAGAAATATCCGTGTTGCATGTTAAAATGTAAAAATCACAGCAAGAAATCAACTCTTCTATATTATTAAGAAGTTTATCAGCAACATCAGCGGTGAGATAGCGGGAAGTTGAAAGGTATAAATTACTTATAATTTCAGAATTTTCAGCCTTTTTAACGGAATTTTTCTCTCCTCGTTTGACAAAAACAACTGCTCCGACAGGTGCAGAGATATTATTTGCTATACCACTTCCGCCGTCAAACGGAGTACCAAACGCGACAGCTCTGCCGTTCTTAACTCTGACAACAGGTTTGTCGTCATTAATAATCTCTACCATGCTGCCGAACGCTTTTTTCCAAAGAGCTGTATGGGTTGATTTTCCGACTCCCGATTGTGCAGAAAACAAATAAGCTTTGCCGTTATATTTAATGGCTGACGAGTGAATTAGCATTGCATTATAAGAAATAATTTCTTTGCTGAAAAGACAGGAATATGCAAAGCTCTCGCATCGTCCTATACCTATTTTATCGCTCATTTTGCGGCATATACTGTCAAAATATCTCTTTGTGGGTGACAAATAAATTTGTGCAGGGCATTCTGATTTGTATTCAAAAGGTAAAGATAAATTTTTTAAATAATCATATTTTGGCAAATATTCAGTAACAATATCAGCTATTAAATATTTCAATTTTACCTCCAAAAACAAACAGACTCTTTCGAGTCTGTTATATTTTAGTTATTCACAAGATAAAGCTGTATTTTTGTGGCATCAGATACATTTATAAGACCGTCACCGTTAAAATCAGCAAGTGAAATTTGAGTTTCATCAAAATCAGCCATAAGTACACAGTAACGCTGAATTAAAGTGGCATCAGATACCGAAACAATTCCGTCTTTATCAACATCCCCCAGTTTGAAGGTATTGTCAACATCCACAAATTCAAGATTATTAAATGCGGCAAAGCGTTCAGCAATAGTACCCTTGTGACCGTAAATAACAACATTTGTCGTATTTTTAAAAGCATTGTTGCCGATGGTATCAACTGTCTTTGGAATATAAACCGACTGAAGTGAAGGACATTCAGCGAAAGCAAAATTACCGATTTTTGTAGCCGTGTCAGGTATTTCAAAAGACTTCAGGCTTGAGCACTGGTAAAACATCTGATCCGGAATCTCAGTGACCTTAGCATCAAACTTAACATCAGACAAAGAAGTACATCCCTGAAACAAACCTGTACCGACAGATGTGCAGTTAGCAGGAATATTAATCGACTTTAGATTAGTCATATTCATAAAAACGAATCTGTTAAGGGATGTTATTGTTTCAGGTAATGTTATTGACTCAATAACACTGCTGTTTTCACAGTTTGCAAATGCCATAAAATCCACAGAAACAACCGTGTCACCAAAAATAGTTTCAGGCACCACAAGATCCTTGTCAGCCTCATGATAATCGCAAATCATAATTTGACCGGTGCCAACACGCAAAAACTTGTAAACACCGTTATCAAAATATGTTTCAGCAAAGGCTGACTGTATGCCTAATACAGAAATCAGTAATGTGACAGTTAATATTAAAAAAAGTTTTTTAATTTTCTTCATAATATCACCAAAATTATAGATTAGGGGCAAATACAAGAGTATTTGCCCCACAAGTAATTAAAATTTAGTATTGATTTCCCGGATCTTCTCCGAAGAATGGATCAACGATTACCGGACCTGTCGAAGATTGAGTACCAACAGGCTCCTCAGAGGGCCATGTCGTGTTAATACTATCTACGATTGCAGATGCCAAAGTACTTTCAAACTCAAATTTTGTAACTTTAAATTCCGGTGAAATATATGTTTTTTTCATCTGTATCACTCCATTATTAAATAAACATAAAAACTTATATCCGATTATTACTTAGGCTTGGTTAGCAATTTGATAAAGGTTGAAATATACAGCCTCTGTAATCTGATATGAATCCGGAATTATATCGCCGTTTGCATCAACCTGGTATACATAATAGTAAGCCTTCATAACATACAACTGCATTGACGGGCTGTTCTGGAATTTTACAAAATAGTCAAGCCTGTTCAAGTTATTGTAATCAGCATTGTTAATTGCAAAGTTATAAACAACTCTGTTGTCGCTTTCGTATGCATATCTATTGGTTGATGTTTGACCTGATGTAGCAAAGTCCATGAGTTTTTCATCATCGCTTGCAAAAGTAATGTCTGAATAATCTGTACTTACGCCAGGATCAATTTTAGTGTTCTGACTAATCTCAACAATAAGACCGGTACGATACTGAACTGAATCGGAAGATGTGGTAGTGTTAAGCTGAGTATAATCTTTATCCATAAATGAAACGATAAAATCAGCGTACAAATAATCATATTTATTGCCGGCTTCATCAGTATACTGCTCTCTTGAATATGTCGGAGAACCGATTGACATTGAAGTATCAAGAGGATCCGAAATAACAGCAACAATATCATAGTCGTCAACAATCTTTAAGTTGAACTCTTTAGAGAAACACTTACCAACCTCTTTTAATGTACCAAACTCATATACGATCCAGTAAGAGAAGTTAGGATCGTCACAAGTATAGAAAGATCCATCAGCTTTTGTAAGGTACGAGTTATAAGGAATATTGCTTACAGGAGTTGCGATGTCATCATCTGATACTTTAATTGTTACTTTGCAAGGTTTAACAGTCTGGGTGGCTTTTAAAGTAGCAGTAGTACCAACAGTTGAATAAGTTTGATCCGTAATCTCCCATGTACAATTCTTATAAAGGTCATCGATGTAAGGAGCATTTGCATAAATCAAATCTTCTGTTATTGTATAGCCGTTCTGTTCAAGATATGTATCATCAAGAGTTACTTTAACAGTATAAGTCTTTTCACTGCCAAATCTGTCAATGTACTTATAATTTAGAACAGCGTCAGCAGTTACAGAAGCAATGTCAGAATAGTAGTTAAATACATTAACAAGAAGCTTTTCATTATCATAAATATCGCTTACATAAACATCAAATGTAAATGAAACTTCCTGATCAACGGGTACTACTTCTTCCTCAGGCTCAACAATCTGATATTCCGAACCGTCAAGTCGGTACCAATTTACAAACTGGTTATTACCCTTCATGTGAGTTATCAAAGTAACTGTGAAATACTCATCTTCAAGAGGATTAACCTGTAATGAGCATGTATTTTCTGCTCTTGTGCATATATTCTCGGTTGAACCATCGATGCCGTGACGAACAACAGTCAAATAATAGTATCCGCCGCCGCCCAAAGCATTCGGTCCTGTATATTTGTTGTGGTTAATAATCAATGTCTCATCTGAGACCTTAACAAATCTTGCAACAAATGTGTAAGACTTATCAAGAATAACATCAGTAACCTGCTGGTTAGCATTTACGGAGAACTTTTTATAATTTCCGTCAGCATCAATATAGCCCCATTCAACAAACATATATCCGTTACCGGGAGTTGCAGAAAGCTCAACGGAAGTGTTACGGGTTACAGTAACAGAAGTTTCACCTGCAATAGTTGCAATATTGCCTGTAGTGCCGTCAACATCTTCGGTCCACTCACTTGAATCTGAAGAATCAGCATACTGTACGACAGTATTACCTGTTACCTCTTCAACAGATTTTGAATAGAACCACTGACCGTCAACACGGCTGTCAGCTCCGCTTATTGATTCATACGAAACATAAGCAGGTGAATTTGCATAACCCGCAGCCTCAATAGCTTGGTATGCAGCTGTATTTTCACCTGAATCGTTTAATCTTGGTAAAAAGTCTGACGGAACACCTCTTGTAATATAGTTGCCGTCTTTATCATATACATACCATACTGTTGACCAAACACCGTGACCCTCAATATTCTGGTTACCGACTGACACAATCCTAAGCTCATTCTTAGACATATCTTCCTCAGTAAGCAGATTACCAATCAAAGAAGTAGCGTTTCCGTCGTAGTCAACAATCATATCCCATCCGTTATTTGCGGTAAACTGTGAAAGGTCAACAGTTGGAGCAACATCAGGGTTATTAGTTGCGTCGTTGAGTAAAATATTCTGGTTTGTACGATTTTTACTGTACTGCATTTTAAACTCAACAACATCGTAGCCATTTCTATCAATTTGTACAAGGTCATCGTAGTCATAAGTCTGTGCGTTAGCCTTACCCTCAGCGACCATAAACTGATTGTGAAGTTTATCGAACGAGTAGTTACTTACAACAACACCTGAAATCTTATATTCGGTTTTTTCACCGTTAGCATCATAATAATACTTTGCAACCTTCGTGTAATATTTACCGTTATTGTCACGAAGCATAGGCTGACCGGGATAAGCACCGTCTCCCTCATTAGCATTAGGATCACCGTCAGCACCGATTCCGCCTGTATAGTAATAAGTATATGTAGCCAAAGTATTGCCGGCTAATTTAGAAGCATACTCATCGTTAAGAACCTCTGATGCATCAACATAGAATGTGATATAATCATCATTTTTCTCAATATTAGTATTATAGTAGACAGGAGTAATCTCCAAAGATTTTGATGTCATGCTCTCAGAAAGCAGATAAGAAGCCTCGTATTTACCGTTACCCTGTGAAACAGCAGTTACAGTTATACCGTTGATTACATATGCAGCAACATAGTAACCAGCTTGATGATACGAAGCAGCAACAACAGTCTGGATTCTGATCATGTTGCCTTTAGTTGCTGTATATACAGAATAATGAACAGCCGGATCATCAGAAATAATCTCATCATATCCGCTGAGTAATGTAGTGGTACCATAATCAGAAGTAGTTGCCGCATTATCAACAATTGTACCGTCTTTTGCGTTTACTGTAACCTTAGTAGGGTCATCAGGAGTAGTATCTTCTGTTGCAGTTAAGGTGTAGGTAAGATCACTCGCACCCTGTTCTATACTTGAAAATTCAAATGTAATTTTAGTTACATTCGGATTCGACAATCTAAAGTACGAAAAATCGTATTTTTTGCCATTTTCATAGTAATTTTGTGCAAAAGCAGAAATTGAATCGCTGACATTGTACGCAACACCTGTAACACTATACATTCCGTTAATGTCTTGAGTTGAGGACAATGCAAAATAGTAGTTGATTGTTGAATTGAAAGACTGCTCTAAATATGCTGTATATTTACCTGAAACATCGTATACAGGCGCTACAAGAAGAGTATCGCCACCCCAGCTTGAAGGTCTGCTGCTGTCATTTGTCGTTACAAGCAAATAAACGCCTGTTTCCTCACCGACAGACTCTTCAAACACTGCCTTGAACTCAACATCATCTGTAGGAACAAATGTAATTTCCGAGCTTGTGAGGTCACCAGCATATGTACCGCTTACTACCTGCCATTCCTTGAAAGCATAGCCTGTATTAGCGGTAGCAGTAAGAGTTACAGAAGTGCCCTCAGTTACCGTATTTGACGGAGCGACAGAAACACTACCCATTAATTCATCGTTAACAGACGCATTAACTGTATATGTTTCTGCAACTCTTGCAGTAGCAGATACCGTAACATCATTTGCAGGCATCTTAAATGTGTATGTATTACCGCTTCCGCTAACCTCAGTAGCGGGTTCAACAGTAACGCCACTGCAAACATAGCCATCGTTAGGCGCAACTGTAACAGTAACAGTCTGTCCCTCGGAAGCTGTCTGTGGGTCAACCGAAATTGTACAGTTTTCCTGTGTTCCTATATTTACATTATAAGTTTCTAACGCAACAGCTTCTTCCCAAATTTCTTTGGTCATTGTGTCGACGCAAATTCTGACTGTGCTTGCGCCGCTGTGCAAAAGAGCAATGTTAGTCTGCGGTGTGAGAGTTATTTTACTTGAAGAATCTCCCAGCGGCTGACGGTCATATGATCCTGCGTACTGAGCAGAACCGTCAGAAAGTCTGAAAAATGTATCGCCCTCATTAAAGGTTACAGTACGGCATACAACATCCGGGTCGGTCGGATGAGTTTCATCAAGCGGGTAATCTTTCATAGAAGGATCCCATTTACCGGAAGGACCGCCGATAAGATACCATGTTGTTGTAGCCGAACTTCCGCCATCATCATAATAATCCCATGTACCACTGTTACTTGAATTTGGATCCCAATTACTCCATATATTACCATAAAGAGTGAAATGATTGTTACCATTCGGAACCGTGTTAAATGTATTAGACTGATTCCAAATTTGTGATTGATTATTTGGATTCACACGCAAAAAAGTGAATGAATTGTATGTTTTAGTCGGATCGAGTTCAGCCTTGTACACATTTGTGTCGCCGATTTTTACAAAATCAATGATTTCAGCTTCCTGTTCAACAACTTGAAGCTTAAAAACAGCACCAGCCTGTGTCCAAGATCCTTCACTCGGAGTAAAATACAGCGCGGAGAGACCGGTAATAGTAGCATTGACGCTTACAACACTTACGAGTAATGTCGAAATCACCATCATAACCGACAAAACTATCGAAAGCGTCTTGTTACCGATGCGCTTTACACTAAGACTCATTGTATAACCTCCATTTTAATCTTGTGCCGAAGCCAAAGCGTGACTTCGGCACTTATGACATTATTATACACCTTTTAAAAAATATGTCAATTACTTATAAGAGCTTTTTGTATTAAAGTTGCGTCACGCACATCAACTACTCCGTCAAGGTTTACATCAAGGAGTGCATATTGAAGATCTGAAGCATTGCTCATGGAAACTTGTATCATTTGTGCTTCTGTTGCACTCTTGATACTCATATTTTCAACACCGTTTTCGGTAATATATGATCCCATCTTGTAACGAACACCGTCAATATTTGTAAATCCGAGGGTTTTGTCAGTAGGTTTGTCTGCGGTGTAAACCATGTGAATTGCTGTATAGTAGAAATTACGGATGTACTCGGGCTGTGATGTAAGATCCACTACCTCTGTACCCGTCATAAGGTTATCTACAGCCAAATAATATGTGTCCAAAGAGAACCTGTCTGTTATGGAGGCATTTACGCTTGTCTTTTTAGTTGTAAATGTGAGCGTGTTCTGCTTTGATGAATCAATGGTAAGAGTTGCCTTGAACTGATACATCTTAAGCGAACCCGAATAATCCTGACCAAGGTAAAGATCCTTTGTCATCGCAACCGGAGCTTCGCCGTTAAGCGAAATATACGGAGCGTAAGAAAGTGCCGAAGGAGCCTTGAAATAGATAGTTACTTCGTGAACGCCTACCGAAGCTGTTACTGAAACTGAAACAATGTTAGACGATATCATCTCGCCGTCTAATGAAACAACAACATAGTAGTAATAAGTTCCCTGTGACTCAGAAGTTACAGTCAGAGTATTTTTATCTGACGCAGCACCCAGAGACTGAGCACCTGAACCATCTGAAGATGTTGATACGAAGTATTCATAGGTATAAGCCCCTGCACTCGGACTTACTGTAGCAGTAAGTGTAAACTGATCGCCGGCTATTACGGAGCTGTAATCAGATTTAAGTGAAACTGTGAAGCTTGGAGCTTTTTCAGTAACTGTTACACTTATTGCGTTGGACGCTTCAGACACAGCACCGTCAACAACTGCTTTTACAGTATATGTATGCATGCCAACTGCAGCATCAGTAATTTCAAACCTGCCTGTTGCATTTTCTTCAACCATAGTTTCACCGTCAAAGAGTTGATATGTGTCAACAGTGTCGGCTGATGTTGCGGTGATTACGATTGTCGTTCCCTCTTCTACGCTTGACGGAAGTGCAGAACCCTGTGAATCAGCTGCCGTAATTGTAGGAGCGGCAACAAGATCATAGTCGGGATATGATGCAAACTGAGTATCAAGCCACTGAGCACGGGTCTTTGTCCATGTGTTCTTAAGATAATTTACTGCGTCAGAGTGAGTTGCACCTGTATCCTTTGAGCCCCATGTGAGCATAGGATCGCTTGCAATAAAGCCCCAGCGAGTCTCATTCATCTGAACAGACGCAGAAATTTGATTGTACCAATTATCAATTTTTCCGCCGTCGGAGTAATATGTTTGGATAAGCTCATAGCAACCTTCCTGCGAAGATGTGCCGTTCCATGTCTTTTTGATTACCTTTTGGAATTCGTAATTATTTGCAAGCTTCGACTGCAGGTTGTAATCCGTATATGGTGTTTCACTGTTATCAATTGACTTGTTCTTAGCATACCAAGCCTCAGGATTATCGGAAACAAGAGGTGTATTGGAATTTGCCTCATACTTAGTTACACCATAACCGTTTTCATTGGTATATTGACCATATGCCCAGTCGTAGTCCCATACAGGAGAAGCTACAAATTTTGGTGCCGATGCAGAACAGTCATACATTACATAGTAGCTTGTAGCAGCTGAATCAAGATTTGATGAAAGTTCCTGAACCAAGTAAACTTTTGCAAATGAATCAACATCCATTTTTGCACTGAGTTCATCAAGAGTATAGCTGTCACCGTAAACCATTGCTTCCATTTCAGCATATTTCTGAGCAATGTACTCAACCTGTTCTTTTGTCGCAAACTCAGGTGATTTTACAACAACATGCTGTCCCTTGGGAGAAATGAACCATGAAGCTTCTGCAGTATATCTGTCAACAATTTCAAACTCAAGGAGATATGTACCTGTGTTATCATAAGGGATAGTGGATGTATTTCCGTCAGCAGAAACATTTGCGTACTGCATTTGATATGTCTGTCCGCCGTATGAATAAGTTCCGCCAACTGTAGTTTCGTTTACCTCTCCTACCGCGTCCTCGTTAATATCGTCAAATGCTTCGCCTTTAATAAGTTTAGAGCTGCCGACATCAACTTTTTCAGTTATAAGATACTGTCCCATGTACTCGCCGTTGTCGTAGATATCAACAAATCTGTACTCAGGAGTATAAGGAAGTCCCAACGCATTGGCAAGATCAAATGTCAAAGTATTTCTCAGCATTGATTCATCAGCATTGTTCGCAAGCAAGCACCAGCTCTTGGCACCCGATGATTCAGCTGTGTCCATACCAAGAAGATTTGTCTTGGAATCAAGCTTCATATTATATGCATATTTACCGAACAACTGCTGGCTTGCTTCCCAAGAAGAGTTACCTCTTCCCTTAATCTGCTCAAGAAGCATAGCCTCGGAAAACTCACCAGATGATGAGTTATCCATTGTTACACAGTCGCCGCCTTTTGCTTTTACATCATCTTTAGTACCTGTTGCACGGGGATCTGTATACATATCGGCCGTCGGAAGCGGATACTCTGTACCCTTACCGTCTGTTGTATAAAGGAACATAGCATCTGTTGAACCCTGCATTACCTTTAGATTACCGTTATAAGCACCGCTTACTGTATTATCGCCGATCACAAGATTAACCGAAGCACTGCTGTTAGGCTGGATTTGAGTTCCTGCAACAGTAACAACACTGTCATAACCGTTATAAACAGTTGCACCGTTTAACGGAGCATTCTTAGGAAGGTAGAATGTATATGGATTTGTAGCAGCGTGTTTAGCACCATAGTAGTTATTCCACTTAATAAGTGTTGAAACAGAATCATTTGAAGCGGGGTTTACATCAACCCACAATCCGTCGCCTGCCGATGTGATATAAGCTGCTTTATTGTATGCATAAGAAGCTGTGATCGTTACATTTTGAGCAGGCATCGTAAATGTATATGTATTGCCGCTTCCGTTTGCAGTAATTTCCGATCCGTCATCTGCCTCTACTTTAATGCCTGTGCAAACAAAGAAATCTTTGCTCGGCACAGCAGTTACAGTTACCGTATCTTCTGCATCAGCAGTGTTTTCGGTTTTACCATCAGCCTTAGCAGTAAGAGATACAGTACCGCTTACTGAATTATCTGTAATAGTATACTGTCCGGTTGTTGACTGTGAACTGTCAATCTCATAAGAAAGAGTATGTGTTGCAGGAACATACTTAATAACAACATTACCGGATGAAGACAAGCTGTTAAATCTTACAAGTCCGTTGTTATTGTCAGTCGATGCACCTGCACTTAAAACATCGAGAACCACAGAGGTTGTGCTGTCAGTAAATTCTGCCCCTGTTTTACCGTACCACTCATCAGTGTTACCGTTGCCTGTGTGAATCATAAAGTAATTGGGAACCTGCTGCTGAGTACCGCTGTAATCCAGTGTAACTGTTTCCGAAAGCTCAGCAAGCGTGCTATAGGTATTAAGTGTGTAAATACCGTCGCCGTCAGAATCAGTAAGCTGCATAGTCTGAGAATCTACATCCCATGCATAGCTGTCGCTGTCGGTATATGTGTAAATATACTCTCCCAGAGAATTTTTAATTCTGAAACGACCGCCGATATAATATGATTTTTCTGTGGGAGTAACGGAACCTGACTCAAGCCAAACAAGAGGAGTAGGATCAGTGTCACTAGTTGCCTTTACACATACATAGTATGTCTGTCCGCTTACCGGCGTGAAGAAGAAAGCACCGTTAGCACCGATTGAAGACGAAAGCGGACTTTCAAAAGAAGTGTCAGCAACCGAGGTATCAACACCTGAAGCTGTTGTGTACTCAACACTGTCAGCAAAAACTCTAAACCATGCATTGCCGTTTGCATTGCTTCCCGTACCGGCAGAAGTAATTTCAAATTTATATGTACCGTCTGCTGTTACTTCTGTAGCTGTTGTAGCTGAACCAACCGGAGTATCCCATGAATATACGCCGTTATAGTTACCGTGAAGTTTATATACGGGAGATGAAGTTTCTCCGCCTTCTGAATAAACAGACCACGTTTCGGTGTTCTTATCATAAATCTGTTCTGTAGTTGCCCAACCGCTTGGTAAAGTTAAATTACCCGTTTGATTTCCGCCGTTGCTCGAAAAAATACATTTTTGAGTGTCAGTGGGAATGTCAAGGTAGTAGACATCACCACTCAAGAGTGTCATCTGAACGCCGGGCCATTTAGAAGAACTGCCGCTGTCATTCCAATAATGCATATAAGGATCAGCCCAAGGTGCATTACCGTTATTTCTGAGATAAACTCTTGCATTTTCAGCAGCGTTTACATTTACAACACCGACAAGAGTCATTGAAAACACCATGATTAAAGCAATGATAACAGACAATGACTTCTTGCCGATACGAAAAATACTTTTTTTCATAGATTATTACCTCCATAACCTTTAATACTGATTAAATTCAGAGAATATTGAACAAACTGCAGAATTTTTAACCTTTACTGTCTGACCTACAGTGGAATAAATACCAGAAAAAAATTCCACAGCATCAATGATTTCAGCTTATTATAACATTTTAGTTAAAATATTTCAATACTTTTAATTTCTTTTATAATATTTGTTTAAATTATTGTGTAATATATAAAGATTATGTAAATTTTCCGTTGTATACTAAGTTTTTTACTAATAAAAAATTTATTTTATTTAGATAAAACCTTGTTTTATTTTCTTTTAACCATTAAGTTTGTGCAATTTTTTAAAAAATCAGCCGTTTTAACATAATTACACCTTCCTATTTGTTACTATTTTTAAAATATGAATCATTTTAGACAAATAAAAAGGACACAGCGTGTATAAAATGCACAAGCTGTGTCCTAAACACATTATTTTTTATTTTTGCCGAATGAAATAAGTTGTTTTGTCGGAAATGAAAACAGCGGTAAAGCACATATAAATGCGATCAAAACTGCAATTAGAATATAAATAAGTGTGGCCAAGGTTTCTCCTGTTAAACCGGAAATTCGGTTGTACACATCAAAATGCTCCAAGACAAACAAAAATGCCTTATGCCAAAAATATATCTGAAGCGTTTTTGTGCCTACACCTGACAAAAAGCCAAGATTTTTGTTTGGAACAAGGCACAACAGCGAAAATCCGAACAAGGCGGAAACGGCATATGTCATACCCCTTACTATAAATCCGAAATTATAATATTCGCCAAGGTAACTGAAATTATTTCTGCCTGTAAACATAGAGCGGAATAATTTGTAGGTGTCAGTATAAAAAATGAACAATAACAAAATTCCGACTACAAATAATACTGAAATAATTTTAAGCCATTTTTTAGAAATTAACCTTAAAATTTGTTCGGGTTTTATCATATATCCTATAATAAAAAACGGCAAAAAAACAACTATTCGCATCAATACAAGTTTATCACCGAGATTTTTGTCAAATCCCGACATACATCCGATCACAAGTGAAATAAGTAACAAAATCTTTGTGTTGTATTCTCTGAAAAGCCAAACAATAGAAATGAACACCGCCATTGCCCACATAAACCAAGCGAATGAATCGTACATATCAAGAACGGAATACTTAAAATCTTCATTTAAAATTATTGAAAGCAATGCCATCATGATTCTGATTGCTATCCCTATTAATACATACGATATTACCTTTTGCTTTGGAAATTTTGTTTCCTTATCCATGGGCTTTGTAAACAGTCCGCTTATAAATATAAACAGCGGCATATGTACGGAATAAATTATCAGAAACAAACTCTTTTCAAGATGATTTCCGTCCTGTCGGGCAATAAAGTCAATAGCATGC
Source organism: Clostridiales bacterium (assembly GCA_019415945.1). GTDB lineage: Bacteria > Bacillota > Clostridia > Oscillospirales > Acutalibacteraceae > Ruminococcoides. Next base: position 16,337 of record DXYF01000023.1, read on the forward strand.
CCAATTACTACAAGTATTATCGCTAAAAGCTTAATATTATCAAAAAGATAAATTCTCTCTTTTAAAACCGGTTCTTTAACCCTCATTTATTATTCCTTTCATTCCTTTGTAAAGTAAACTTCATAATCACTGTAATTTACAGTTATTCCTTCAACAGCACCGTCTTTTCTTTGAAGTTCAAAGGTTGTGTTTGTTCCGTCGTCAAAATATACTTCAACGGTATCTTCTGATTTAACAATATACTCTCCCGTATGTGTTCCGTCGGATATATCTCCGGGTGAAAGCCACAAGGAAAACGTACCGTCAGAATTGAAAGTCAAAGAGCCCTTATAATTTGTATAATAAGTATTGTATATCTCGCTTAGCTCAACCTCATCGCCGCTTGCATTGTGAGCGGAAGACGGCGTCCACTGACAGTCAACAAGTCCCTTTGTGTTCGCCGAGGACTCGGTACAGCCTTTTATAAGGATAACGGCAAATACAACAGCAACTGCTAAAATTACAGCGACTGATATAATTTTCAGCCTTTTTTGCTTTCCGCTTATATTTTTTGAAGCTGATTTTGATTTTCCCTTATTTTTTGTTTTTTTAGCCATAATATCACCGTTTTAAACAAATGTAATGTTTCTGCTACATATTAAAATAAACATCATATCCGCCGTAATTTATGATTAACTCAGTGGGAGTATCTCCGTCCCAGCCTGCGGCAGTAATCTGCATATTCTTATCGTTTGAATAAGTTGCGGAAATTTCATCTCCCTCGACAACATACTCGCCGTAATTAGATGCGGAAGATGTTACCGAATCCGTAAAAGTTCCGTCGCTGTTAAAGGTTATTACGCCGTTTGAAAAAGCCGAACCAAACACCTCTCTGAGAGAACATTCGGTATTTGTTGACGTATCAATCGCCTTGTACGGAACATAGGTGGCGTTAAAATAGCTTATTTCAGCGCCGCCCTTAGTCGGTACAACGACCTCGTTTTGAATGGCAGAAGTTTCTTCATTATCTTCTTCATCATCTGCTTGCGTACTTAAGGTAGATTGTTCTGAAACTTGTGTTGTCTGTTCGGTCTGTGCGGAGCTATCCACAGTAGTTTCTGTTGATGCCGTTGTCTGCTGCGTCGTGTTGCTTTGAGGTTCAGAGGTTGATTTAGTATTCATCAGCATCATTGCACAAATAATTCCTGCAACAACAATAACAGCAATTACAGCTATTATTATAACAGTAGGCTTTTTTGATGTTTTAGCTCTATATCTGTATTGCATATTTATCCTCCTTTTTCAGTCTTTTTGTCTTTCATTTGCAGCAAAACGCCGCGTTTAATCATCTTTCCGTTATAATATATATATTCGTCCGCATCTCCGCTTTCATCTATGTCAAGCGTTGAAAAATCGTACGAATTATTTTTGCTTCTGTTTTTGCTGTCAGCGAAATCGCTCTGTGCATCATTGATTTTGTTTTCAATCTCATTGCTTTTTTTGTCCTTGCCTACGATTATATCATACATCGGCTTGTAAACTGCTGAATTTATAATATATGACATAATTGAAGGAACAATAAAAAGAGCCAGCAAAAAAGTAACCGTAATAATAATTGCGGGCAAATAACAGCACATCAAAACAGTAGCACAAAGGAGAAAAAGTACAATAACGCCGAAAGTCGCAATGATATTGTGCTTAAGCTCTCCAAAAGACATAAGAGCACTGTTTTTGTAAATATTTTTCATTGATATATCAAATGTAACTGTCATTGACGGAACATAATAAAAAACAAACAGAAAAAATATGCAAATTAACACGCTGATTACAAGAAGCATATAAAATATTCCGTTTTCAGCTCCGAGCGATACATACATTTTTATTGAAAAGTAACTGAATAAAATTGCTGCGTACAAAATAACACCGTGTATTAAAAAACGCACAAAATTCTCTTTTGCACCTGCAGTGTAATTACTCCACACATTTATCCCGTCATCTCCCCTGACAATGTGTGAAGTAACCTGCACAACACCCGCATAAAACGGGAAAAGCGGTATTACGGTGAGAAAAAGAACAAAATTTGAGTTTATTTTGAATAAAGAATTAATAAACCAAAAAACAGCAAAAAACACAGCCGACGGAACAGCAAAATATAAATTTGTCAATAGCAATTTTGGAAAATTATGAAACAGTCCCGAAAAAAATGCTGTTAACGCAAAAGAGCCTTTATTTGATGACATCAAATACCCCCATAAATGCCTGAAAATCTAATATTAATCTAAAAATTAAACACTCCTGCAAGAAGCGTCCAGAGCACGGCGTCTATCAGTGCCGCTAAAAAAGACAGTATTAATGAAGCCATAAAGTACGACGACAGGGAAACCGCCTTTGACCGCAAAGTTTGGTTCGGAGGATACTTTCCGAATGCAAACACGAGCATCTCCTTAGAAAAAACAAATGCTTTTGAGCAAAAGTTAATCAGAGCGGCACAAAACAAAAATGTTCCCGGCAAAAGAATAAGCAAATAAAATCCTATTCCCGCAAATTTATGTACGGCAAAAAGATAGCCTGCGGTAATACCCGTCCCAAAACCCTTAAACAGTATGATAAACGGCATTATAAAAGCTCCCCAGGGCGTAAGTGCGAGTAAGAATACCGAAAACAAAAAAATAAAATCTGACGCAAAGCAAGCACAGAAAGTACCTACCGGATTCTGTGCAAGCCTTGCGTCAAGGTTAGTTGTAAATAAAAAATCGAGAGAATCAAGTAAATCTATATTCGATGATTGAGCATAAACCGAGCCTGATGCAAGACCGAACAGCAGTACAGCTGAAAATAAAATCGTAATACCGTACCGTTTCAGAAAACAACGCATATCGGAAAAAGTGATACGCCTAAATCCTTTTCTTCCAAGCTTCGCCTTTTTAAACGAAAATACAATGCCTTTCATAAATACATTCCTTTCACATAAAGTAACCGTATATAATTTAGGTTGTCCGTTAAAACTTTATGCAAAATGTATTTACAATATGATTATTATTTTATTTGCCAAGCTCCTCTGCACGCTTTGTGCAAGCCTCCATGGCGTCCTGTATTGCCTCATAAAAGCGGTGCTGTTTAAGACAATCAAGAGCAGCTATTGTTGTTCCGCCCTTTGAGCTTACCTTTTGAATAAGCACATCGGCACTGTCGCCGCTCTCTGAAAGCATCGCAGCCGCACCCTCAAGCGTTGCACAAATAAGCTTCATAGCCTTGTTGTAGTCAATCCCCTTGCTCTGTGCATAATCAGCCATAGCTTTTGCAAACAAATAAATGTAAGCAGGACTGCTGCCGTTTACAGCAATAATTTCATTCATATGTTCCTCGGTTATGTATTCACACACACCGCCTTTGCTGAACATATCATATACAAGCTTATTATCCTCGTCTGAAATATTGTCGGACGGACAAAGTGCGGAAGCACCCTTTTGCAGCAGAAGCGGAGTATTGGGCATAACCCTCACAACAGGGCATTTGCACGAAAGAGCTTTCTGCACATACTCAATTGAAATTCCTGCGGCAATTGAAACAAATGTTTTATTTTCGCTGACAGCAGGCTTTATGGATTCAAGCACCTCAGCGTAGTTTTGAGGCTTAACCGCAAGGACGATAATATCACTGCACACAACGGTACTTATGCCCGAATCGCATACATTAACACCCATAGACAACATAACTGCACATTTGTCGCTGTCGGTATCGAACACATTGATGTAATCGGCATTGTCCGAGGTTTTGGAAATAAGTCCTTTAATGATTGCGGTTGCCATATTTCCCGCACCGATAAATCCTATTTTTTTCATTGCTTTACCTTCTTAAATCAAGTTAAATTTTCCGCAGTTATCCTATTCCGAACGACGGATATACCTGACAGTTAAACTCAAATCCTTTTTTGTTGTACTGTCCGTCACGAACATAGTCACCGTAGAAGAACACCTCTGCCTCATCAATTCGTCTGTAGAGAAGTCCCCAGTAGCACGAACCTGCGGCGTGGTGGTATTGCAGATAGTATTTAAGGTAGCTGTCCATATCCACATTATTCAAATCTCTTGTACCGCCCGAAACAGACGCATAGGACTTGTAAATATAGCCAACCGTACCGTTTGACAGCTTGATTTTGTACCAGCTTGAGTTATACACCTTGCCGTCAACAAATGTGAATTTAGTATTTTTGTCCATACAGGTCAGTATGGAATAATTAGTTCCCGCATTACTTCTCAAATTAACATAGCTCGCATTAACATAACCGCTTGCCCCTGCCTTAATTTGAGAGCTGCCCGATGAAGTATTCAAAAGTACCGACTGAAGGTCCGAATCATTGTAAATTGCACTCGCACCTACATTGTATGTAAAACAAACAAGTGCGTCAAACTGCTGTTGATTAAACTTAATTCCGTTATCGAGCAGATATTGGTTTGTCTTTGTCGTATAACCGCCGCTGTTCACGGTCTGGCACAGATAAGCGTACGCCTCAGTCTTGGTGAGGTTATTATAGAACTGTTCATTGGTAAGTACAACCTTGCCGTAGCCGAGAGTCGGGTCGGTGGTGATACTGTCCGCAGTTACACTGCTCAAAAATCCCTCGTAATCGGCAATCAGATTAATAACCTCGTCACTTGCACGCCTTTCTGCACAAACTGTAGTCGTTTTATCGGCAGATGCAGTTACAAAAACCTTTCCCTCACCGTTTATCGGAGTTGTGAGATATTGAGTTGAATCCTTATACTTTGCGTAAGCCTTAACAGTCCACTCGCCCGAAACGGAAAGCTTCTTTGACGCAGACCAAATATAGTTGTTGCCGTCTTTAACCTTGCTTGTTGCATATACGGTGTAAGATGTGCTTCCGTTTGACACAACAAATCTTAAATCTACTCTGTCCGTATCCGTAATCGCCTTAAAGGTTACATTGGAATTTTTCGGGGCGGAGTTGGGACTTGCGTAAACAAATCTTATATTATCGCGTCCTATTACATTGATAAGGCAGGTAGCTGCTCCGCTTGATGTATAGGCAGTAATGGTTACATAACCGTTAGCCTTTGTATCGACAATACCGTTATTTACGGTGGCAATTTTTTCGTTAGATGATTTCCACTTTACAGAGCTTGTATTTGAACGCAAAAGCACTGATTTTCCCCTACGCATATTGGATATTGAAGTTGAGGAAATATGTACTGATGTTCCGTTTTTAACCGTAATCTTGCAGGTTGCCGACGAAGAACCCGAAGCAGCCTTTATGTTTGCGGTACCGCTTGCTTTTGCCGTAACTACGCCGTTTGAGTCAACAGTTGCAACGGATGTGTTTGAACTGCTCCACTTTACAGAGCTTGCACCGCTTGCCGTAACAGCATACTTGTTTCCGACATAAATTGTTTCGCTTGTATCGAAAAGCGTAATTGTTCCCGATGAGCTTGAGCCGTTGTCATCGTCATCGTCATCATCCGATGATGAACCTGTCGGATTTTTGGTCGCATACTGACTTGAAATATATCCTTTTTTGCCGTCGGTAAGTTGAATATAGTACCAGCTCGAATTATAAAGAGATGTGCTGATAAATGTAAACTGAGTATTCTTACGCATACAGGTTACTACCGAATAACTTGTACCGGCTCCGCTGCGAAGATTTACATAGTCGGAGTTTACATAACCTGTTGTCTTTTGTGATGAACCTGAATCCGAACCCGACGAACCGGAAGACGATGAGGATATAGTTGCGTACATCTTGGAAACATAGCCTTTTCTTCCGTCGGTAAGCTGAATATAATACCAGTTTGAGTTATAAACCGTTGTACTCAAAAGTGTAAAAGCAGTATTCTTACGCATACAGGTTACTACCGAATAATTAGTGCCCGCTCCGCTGCGAAGATTTACATAGTCTGAGTTAATGTAGCCCGAAGATTTTTCCGATGAACCCGATGAGCCTGACGAACCGGAGGAAGTTGACGATATGGTTGCATACGTCTTAAATATGTAACCCTTTTTGCCGTCGGAAAGCTGAACATAATACCAGCTTGAATTATACAAAGAGGTGCTCAAAAATGTAAGCTGAGTATTCTTCCGCATACAGGTTACTACCGAATAGTTTGTACCTGCTCCGCTGCGAAGATTTACATAGTCTGCATTAACATAACCGCTTGCTTTTGCAGAGGAACTGCCGGAAGATGTCTGAGAAACACCTGCATAATCTTTGTGTATATATCCTGTTTTTGAATTAGATGTAAGCTTTATTCTGTACCAGTTTGAATTATAAAGCTTTCCGTCAACATATGTAAACTTAGTGTTCTCACGCATACAGGTAATTACAGAGTAGCTTGTCCCTGCCCCGCTGCGAAGGTTTACATAATCTCCCTTAACATAGCCGCCACCGCCAGTTGAGGGTGACGCATAGCTTGCTTTGAGAAAGTTTGTGCCGACAGTAGCCACAAAATCACTTTTTATTGTTTCTGCCTCCTGAGAAACCGTTTCCGAGTTTTCATCAAAGGAACCGTTCTCAAACTCAGTTAAAGCATCCGCGGCGTTTGCTGAAACCGAAGCAAACACAACAAAAAACGCCGAAACCGCAATGACAGCGGCAAGTACAGCACAAGTTAACCTGAAACAGAGTTTTTGCTTCATATTATCACCTTAATTCCTGATAAAACTTCATTTTATGAATGTAAAACAGATAAACAACCGTACTCCTTATCAATTGTAACATATTTTTTCTTTTTTCGCAATAAGAAATATTAACTTTTTCTAAAGATTTTGTCCCTTATTTTTAAAACATACTGACTTACAATCACGGTTATTGCATAGTCATAAAACGCAAAAAAAACATTTCCCGTTAATAAAAATAAAGCGGGCAAATATACACCGAAAATTTCAAATTCCTCTAAGGGCACGGATAGAAGCAGCGTAGCAATAAAAAAAGATAAAATTGCTGCTGCATTGAATACAACAAATTTTAAAATATATTGCAAAACTCTGTTTTTTATGTGCTTTTCAAAAACGCCCTTTAAAATAGGATAATATCCGAACAGTGCAATAAAATAGAGGACAGCCTCTTTGTCGGCGGAAATAAAAAGCGAAAGCAGTGATACAGCCGCAAAAACAGCGGCAGCCCATTTCCAGCCGTACTCAATTACTACGGCAACTATCAAAATCCCCGAAAAGCAAGGGAGAGCGTATGTTCCTATCGGAATAAACGAAGTAACAAGCATAAGAACAACCGATAGAGCCGCAATTACCGAACAAAATGCAATTCTGAAAGTTGATGATTTAACGCTGTTATTCATATTAACAACCTGCCGAGCAACAGTCGCACATACAGTCTGCACACATCATCGCCGCACATACATCACAGCATGAGCATCCCATTGTGCCGTTTTGCATATTCGGCTGATTGTATCCGCCGTAATTGTAGCTGCGTTGATTTTGCATATTGTTTAACGCCGCACGGTATTCGCCGTTTTGCGGATCCATATTGCAGGCAGTTGTAAAATTATTAAACGCCTGTTCATTCCAGCCCCGTCTGTAAGCACACATTCCTTTAAGGTAGTACCATTCGGCAGTGCGGTTGCCCATAGGTGTTGAATCCAATACTTGTTCGGCTTGATCTATCATATTTCGCTGTATATAGATTCTTACGCTGTAAAACTGCGAACTTGACGCACCGTTATATGAAGATGATCCCGATGTCCTTTGGGAATCGGTACCCTTGCCCTTCTGTCTCATTTGGTTAATTGCGTCATAGGCTTCATTGATTTCTTTCATCTTTTGTTCGGCTATATCGGCAAGCGGACTGTCGTTGTAATTATCGGGATGATATTTTTTTGCAAGCTTTCTGTAAGCCGCTTTAATTTCCTCGTCAGTAGCTGTTTCGGATACTCCGAGCACCTCGTATGGATTATTCATTATGTCCTCCCTTAAATTTAGCTGTAATTTTATTTTGTACCGAGGGAAGTCCAAGTGTCAGCATATTGTCAAAAATCCCTCTGAAATCCTTAAAGTCTGTCAGATTATAGGCGTCATACGCTCTTGCAAGAGATTGGTTAAGCGATGATATAATTTTAATTGGCTGTTCTTCACAGTCTATTTTCAATGATTTATACGGATTAAAATTACCGTTTTTTATGTCCTTCTCGTAATCATCGGCAGCGTCAATTAAGTAAATCCATCTGCCGAGCTGATATCCGAATTCACGCAAAATACGCTTGTCAGCATCACCTGATGCTTCAAGTGCAAACAGATTTGACAACATGAGTGCGGTAGGATGAGCAGCAGCGTCTACGGTAAACTCAGGGTCACTTTCTGTTTTTGACTGAAGATTTGTCATCTGCGATAAATAATTATCAACTTCGGAATACTTTTTTAAAGCCTTATTTCTCCAATGAGAAAAAAACGGAAACATCATACGGATAAAAAGTCTTTTAAAAAAGCGTTCGTCTTTCATATCGTCTTTTAATTTATAATATACGGAAAGCACAGAAAATGCCGACGCTTTGCTAAAGCAGTCATCCTCACAAATGGCGAACTTGCACTTTTTGAGCGGATTAAATGTACATCTGCCATCCTTAAATCCGCTGCAGCTCTTTGACAAAGCCATTAACAGCATTGCGTAAAATGTGCAGTCATAGCTCAGGCTAAACCTTGCAAGGAAGGAATAATCCCTGCCCATTTGCCTGCATAAACCACAGTAAACGGATTTGTAAGCCTCATATTCCCGCACCAGCAATTCACTTTTTTGAATTTGTAAATATCCAAACACAATCCGGCTCCCAATAATATAAACTCATTAATTATTCTACTACAAATCTTGCTAAATTGCAATAAAAACATACTGCTTGAAAAAAATGTCAAATACTACTATAATATTTGTAGATTTTTATTAATTTACAAATTAATTAACATTCGGAAGGACTTGTCTATATGAATGTCTATGATTTTGACAAAACAATTTACAACGGTGATTCCACATTTGATTTTTATATTTTTTGCCTTAAAAAACACAAAAATATTCTCTCACTTGCCCCGTCGCTTTTTTGTGCTTTTGTAAAATATTATATCTTTAAAAAAGGCACAAAAACAGAATTCAAGCAAAAAATGTACCGATTTCTCACAAAATGCGACGCAGAAAAGGAAACCCTGCTGTTTTGGGATAAAAACCATAAGAAAATTAAAATCTTTTATATAGTGCAGCAAACAGCTGATGATGTAATTATTTCTGCATCCCCCGAATTTTTGCTGTCGCCTATCTGCAAAAGGCTTGGAATAAATCATCTTATTGCATCAAGAGTTAATTCCTCAAACGGAGTTTACACGGGAATTAACTGTCACGGAGAGGAAAAGGTAAAAAGATTCTACGAAGTTTTCGGCAGCAAGGCAAAAATTGATGAATTTTATTCCGACAGCAAAAGCGATACTCCTCTTGCAAAGGTTGCCAAAAAGGCTTTTATTGTGGACGGCGATAAAATATCCGAATGGAAATTTGATTAAAGTTATATTATCCAATCTGCACAACATCAATTTACGAGAGGTGAACAAAACAAATGAACGATGATTTACACGAAAACAGCCGGGATTATCTTGACAATTTTTCAGATGATACTGCAAAATATTCGTCCGCACGCAGAAACCGTATACAAGCAAAAAATAAACCTGTCCGCAAAAGAAAGGGACTTAAATGGAAGCTTATCGCTTTGGGTCACAACAGGCTTTTTATCGCCGCACTTATTTTACTGATATGCATAACTGTGATTTCCGTTTCGGTGTCATCATGCAATAACAGCAAAAAATCCGAGGAAAACTCTGTGAAAAATCAGCCGACGACCACATCTGTGCAGGAAATAAATTCATATAAAATATCGGGAGTACCCGTAATACCGCAAAACGAGCTGCTTGCAGCCTGCGAAACATATGCCTGCACAATGCTTTTACAGTATTATGATTTTGACATTGACGAAAATAAATTTGTTGATAACTACCTTTTCACTAAACCTGTTTATTACGGTTCAGATGGCAATATGTATGGTCCTGACATGAACTCTGCATATGCGGGAGATGTATATACGGGATACGGAATAAACGCTCAGGGAATGGCAAAATGCATGAACAATTACATTGACACAACAGACTCAAATCTTAATGCCTAACCCCTGTTGAATGTACCGCTTGAAGAGCTTTGCGAAAAATATATTTTAAACGACATTCCCGTAATGGTATGGGCAACAACAAATATGGACAAGCCGTATGTGTTTGCTACCTGGATTGTCGACTATGTTGATGACGGCACCGAAACACAAATCGGCGACACGGTTAGCTGGCAAATGCACGAACACTGCGTTGTTCTTATCGGGTTTGACGAGGAAAATTACTATTTCTGCGATTCGGTATCGGGCGAGGTTTCGGCATACGAGAAAGATTTAACCGAAAAGCGGTACGAACAAATCGGCAAACAGGCAATTATTTTGAAATAACCAAAGACTTCGTAACTCCGTATTCATTTACGCTTCGGCATGAATAAATTTGTTAAAAAGGTAAATACTTACTCTAAAAGAGCAAGGAGTGAAGTATTTATGATACAAGAAGACACTATAAAGCTTTTGCGTGAATGTGACTCGGGAATCAAGATGGGCGTTGCGTCCATTGACGAGGTAGAAAGCTATGTCAGCAACAAAGAGTTTCTTAACCTTTTGAATGTGTGCAAACACGAGCATGATAAGCTCAAAGATGAAATTCAGGTTCTTTTGGATAAATATCAGGACGAGGGAAAGGATCCGAATCCTATGGCAAAAGGTATGTCCTGGATAAAAACAAATGTTATGCTTGTCATCAACGAATCCGATGAAACAATAGCGGATTTGATGACTGACGGGTGCAACATGGGTGTAAAATCACTTAATAAGTACCTCAACAAATACAAAGCGGCAGATGAGGTTTCAAAGGACATTACAAAAAGACTTATTAACCTTGAGGAAAAGCTTGCTATAGACATCAGAAAATTTTTGTAACAAAATACAAAGCAACCGTGTTGCCGAAAAATTTAACGGCAGCGGCTGCTTTTATTTTGTATATTTTCAGTTAAGCAAGTAAATTCCGAGATTCAGGTATCCTGCAAACGCCACCCACAGCAAATAAGGTATTAAAAGATAGGCTGACGGCTTTGAAATTTTACAGAACAAATATAATGTTACGGCAATCAGTACCAAAAGAAGCAATAGCCAAATAAAAGAAAACAAATACAGCTCAAATTTAAAAAATAAAATCGGCCACATAAAATTAAAAAACAGCTGTATCCCGTAAGCTGCAAGTGCGGTTGTATTGTACTTTGAAGAGGTTAAAACAAGATATGACGCAACCCCCATAAGTATATACAGCACCGTCCATACTACGGGAAAGAGCCAGCCCGGAGGAGATAGCGGCGGCTTGTTTAAAGACTCAAACGCATCCATCCCGCCTCCGCTGATTAATGCAGACAATCCTCCGACCAAAAGAGGAATCGCTATACAGACAATAAGTTTTTTTAAATGTATTTTCATAATGTTCACCTCTCAAAAAATTGTATGTAACAAAATCGGTATTTATTCGGTTTTAATTAAGTGAGGGATTAATATTTATTTCATTTTTCTTTAAAATATATCAAAATGAAACATATTTTTGATAAAATGAAAAAAATCAATGAAAGCTGTGTTTTTATGACTAACAAGAACTTGATTGACCTTGAGGCAATGAATCCCGAACAGATTGACAAAATAGTGAAAAAAGCCAAGAAAATCATGCAGAGCCCTGCTGATTACAGGCACGCGTGTGACGGAAAAATTCTTGCTACGCTTTTTTATGAGCCGAGTACAAGAACTCAGATGTCATTCCAGACTGCAATGCTGAAGCTGGGCGGACGCACTATAGGCTTTGACAATCCGATGAATTCGTCCGTATCAAAGGGAGAAAGCCTAAAGGATACTATTAAAATTGTAAGCGGTTATGCAGATATTATTGCAATAAGACACCCTGTTGAAGGTTCTGCCATGGCGGCGTCGCTTTATGCAGATGTTCCGCTTATCAACTGCGGCGACGGCGGTCATCTTCACCCGACTCAAACGCTCACGGATATTGTAACTCTGAGCTGTGAAAAAGGCAGGCTTGATAACCTTAAAGTCGGTGTTTGCGGAGATTTGCTTAACGGCAGAACCGTTCACTCCCTTATAAAAACTCTTGCAAAATATGAGAATAATTCCTTTGTGCTTATTTCTACAAAAGAATTATGCGTTCCCCTGTACATTATTGATATACTTGAGAAAAACGGATGCAAATACGAAATATCCAATAACCTTGCCGACGCTATATCTGACCTTGATGTCCTGTATATGACGAGAATACAGCGTGAGAGATTTAAAAGCGAAGCCGAATATGAGGCTCAGAAAAATGTTTTTGTTCTTGATCGCAAAAAGCTTGACAAAGCAAGAAGCGATATGATTATTCTCCATCCCCTGCCGAGGGTAAACGAGATTACGGTTGAAATTGACGACGACCCCAGAGCACTGTATTTTAAACAGGCTCAGTACGGAATGTTTGGACGAATGGCACTTATACTAATGCTGCTGCAAGACGAGGATTTTACAATAAAATCAAGAAAAACCGATATTTCACAGCACAAATGCAGTAATCCTAAGTGCATCTCGCAATATGAGGAGTATTTGCCGCACCTGAGCTACGAAAAACTGAGTATGACAATGTGCGACTACTGCGACAAAAGAATAGACTGAGGAAAATTCTATGAGCAATAAAAAATCAAGAAAATCAAATATTTTTAACAAAGAAAAATCCGCTGCAAGCACGGCAATAATAGCCTCTCTCTCCTATCTTGTTTTGGGATTTTTCATGATGCTGTTTTCTTCTTCTATAAGCACGGCTCTATGCTATGCACTCGGCATTGTCCTTACCGTTTACGGTCTATTTAATATAATTTCATTTTTTATCAACAAAGAGATGAATTTATATGCAGAACTTACGGTGGGAATTATCGCCACTGCTTTCGGTGTTTTTACTCTTTTTACCCCTGATATAATTGTCGACATAATTTATATTGCACTCGGTATAATAATTGTTATCGACAGTCTGATGGATATAAAACATTCATTTCAGCTCAAAGCCTTTGGTATGAAAAAATGGTGGATTTGCACCGCTGTTTCTCTTTTGGTTATTATACTCGGATGCAGCACGATTTTCTTTCCCGACTTTTTTAAGGGATTTTTAATTTTTCTGCTCGGAATTATATTGGTGTATGAGGGCGTATCGGGACTTGTGATAATATGGCTGTTCGGACATTACTCCAAGAAAATTAAATCCGAAAGAATGATTGACACGAATGCGTCAGATGTAGAATAATTAATATTTTGTAAGAAATCACTCTGGAATTTCAGGGTGATTTTTATTTTTTATATTATATTTATAATTTCTATTGACTAATATTCCCTGTTTTTTTATACTATTATCGAAAGGAGTTTTTAGCGTGAATAAAATTTTTAAGAAAACACTTTCTGTCGCATTATCTGCAGTAATGACGCTGTCGGCAGTGTCATTTTCGACAGCAGCGGCAGAAAACAAAACAAATCAGGTAAGTGCGTCGGAAAACTCGAATCCGTACGGACTTACCGAAAACATCAGTGACGGTGCAATACTTCATGCATGGTGCTGGAGCTTTGACACAATCAAGGAAAATCTTCCGAGAATTGCAGAAGCGGGCTTTACATCGGTACAAACATCGCCAATTAACGAATGTAAGGTCGGTGATAACGGCGGTATGGAGCTTATGGGCAACGGTAAATGGTACTATCACTATCAGCCCACACTCTATACAATAGGCAATTATCAGCTCGGCACTCTCAGCGAATTTGAATCTCTTTGCGATGAAGCGGACAAATACGGTATTCACATTATCGTCGATGTCGTAGCAAATCACACTTCGGGAGATACCAATGCGGTTTCATCCGAAATCAAGAACCTGCCCGGCGGTGCCTACCACAAGTATATGGGCATATCGGACTACAACAACCGTTATCAGTGTACACAGGGAGAGCTGTTGGGTCTGAAAGATTTGAACACTCAAAATGTAAATGTTCAGAATATGATTCTTGATTACTTAAAAAGCTGTGTTGAAGCAGGTGCAAGCGGATTCAGATATGACGCCGCAAAGCACATCGAGCTTCCCGATGAAGAACCCGAAAACGGTATTGATTTTTCAAGCGACTTTTGGCCTGTAATTCTTGATAACGGTTCCGAATTCCAGTACGGTGAAATATTGCAGGACACAGGCAGCCGCACCTCGGCTTATGCTGAATATATGAGCGTTACTGCTTCGTCATATGGTCACATAATAAGAGAAGCTGCTAAAAACGATGATTTTAATGCAGAAAACCTTGAGGACTACCGCTCTGACGGTGCTCCCGACAACAAACTTGTAACATGGGTTGAGTCGCACGACAACTACACGGGTGACGGCACTTGGTCACAGCTTGATAACCTTGACATAAGACAGGCTTGGGCGGTAATCTCTGCAAGAGGAGAAACCACTCCCCTGTTTTTCAGCCGTCCCGACGGCAGCAGCACAACAAATCAGTGGGGCAACAATCGCATAGGTGAAGCAGGCGATGATAACTTCTGTCATCCCGAAGTTGCAGCCGTAAATCAGTTCAGAAACGCCATGGTCGGACTGCCCGACAAACTTTCAAATCCGACAGGTGATGACAGTATCCTAATGATTGAGAGAGGTTCGGCAGGTGCTGTTGTTATAAACGCAACCGACAAGGATATAACGCTCAACTGTTCAACCGATGTGGCAGACGGAACATACACCGACCAAGCTTACGGCGGTGTGTTCACCGTAACAAACGGCAAGCTGAGCGGAACTGTAAGAGCAAACACAGTTTCAGTAATTTATAACAGTACGCTTGTTAAACAACCGTCTGTTTACCTGGACAGAGAGAGCGGGGATTTCAGAGGAACACTTACTCTTACTTTAACAGCAACAAATACAACCGAGGCTACATATAAAATAGGCAGCAATCCGGCTGTACCGTTTGTGACAGGCGACACAATAACAATAGGTGCCGATATGGCAGAAAACGAAAGTGTTGACATTGTTTTGTTTGGCAAAAACAGCGAGGGCGATACTGTCAGCAAGACATACACCTTTAAGAAACTTCCTGCACACTATATTGACGGGGAAACAACGGTTTATTTTGACAACAGCGAGTACGGCTGGGACACGGTTAATGTTTACGCTTATTACCACGATGGCAGTGACAGGCTTGTAAATAACGGAAGCTGGCCCGGCGAAGAGATGACGGAGCTCGGCGACGGAATGTACGGATATGTGATAGACCCTGATTGGGATTTTTCAACGGCGTATATTATTTTTAACAACGGAAGCGGCACACAGTATCCGAGTGAAACGGGATATGAGATAAAAATCGGCGACAGCAAGATTTTTAACGGAAGCGGTCTTGAAGACTATAAGCCGCAGACATCTACACGCATTAAGGGCGATGTAAACAATGACGGAGCTGTAAATATTACGGATGCGACATACATACAAAAGTACACGGCTGATCTTACGGATACTGACGGCAAGCCGTTTATTGATATTGACAATCCCGATGACTTTTACGCAAGCGATGTAAACGGTGACAATTCGATTGATGTTAAAGACGCTACAGAAATTCAAAAAATGCTGACAAATAAATGATGAATTTGTTATACGGCAAAATTCTGTCGTTCCCATAACAATGTTTGTATTCAATTAATATCAACAAAATAACAAACAGCCTGCTTCTTTGTGGAAGCAGGCTGTCGAGCCGACAAAATGTCGGCTCGTTTATTTTTGCGGCTAAGTTTTATTCAAAAGAATCAATAAGCTCTGCAACATATTTGCAAATTAATGTTGAATCAAGAATATCTACTTTTCCGTCAAAGTTTACATCGGCACATTTAAGCTGTTCATCTGTAAGTGTGATAAGATCGGCATTGTATCTCTGAATGAGAGTTGCGTCAACAACAGATATTATACCATCGTTATTGACATCACCGTAAAGAATATCTTCTGATTCAGGATCACTCAGGGTAATTCTGCCTGAAAGCTTATAATCCTCAAAACCGGGAACATCGGTTATATCATTAAGCTTGCTGTAGTCAACAGGATAAGCAATAACGGGATCAAAGTTTTCATCTTTATATCCGACACCCAATATCTCAACATCCAAATCAACAGTAGTTTCACCGTTACCGATAATATCAAAAGTTACTGTAACAAAATCTTTCTCGGTAGTAAAATCATACATAGCAAGGCTTGAGAAATCGCCCTTTATCTCATCAGTAAGATTTGTGTTTACTATAGCAGAAGAAATATTCGGCATAATACCGCCGGTGTTTTTCTGAGGATCATAAGATAACTTTGAGCTGTCATATGTAAGAACCCACTGCGAATTAACAAGCTTCATAGATGATGTGAGTTTGTAAGAAACAGTAACCGTACTGTCATCTTCGCTGTATTCCTGAGAAACAGAGGAAAGAATATTTGATGTAGCGTTAACTTTCAGTGTATCCGACGGTGTTGTGGGCTCTGTCGGCTCTGTTGTCGGCTCTGTAGGTACAGTTGTAGGCTCTTCATCATCGGGACCGAGTACGGTTTTAACTGTGTACACTTCATTTTCGAATCCCGGGATATCAGTAACATCCTTAACTTCACCGAAATCTACCAAATACGCGATTTCGGGTACAGGCTCATTGCTTTTATAGCCCACGCCGAGAACATTCACAAAGAGGTCAACATCAGCCTCCCCTTTGCCGATAACATCAAATGTAACCGTAACAAAATCAGATTCATTTGTAAAATCTGCAAGTGAAAATGATGTGAAGTTACCCTTAATAACGCCCTTTGTGCTTTCGTTTACAACAGCGGAAGAAACATTCGGCATTACCGTTGCTAAATCTGCCTTGTCAAAAGAAAGCTTTGAAGAATCATAGCTGAGTTCCCACTCAGCATTGACAAGCTTCATAGATGAGCTAAACTTGTACGAAACAGTGACCTGATTTTCACTTTCGGAATATGTTTTCGATACTGCCGGGAAGAAGTTTGAAGTTGCATTCACTGTGAGATCAGACTTAGCAGTAGTCGGCTGTGTTGTGGGTTGTGTTGTTGTAGGCTGTGTTGTGGGTTTCGCTGTTGTCGGCTGAGCGTCTGTCACAACAGAAGCAGCACCGCTGATTGATGAAGATTCAAAACCGGCAATATTTGTAATATCCTTAACTACGCTGTTTACAACGGCATTTTCATAACGAAGTGAACCGCTTGTTTTATAACCTACAGAAAGTTCCTGAACATCAAGAGTTACATCTGTACTGCCTGTTCCTATAATCTCAAATGTTGCCTGAACCAAAGGCTTAGAATCTGTAAAATCATACAGATTTGTCACATTTGTAAAATTGCCTTTTACAATACCGCTTTGACAGCTGACAACGCCGTCCGAAATACTCGGCATAACAGCATCCGATGCAGTAACAAGCTTTAACTTTGTCTGATCATATGAAAGCGACCACTGACCGTTAACAAGCTTCATTGAAGATTCAAGGTCATATGTTACCGTAACTGTTTTGGCGGTACTGTCTGCCTTTGCAACGCCTGTTGTAAACAGGTTAGACTTTGCATTTACGGTAAGAGTCTTTTCTACAGGCGTAGTTGTTGCCTGCGTTGTCGGCTGTACTGTAGTGGGCTGTGCAGTTGTTGCCTGTGTTGTTGGCTGCACCGTAGTAGGCTGTGCAGTCGTCGGCTGTGTTGTCGGCTGCACCTCACCGTTTAAATTACCGATTCTTGCAAAAGGAGAAGTAATTACATCTTCGTCATCCTTTTCATGAGATGTACTTGCATCACTTCCGTAAGAACCCAACGCATTATCAAGCATTGTGTCATCAAAAGGAATACAGTCAAGTCCTGATTCGCCTCTTGTTGCAACAAGCATTGCACCGATTCCGTTTGTTTCAACATAGTCAGCGTCAATTCCGAGTGCAGAGAAAGGAATTTTTATCTCATAGAACGAATCATACTTTGTGTCATGAGTGCCTTGAGAGCCCTCAAAAGTTTTGTAGTCAACCCAATCTGCGTCATTTGAATAAACATCTGAAGGATCTTCAGAATAATTTAATCCGTAAATGTTGTCGCAAATATTTCCTTCTGCCATTTTATACTCAATGCCGTACTCAGCAAAAGTTTGTAAACCTTCGTCATAGTCTGTATTACCCTCATCATCAACAGCTGAGAACATACCGGGAGTACCGTTTCCGGGCTTTCCGCTCATATAGAGGAGTCTGTCAACATGCTGATCAAAAGAAAGTCCCATCTTTTGTCCCCAGATCGGTGCACCGCTTGTGTTTTTATTTGACATTGAAACGCTTGTAGGATCAATGCTCAAAGCCAGAATAAGCGGAACATCAAGCACACGGCCGCCGTCAGAAAGGGGACCGTCACCTTCACGGGCCCATGTATCTGTTGTGTTTACCATCTGCCATGCAACATAGAGATTATCGTCGTCCCATGCTGCAAAAAGAGCATATGTATCGAGTACACAGTTTTCGTGACCACCCTTGTAATGATTTGCCACATCCCAGGCTGCACCCTGAGCAATCAGCATATCTGTTGACCAGTCACTGAAATCGCCGTCAATGGTAATTGTTTTTTTAACTCCTACCTTGTTATCCGGATTATTTGCATAATAATCGGATAACACACCTGTTGATGCGTTTACCGTAAAAGACGCGGAAACGCATGATATAAGCATTAACACGGCAAGTAAAATGCTTATAAACTTTCTTGTGCTTTTCATAGTTAATTTTAACCTCCTAAAATTTTTGCAACGCAGATAAAAGCGTATGCATACCACTGATATTATATAATTTATTTTTATAAAAGACAACACAAAAATAAGATGTACATACTTTTTTGTCAGTATGCACATCTTGCCTTATGTTTTTTTGTCAGTATTTACAAATTCATATATTTATCAGTTGCTTTGATTACTCTTTTTAATTCCGTAGATTTTTCTTAAAAATACAGAAATAAATTTTGGTTTTTCAATAAGTACAACTTTCATAACTTACCTCCGAATACAAGATATGCTTACTGTTACAAGTGCAGCGGCTGCTACAATCAGCACCCATTCACACGGAAGCAGTGTTGCAACAAGCAAGCCTAAACCGAAAAAAACAGCCGATTTTACCCGTTGTGTGTAGCAATTCACTGTATCACCCTTTATCAGTTTATACTCAATACTGTTTTGTGTGATTATAAATCTTGAATTTTTTTTGATTTTATTTTAAAATTATAAGTAAACTCGGAGGTTAATATGAGAACTCTTGAAATTAAAAAAAATGATTCAAACCAACGCCTTGATAAATTTTTGCAAAAGCATTTTAGGACGATTCCAAAATCCCTTATGTACAAGTACATAAGAAAGAAATGCATTAAAATTAACGGCAAAAAAAGCGATATATCGGATATATTGTGTGAGGGTGATATACTCACATTTTATATTAAAGATGAGTTTTTTGAGGCTGCGGAAATTAAAAACTATGATTTTCTGAAAGCACCGGCAAAATTTGATGTTGTTTATGAGGATAACAACATCATACTTATTGATAAAAAGCCGGGCGTGATAGTTCACCCTGACAAGACATATCATTTTGATTCACTTGTTGCAAGAGTAAAGCATTATTTATACGACAAAGGCGAATACGATCCAGAAGAAGAAAAAGCATTTGCACCTGCACTCGTAAACCGAATAGACAGAAATACAGGCGGAATAGTAATTGCAGCAAAAAACGCAGAGAGTCTGAGAATACTAAACCAAAAAATGAAATCAAGAGAACTTGAAAAATACTATTTGTGTCTTTTATGCGGAAAACCCAAAGATATGCAAGCAACTTTGCATGGTTACATTACAAAAAACGAGAGCAAAAACAAAGTTACCTTTCACAGAAACAAAAAAGATAATTCCAAGGAAATAATTACAAAATATAAAATTCTTGATTATAACGGAAAATTCAGTTTAGCCGAAGTGGAGCTTATGACGGGCAGGACGCATCAGATAAGAGCACATATGGCTTCAATCGGTCATCCTCTTGCAGGTGACTTAAAATACGGCGGAACCGTAAGCAACGAATCAAAATTAAAGTATCAGGCTCTCTACAGCTACAAAATAAAATTTAATTTTAAAAGCGATGCCGCTTCTCTTGAGTATCTAAACGGAAAAGAATTCTGTGTAAAAAATGTTTGGTTTGCAGAAGATGGTAAAATCTCTCTATAATAAAATTTTGAAATGTCAATAACTAAAATATTATCAAAAATCAAAACTGAATATTCGTTTTGTACGATGTTTATTACAGCTTGTCTTGCATCGGTGTTTCTTGTTTTTGCTTCCGCTTTCACAGCGTTTTCGGCGGAAAACATAAGCTTTACACTTAGTGACAACAGCACAAACAATAATCGTCTTTTTACTGTTTCCATGAAAGCTTCGTGCAGCAAAAAACTTTGTGCCGCAAGCTTTGAATTCACTTATGACAAGAGTATGTTTTCATTCAGAAGTGCCGACTCTGACGATGATTCAACAATTTTAAAATCATATGAATCTGACAACAGTGTAAAACTTGTATTTTTAAATACCGATGGAAAAAACATCAATAACGGAAGTGTTATTTTTAACCTAACATTTAAAGCAATCAAAAAAGGTACAAGTTATATTGATTTTTATGCAAGCGATTGCGTTGACGCCGATGTTAATCCTATCAATATAGGAAGCTGTACTTCTGCGAAAATCACTGTTGGATCGGATAACGATACAGATAAATCGAAAAATTCCGACCAATCGGAAATTTCCGACGGCGGCGGGAGTCACAGCGTACGAGGTGATGAACAGACCGCATCTACGCTTGCGAGTCTTGATGAAATAGGCACGCTTAATCTGTTTGATGACCAAAATACAAGATTTTTGATTATCGGCATTGCATTAGGTGCGTGTTTAATTGCGGGATTTTTAATCGTATGTAATGTGATTAAAAAAGTAAAATCCCGAAGTTCTGATAATAAAAACAGCTCCGACAACTAGTCGAAGCTGTTTTTTAAATCGACATACTTCCCTGCACTATATCTCTGTTTCTGAAAGCTTTATTGATTGAATTCAAAACACGCTTCTTGTCGGCACTCCAAAGAGGTGCGACAAGAAGTTTTTTATCGCCGTCACCAGTCAGTCTGTGAACAACGGTTGTTTTTGGCAAAACCGCAATACAGTCGCAGAGAATATCAATGTACTCCTCAAATGAAAGAGTTTTGAAAAGACCGTTTTGATAGTCGTCAAGTAAATCTGTATCCTTTAATACATGAAGCAGCTGAAGTTTTATTCCGTCGCTTTTCTGTCCGGCGTATTTGACAGACTCAAGCATCATTTCCTTGGTTTCAAAAGGCAGTCCGAGGATTATGTGAGTCACAACGCAAACGCCTATGGATTTTAAATTATTTACGGCAAGGTCATATACATCAAGCTCATAGCATCGTCTTATATAATCTGCACTTTTTTTGTGAATCGTCTGCAAACCGAGTTCAACCCAGACAGGCTTTATCCTATTAAGCTTTGCGAGAAGCTTTAAAACCTCATCGTTCAAACAATCCGGGCGTGTTGCGATTGACAAAACCGCTACATCGGGATTTTCTATTGCTTCATAGAAAATCCTGCGAAGATAATCTATATCAGCGTAGGTATTTGTAAACGGCTGAAAATATGCGATAAACAGTTTGCAATCGGTTTTTTGCCTTATTTTTTGCTTTGCCTGCTCAATTTGCTTTGTTACGGACAATAATTTGTCAGCGGAAAACTCACCTGATCCTCCTCTGCTGCAAAATATACATCCTCTTGTTCCCAATGTACCGTCACGGTTTGGGCAGGTCATACCGCCGTTTAACGATATTTTATAAACTTTTTCTCCGAAAGTCTTTTTTAAATATTCGTTTAAAGAATAATAATACATTTTATCCTCCAAATCAAATAAAGACCGACTTAGTCGGTCTTCTTTGATGTCACAATGACAATTTTGAGAGGAAAATCTATGAAAAAATTTCTAACTGTCTTGTCTGTCTTTATCCTTGCTGTGATTATATAATACATACATATTGTGACAGAAATATGACGCTTAAAATAAAGTAATGTGAATGTTTTTTAAACATTAAGAAAACTTTTTAATATATTCAAGAAATTTTGCATAGATTTTATCCTCTGCCTCCTCAAGCTCACTGTCTATGCCGCCGTTAAAGAACATTTTAGTGTGCTTTTGAAGAGAAAGATACGCCCCCACAAGATTCTTTCTGACCTCGTTTTGAAGCTCATCGCTTACTGTTTTTCCGCATGAAAGACCGAGATATATGCTGTTGTCAGCAATTTGAGTTGATATCGAAGAATTTTTATATTCAAAGGTATTGATTTTATGAAGACCCTTTGAAAATTCTCTCAAAGAAAATTCTTCGCTGTTCTCATAGTTCTCCTTTTTTTGGAGAATCTCACGCTCACATTTATCAAGTGAAAAATCCGAATTTGTTATGTAATCATACAAATTATTGGAATTTACGGTAAGTATATGATAAAGTCTCATAGCATTCACGGCACCCTCAAGGCAAGAAAATGCCGCAAACTGCATATTGCTGTCGTTAAGCTTTAAAAAGCTGTACAAGTTCTGATAAACGGATTTGTTAATCACAATAAGAATAAGCCGTTCATTTTCCTTGTAACTTGCAAGAACAGGATTTGTTATATAGTTCATTGTAAATTTGTACGATTTGTTCACATAATCTGCAAACATATCTTTAAATTCGTTTAAAAGTGTATTCTCTCTTATAGTAAACTCAAACATACATTCACCTATCTAAATAATTCTATATCAGAATTATATAAATCTATTCTTGTTACATCCGCATAAACAGGCATCTGTAAATAATTTTCAAAAGCTGACACAATCAAATTTGGATTAACATTGTCGCTGCTGCCTGCCGAGAGAACAACATCTAAAATTACAAAATCAAATTTTTCTTCTACCTGAGCCGTCTTAATTCCTTGTTTAATATCAACTGTTTTAAGCCCTTTTTTAGACTTCTTTTCGACTTCAATTTTTTCAAGGGATAAAAATTCAGACAGTTTTTCGGAAACAGTGCTTGAATTAATTTTATCGCACGAAAGCTTTATTGAAAACTTTGCAAACGCAATCTTTCCTGCTTTCATCAACGGCTCGGTAACATCGAAAACCTGAATACCTTTCGGCAAGCAGTCATTAAGCTTTGAAATTATTTCTTCAAAAGAATAATTGTCATCCTCAAGCTTTACATCCATACACTCGTTTATCCCCCTGAAGCCGAGAGATAACGGCAAAGGAAATGTTGCAAACGGGTGAGGATTAAAACCCTCGGTGTGCCAAACGGGCAGCTTGCTTTTATGAAGTGCCCTAAGCATACAGCGGTTTAAATCAAGATGAGAAATATAGCGGCATTCGTAATCTTTTTTAAACCATATTCTTGCGTTTTTCAAAGCATACTCCCTCCCCGTACTTTGCTGCACCGCAATTATTGCACTTTAGTCTGCAATGAGGTGTCGTCGTATTTTCATACGCTTTTTTACATTCATTAATTAAATAGCTCTTGTTAACACCGTAGTCAATATGATCCCACGGCAAAATCTCGTCAAACGAGCGTCTGCGGTTTGCATAGAAAGACGGATCAATGCCGCATTCGTCAAAAAGCTCAAGCCATTTTTCAAGGCTGAAACAGTCATTCCAGCCGTCAAAGTGAAATCCTCTCTCGCAGGCAAGTTCCATAACCTTGCAAAGCTTTCTGTCGCCTCTTGCAAAAACAGCCTCAAGAAAGCTTGTATCGGCGTCGTGATAATTAAACTGTATTTTTTTAGTGGTAATACATTCCTTAATATGTGACTGCTTTTCATGCAGCTGCTCAATCGTATCCTGCGGTTCCCATTGAAACGGAGTAAACGGCTTGGGTACAAATGAAGAGGCGGAAACAGTTACCTTTACAGATCTGCCCTTTGTTCTGTTTGGACATTTGTAGTAGGTATCAACAACCGCTTGTCCGAGCTTTACGATAGCCTCCACATCCTGTGTGGTTTCCGTCGGAAGTCCTATCATAAAGTATAGCTTAACTGTAGTCCAACCGCCGTTGAAGGCAGTTTCACAGGTTGCAAGAAGTTCCTGCTCCAAAACATTTTTATTAATAACATCACGCATACGCTGACTTCCTGCCTCCGGGGCGAATGTAAGTCCGCTTTTGCGAACGGTTTTAATTTTGTCCATTATTTCATGGGTAAAACCATCGACTCTCAGGGACGGAAGCGAAATGCTGACTTTCTCGTCCTTGCTCCACTCATTAAGTTTTTCGAGCAGTGGGACTATTTGGCTGTAATCACTGGAACTGAGCGATGACAGCGATACCTCGTCGTAGCCTGTGTTTTCACAAAGAGCCCTGCACTGAGCGTTTATCGTTTCGGGAGATTTTTCACGGACAGGTCTGTAGATAAAACCTGCCTGACAAAATCGGCAGCCTCTTATACATCCCCTGAATATCTCCTGCACCGCTCTGTCATGCACAATTTCTATTAGAGGCACTACAAAATTATCGGGATAAAAAGAGCTGTTCATATCCTTAATAAGCCTTTTATGAATTACTGACGGAGCACCGTTTTTCGGCGTAAAGCTCTTTATAGTTCCGTCCTCGTTATATGACACATCATAAAGCGACGGAACATACACGCCCTCAATCTGTGAGCACAACTGCAAAAACTCGGTCTTGCTCTTGCCCTCTTTCCTGCATTTTCTGAAAAGGTCGATCACCTCAAGGTCAACCTCTTCGCCCTCGCCGATAAAAAACAAATCAACAAAGTCGGCTATCGGTTCGGGGTTGCACGCACACGGACCTCCTGCGACTACAATCTGCTTTAGCTCATGTCTGTCACAGCTTTTTATCGGAACACCTGACAGCTTAAGCATATTGAGCATATTGGTATAGCTTAACTCATACTGGAGTGTAAAGCCGATAAAATCGAATTCCGACACGGGGTCGCCGCTTTCAAGTGCGTAGAGAGATATATTATTTTCCGTCATCTCCTTCTCCATATCAATCCACGGGGCAAAAACACGCTCGCACCAAATATAGTCCTCATCGTTAAACTGACTGTAGAGTATTTTCATACCCAAATGCGACATTCCGACTTCATAGGTGTCGGGAAAGCAAAACGCAAAACGAACATCTACGCTGTTTTTGTCCTTAATCACCTCATTAAGCTCGCCGCCTACATACCTTCCCGGCTTCTGAACCTTTAAAAGGAGCTTTTCAACTTCCTTGGAAACCATATTAACCTCCGAATTTAATATCAATTACACTTATATTTTACCTTGATATTATCTAATAACACCTGCTGTCTTTGCAGACAAGGCAAAAAATCAAATAAATACATACCAACAGCAGAGAAAAATTATATTTTGATTTAAATAATATTATAAATCCCGTAACAGCAAGCGGAAAAATTATGGCAACAGTTACTGCATTGACAATTTTTTCAGATAATTTAACCGAATAAAATCGGCTTAAAATCAAAAACAGCATCTGACCGCCGTCAAGCGTCAACACCGGAAGAGCATTAAACAAGCCTACAGACAGATTTGCCGTTGCGGGTAAAATAAACACACTGCCGTACACTAAGTATAGCAGATAAAAGATAATAAAACAAATAAAATTAACAAAAGGTCCGAAAAAAATAATTAAAAAATTGTTTTTCACGCTTCTTTCGTTTCTTTTTTTGTCACTGATTGATATTTCAAACAAAGATATTTTTATTTTTTGCGGCGGAGTTTTAAGGCAGCACATTGCAGCTATATGTCCTGTTTCATGTATAATAACAGCAAACACGCACCATAAGAATCTGTCAAAAACACCTGCAATTATACTTAAAGCAGCAATACAAATTATAAGATAGGAAACAGTTATTTCTGTTTTTAAAATATTAAACTTCATCGTCCGTTGAAGCCTTTAAAAAATCATTTAAGTTAAAATCGTTGTCTTCTCCGAAGATTGCGTCGTTATTTAAATTTGAATAGTATTTTTCACGAACATCAGTATAAAAATCTCCGCCGAATGTTTTTATGAGAAGTGCCGCAATAGCCATCAAAATACACACAATAAGCTGAATAGTTATAAGGAGCTGTTTAGGTGAGTCTTTAGGCTTTTTTGCAGCCTTTTGATTTACCGATTCTTCACTGTTATCCTCACCGAAATTTTGAGAGGCAACTACAGGATACTCGCTTTCCGTTACAGACTCCCAGCCCTCGTCGTATGTAATTGTATTTTTATTTTGACTTATTAAGCTTTGATTGTTTTCATTTGAATTATTGATATTTTTGTTATTCAAGCTTTCATTATTATTCAAAAAAATCACCTCAATACAATATATGCATTGAGGCGGACAAATTTAACCGAGCTTTTTAAAATCAGTTTTAGTAAGATTAATGAAAAATATTATTGCAAGTGCAAGCGAAAAAAGTTCTGCGAACGGAAAAGCATACCAAACATAGCGAAGACCGAATACTACTGACAATATGTAAGCTATCGGGAGAATCAAAACAAGCTGGCGGCAAAAGGACATTATTAAGCTCCTTATTCCTTTGCCTGTAGCCTGAAACAGTGTAGTGAACAAAATTCCGACAGCGGCAGGAATAAAGCAAAGACTGATAATTCTAAACGCCGACTCACCTATATCCATAATCTCTTCTGTTCCGCCGAACATTGAAATAAGCACATCGGGGATTGTCCACATAAGCACTGTACCTATTGCCATAATAATTGCCGCAATAACAATTCCGTGCTTTAATGCAGAATACATACGGCTCTTATTTCTGGCTCCGTAGTTATATCCGATTATAGGCATAACACCCTGGTTCAGTCCGAAGCAAGGCATAAACACAAAGCTCTGTAGCTTATAGTAGATTCCGAGCACCGTAACAGCAGCCGCAGATTTTGCTAAAATTGCATTTAATCCTATAATCATAACAGAACCTATGGACTGCATAATAATTGACGGAAGACCTACGGAGTAAATGTTTTTGATGGTAGTCATGTTCAGCCTGATTTTTTTGAGTGTTACCTTAACTTCCTGTTTTAGTGCAAACATTGTAAACAGGCAAAAAATCATTGCACAGAACTGACCGAATACAGTTGCAATAGCTGCACCCATTACACCCATTTCGGGGAATATTCCCACACCGAAAATCAAAAGCGGATCAAACACTATATTTACTACCGCACCGATAAGCTGCGAAAACATGGGAAAAATCATATTTCCCGTAGCCTGAAGGGTTTTTTCGGTATTGACCTGAACTATTGAAAAGAGCGAAAAGCAAAGCACAACCGAAAGATACTGCGTACCGTATTCAACTATTTTTGCATTATCACTGTAAGCGTTCATAAAAGGCTGAGATAAAAACAAACCGAGCAGCAGAAAAATCAAATATGAAAATATACAGGTTAAATAACCGTGTGTCGCAGCGGAATTTGCCTCAGCAAAATTCTTTTCACCGAGTTTTCTCGACACAAGTGAGTTTACTCCGACTGCTGTTCCGACCGAAAACGCTATAAGAAGCATTTGAAGCGGAAACGCAAGTGAAAGTGCCGTAAGTCCGTCCAAATCATACTGACCTATGAACACGCTGTCAACAACATTGTACAAAGCCTGGACGGTCATTGAAAAAATCGTAGGAACAGACATTGTTAAAATCAGCCTTGTCATCGGCATTGTTCCCATTTTGTTTTCCGACTCAACGGCAGTTTTAATTTCGCTCATAATACCCTATCCTTTCTTTTGCATTAAAAAGGCAGACATATCATTTGATAATCTGCCGACAAATTATGATATTTTACGCAATTTCCGATAAATCACCAAGTAAACCATCATCAACACCGTACCTGTTAAAACGCCGGAAAAGTCAAGCAAAACATCGGTAATCTGTCCCGACCTGCCCTCAACAAAAAGTTGTATAGTTTCATCACATACAGCCGTTGCAAGTCCGACAAAAAGTATTTGCAGATAATACTTATGAGGTCTTGTTCTGCAAAGGGAATATGCACAGCTTAATAACAGCATACCTATAACGGTGTATTCGGAAAAATGTGCTGCCTTGCGTACAATATGATCGGAAAGCTGTGAATTAAAACCAAGAAAATCTAAAATTCCCTGCAAAATTCCCATTACGCTTTCGCTCTCATCACCCGACAAATCAGCAGGCATAGAAGAATGAAAAAACGCAAACAAAATCATAAGTGCAGTGAGTGTGAAAACAATTACCCTAAAACGAATTGAAACACGGCTCTTCCTCATATTATCACTCCAACTGTATATTTTACAATAAATATATATATTGTCAATGGAGTGTCGATTATTTCAACATTATAAATAAATTTGTAAGATTTTTAATTTTTAAAAATATAAAAAATTATAGCTAAACTGTATTGAAAAAAATATATTTATCTGATATACTTATGATAATTTGCAGTAAATCGGCAATTAATAATTCATCAAAAGGAGTCAGTATGTTTATTAATTACTTAATCGTCTTTTTTATTTCAATGGTACCGATAATTGAGCTTAGAGGAGCTATTCCGGTAGCTGTAGGAATGGGACTTGACCCAGTTCTGTCGTACATAATTTGTATTATAGGTAACATGCTTCCTGTACCTATTATATACTTTTTTGCGAGAAAAGTATTAATTTGGGGAAAAGACAAGAAATATATCGGAAAGTTTTTCACATTTTGTATTGAAAAGGGCGAAAAAGGCGGCAAAAAGCTTCAGCAAAAAGCCGGAAAAGGTCTTTTTGTTGCACTTATGCTGTTTGTAGGCATACCGCTTCCCGGAACAGGTGCATGGACAGGAACTCTTGCGGCAAGCTTTCTTGATATGGGATTTAAAAAGAGTGTAATTGCCGTTATGCTCGGTGTTATTATTGCAGGTATTATTATGGCACTTGCAAGCATGGGCGTTTTTGGTGGATTAAGTTTTCTTTTTGCACCTAAATCATAAGATAAAATGTAAAATAAAGGGTAGCATAGGCTGCCCTTATTTTTTAGGTGAGATTATGAATAATACTTACAAATTTGACGCATTAATAATCGGTGCAGGTGCGTCGGGACTGATGTGTGCAATAGCTGCAAAAGAAAAAAATAAAAATATTTCCGTGGCAATACTTGAGAAAAACGACAGAGTCGGAAAAAAACTCCTGTCAACAGGCAACGGAAGATGCAACCTTACTCACAGAGATATTTCGCCTGATAATTACCGCGGCTCTTTTAAAGAACAAAGTACATATCTGTTTTCAAAATATAACACAAATACTTTGATTGAAAAATTTAAAAATCTGGGTCTTCTTTGCTTTTGCGACAGCGAAGGAAGGTACTATCCTTTGTGCAGACAGGCAAGTGCCGTGCTCGATGTGCTGAGATTCGCCTGTGAAAGGCTCGGTGTAAATATTTTTTGCAGTGAAAATATAAAAAGCATAAAAAAGACGGGAGAAAACTTTGCAGTACCTACTGAGAATGGATTTTTTACTTCAAAAAAACTGATAATTGCAAACGGGTCAAAAGCCGCTCCAAAACTTGGAGGAAACGCAAGCTCTGCCGATTATCTTAAAAATTTCGGTCATAGGGTCATCCCCTATTCCCCCGCTCTTTGTCCTATTGAGGTTAAATCAGATATTATAAAGCCGCTTAAAGGTATCAGAGCAAACGCTAAGGTATCACTTATCGATTCAAACCGCCGAATTATTAAAGCCGAAATCGGCGAGGTTCAGTTCGGGGATAAAACGCTTTCGGGGATATGCATATTTAATCTTTCCGTTTATGCAGAGAAAGGAAACTGCATATTGCTTGACCTGCTTTATAATATTTCGTATTCGGAATTATCGGAATTGATCACTAAAAATCAAAAACTTTTCTCCGATTTTACTGTTGATAATATATTTACTGGAATTTTTCAAAAAAGGCTCGGACAGGCAGTTTTAAAAGCCTGCAATATATCGGACTTTTCAAGAAAATGCTATGAGCTTTCAAAAGAGGAGCTTAAAAACATTGCAAATGCAGCAAAAAATATGCGTTTTCCCGTAATACAAAACTGCGGCTTTGAGCAGGCTCAAACAGCTCTCGGCGGCGTAATCGGTCGGGAAATTAACGAAAAAACTATGCAAAGTAAAATCACTAAGGGTCTTTATATTTGCGGAGAAGCAATAGATATTTGCGGAGAATGCGGAGGATACAATCTGCATTTTGCCTTTGCAAGCGGACTTACAGCAGGTGAAAATCTATGATTAGAATTAACAATATTCAACTGCCTCTCGACTACAGCAGCGACACGGTTATTGAAAAATCTTCAAAAGAACTCAGAATTGATAAAAAAGCCATTAAATCTGCGACTATTTTCAAACGCTCGGTTGACGCAAGAAAAAAAGACAACATATTCTTTTTATGCTCGATAGACATTGAACTTAATGTAAGCAAACAAAGTATACTGAAAAAAGCAAAAAATGCCCTGAGCGTCAAGCCATACCGATATGATATCGAAAAATGGAACGGCAGCACATCTCCCATTGTTGTAGGAATGGGTCCGGCAGGTCTTTTTGCCGCACTTATACTTGCACAAAGCGGAGCAAAGCCGATTTTAATAGAGCGTGGCCGTGATGTCGATAAAAGGCATAAAGATGTTCAAGAATTTTGGCTAACGGGAAAGCTCAACATATCGTCAAATGTGCAGTTCGGCGAAGGCGGTGCAGGAACATTTTCCGACGGAAAGCTTAATACGGGAACCAAGGATCTGCGTCAAAGAAAGGTACTTGAAGAATTTGCAAAGCACGGTGCTCCCGATGAAATACTTTATAATGCAAAACCGCACATCGGAACTGACAAATTGAGAGTAACGGTAAAAAACATCAGGAAAGAAATTTTAGCTCTCGGAGGAACCGTACTTTTTGAAACAAAGCTTGTGGGAATAAACTTTAAAAACTCGTCGGTTGTATCTGCCGTAACGGAACAAAACGGCAAAACACAGGTAATTGAAACCGACAATATAATTCTTGCTATCGGTCACAGTGCACGGGATACTTTTGAAATGCTGTACAGCAAAGATTTGCCGATTGAGGCAAAATCCTTTTCCGTAGGTGCAAGAATTGAACATCTGCGTGAAAATATTGACAAAGCTCAATACGGACGCTTTGCAGGCAATAAAAGACTTGGTGCCGCAAGCTATAAGTTAAATACTCACCTTGATAACGGCAGAGGCGTATATACCTTTTGTATGTGTCCCGGAGGCAGAGTTATCAATGCTTCAAGCGAAGAAAATATGCTTGTAACAAACGGTATGAGTGAATTTGCAAGAGATGAGATAAACTCTAACTCGGCACTGCTTGTCGGGGTGTCACCCTATGATTTTAAATCGGATAATCCGCTTGCAGGAATGTACTTTCAGCGAGAGCTTGAAAAAAAGGCGTTTGAGCTTGGCGGCGGCAATTACAATGCACCCGTTCAAAGAGTAGATGATTTTATCAACAACACAAAGAGCACGGCTCTCGGCGGCGTAAAACCGACTATTTGCCCGAATTACGAGTTTTCCGATTTAAACTATATTTTCCCTGAATATGTGTCAGAGTCAATGAAGCGTTCAATAAAACTGATGGGCAAAAAACTAAAAGGATTTGATGACGGAGACGCCGTATTAACAGGAGTTGAAACACGAAGCTCCTCACCGATTCGTATTTTGCGTAACAATGATACTCTTGAAAGCATCAAGATAAAAGGGCTTTATCCCTGCGGCGAGGGTGCGGGATATGCAGGAGGAATAATATCAGCCGCGGTTGACGGGATTAAATGTGCCGAGAAAATTATCGAAAAAAATTCCTTAAAACAATCAATTTGATATATCAAAACAAAAACTACCTGTAATTCTAAATTACAGGTAGTTTTTGTGCGACTGCGTCTGTAAGCCGGGTTCTGTCGTGAACAGCCATCTATCTTGGCAGCCCGTTACCGAAACTGCTCAATGCCACCTCCTAAGGACACGCCGAGCAAGCGTATATGTCCTACCACGGTGTTGCTTCAAATAGGGTTTACACGGCAGACAGGTCTCCCTGCCTCCGGTGAGCTCTTACCTCACCTTTCCATCCTTACCGAATAAATTCGGCGGTAATTTTCTGTTGCACTATCCCTGGAGTCGCCTCCGGCGGCCGTTAGCCGTTATTTTTGCTCTGTGAAGCCCGGACTTTCCTCGCACAAAGCCTTTCGGACTTTGCCCGCGGCTGTTCAACGCACTCACAGTATTTATAATAAATTAAAAGATATTAAAAGTCAATATTTTTCTTGAAACTGCTTGATATATGAGCTTTTTAAGTATATAATGTAGAATGTTTGAGATATTAAGTTTATAAAGGAGTTTAAGCATGGATATCAGAAAAGAATCTTTACAAAAACACTATGACTGGAACGGCAAAATTGAGGTCATTTCAAGAGTTCCTATTGCTACTTCCGAAGACCTTTCGCTTGCATATACTCCGGGCGTTGCAGAGCCTTGCCTTGAAATCCAAAAAGATTACAATAAGTCATTTGAGCTTACAAGACGAAACAATCTTGTCGCTGTTGTAACCGACGGCACAGCTGTACTCGGCTTAGGTGATATAGGACCCGAAGCAGGTATGCCCGTTATGGAAGGAAAATGTGCGTTATTTAAGGAGTTCGGCGGAGTTGACGCTTTTCCTATCTGCATCAGAAGCAAGAATGTAGATGAAATAGTTAATGCAATTTTTCTCATCAGCGGTTCATTCGGCGGAATAAATCTCGAGGATATTTCAGCCCCGAGATGCTTTGAAATCGAAAGAAAGCTGAAAGAAAAATGTGATATTCCGATTTTCCACGATGACCAGCACGGAACTGCTGTTATTGTTGCAGCAGGACTTATCAACGCCCTTAAAATTGTTAACAAGAAGCTTGAAGATATTAAGGTTGTAATAAACGGTGCAGGTGCCGCAGGAATTGCTATTGCAAAGCACCTTTTGAATATGGGAGTTAAACATATTACACTTTGCGACAGCAAGGGAATTATTTGCAAAGGCGACAGCAAATTAAACGCTGTAAAGCAGGAAATGGCTGAAATCACTAACCTTGAGCATCTCACAGGCACACTTGCAGACGCCATGAAAGGAGCAGATGTATTTCTCGGAATATCAGCAGCAGGCTGTGTTACTGAGGATATGGTAAAATCTATGGCAAGAGATGCGATTATTTTTGCTATGGCTAACCCGACTCCCGAGATTATGCCCGATATTGCTAAAAACGCAGGAGCTGCCGTTGTCGGCACGGGTCGAAGCGATTTTCCGAATCAGATTAACAATGTACTTGCATTCCCCGGTATTTTCAAGGGTGCACTTGAGTGCAGAGCAAGCGATATTAACGAAGAAATGAAGATTGCAGCTTCATTTGCCATTGCTTCACTTGTTGAGGAAGATAAGCTAAATCCTGATTACATTCTCCCCCACGCATTTGACAGCAGAGTAGGCGAAGCCGTTGCAAAAGCCGTTAAAGAAGCAGCTATTAAAACAGGCGTAGCAAGAATATAATATAAAAACACTATAAACAGAACAAAACCGATTAACTCATGTGGGTTAATCGGTTTTTTGTTTATACAAAATTTAATTACAAAAGTCAGTGTTTTTTCTTACAGGAAATATGCTATTGTTATATTAAAAATGTATGGTTTAATCTTTTACTCACTGATTGCTGAATTAAAAATCTTTTCCGCATTGAGCATCATATTTCTTACAGCGTTCTTACCGCATTTGTCTGCAATGCAAGCTACTGCCTGAGAATAATGCTCGGGTGAATTGTGAGTCATAGAGTGAGCATCTGTTCCGAGAACATCAATCATACCTTTGTCAATCAGCTTCAAAAGCTTTTTGCGTTTAAATATAGGCGACTTTTTGCCGTAGCTTGAGGCATTTGTCTGAATTAATACACCCATATCTCTTAATTCACGCAAAACCGAAATATCACTCATAAGGGTACTGTAACGCTCAACATGAGGTATAACCGGAATTAAATTATAATTCTCAATAAGCATTAACATTTGATTGAGTGATTTTTCCGAAAACTGCGAGCTATAAGAAAACTCCGTAAGAATATATTTTGATTTTCCGTATGTTATTTGCGACAAATTATCATTGCTGAAAAGAAATTTTGTTACGAAAACTTCAGCACCGAGAACAATATTGATATTTTGAGGTTTATGGTTTAAAAATTTTTCGTAAGCAATTCGGCGTTTGCTGACAAAATCTTCTACACTCATTTCATTTGTATAAAAATGAGGTGTAAAGCAAATATTTGTTACATCTTGCCTTTCAAGACAGCCGATAAGCTCAAGACTCTCATCGACAGTTTCTGCTCCGTCGTCAAAATCAGGCAAAATGTGCGAGTGCATATCGTAATACTGCATTACGCACCCAATTACAGCATTTTGCAAACGAGGTCGCCCATTTCCTCGCAGCCTACTTTTATCTTTGATTCCTCATAAATATCGGGTGTGCGGTGAGTTTCCAAAACCTTTGCAACAGCAGCTTCTATTGCATCGGCAGCGTCGCTTCTTCCGAGCGAATAACGAAGCATCATTGCTACAGAAAGAATTGTTGCAAGCGGATTTGCAATGTTCTGACCTGCAATATCGGGAGCTGAACCGTGAATAGGCTCATAAAGTCCGAGTTTTCCTCCCGACAAGCTTGCAGAAGCAAGCATACCTATTGAACCCGCAATCATTGAAGCCTCATCAGAAAGAATATCTCCGAATATATTTGAGGTTACAATAACATCAAATTGACGGGGATTTCTTACAAGCTGCATAGCACAGTTATCCACATACATATGATTAAGCTCTACCTCGGGATATTCCTTCGACACCCTAATTACCGTTTCACGCCACAAGCGGGAAGACTCTAATACATTTGCCTTGTCAACGCTTGTAAGCTTTTTATCTCTCTTCATTGCAAGGTCAAATGCAACTCTCGCAATTCTTTCAACCTCTGCAACCGTGTACATTTCCGTATCCCATGCAGCGGGCTGACCGTCAACCTCTTTTCTTCCTCTTTCACCGAAATATATACCGCCTGTAAGCTCTCTTACAATCATAATATCAAGATTACTTCCGATAATCTCATCCTTAATCGGCGACGCACTTTTCAGCGGTCCGAAAATTACAGACGGGCGAAGATTTGCAAATAATCCAAGTGCACCTCTTATGCCGAGCAATCCTGCCTCGGGGCGATTATTGCCGGGCATACCGTCCCACTTAGGGCCGCCAACAGCTCCGAGCAGTACGCTGTCTGATGCCTTACATTTATCAATGGTTTCCTGAGGAAGCGGTACGCCCGTAGCGTCAATAGCACATCCGCCGAGAAGTGCCTCGTCGTATTCAACGGTAAAGCCGAATTTTTCACTTGCCTTATCAAGCACCTTTACCGCCTGATTTACTATCTCTGGACCGATTCCGTCACCTTTTAACAATGTTATTTTGTAGTCAGCCATATATTTTGCTCCTTTAAAAATAAATTATTTATGAATTAATTATTGCACACAACCACTTAAAAAATTGTAAACTATATTACAATTTAGCAAAAGTTGTCATTCCTTATCGATTGATACAGGAATTGCTGCAAAAACCTCACACACCTTATCACGCTGCCACAACATCGGAGTGACACGGACGGAATATCCGAAGCCATTGTCCATAGTCCATTCAAAAGGCTTTGCCTGAGGCAATCCGTAAACTGCAAGAAGCGTCATAATAACTCCGCCGTGAGTAACTATTACGCTTTCCGTGGTGCCTGTTTTCATAAGTCCCTCAACAATACTCTCAAACATACGGCAGATTCTGCGGGTAAAATCTGCGTTGCTCTCGCCGTTGGGAGGGGTTACGGAAGAGTCACCTGCAAGCCATTTTTCAAAATCTTTATCATCTTTAAGCTCGTCTGCGGTTTTCCCTTCCCAGTCGCCGAAACAACACTCAGCCAATGCTGGTATCAAAAGCGGATTTTGCTCCGGATACAAAATCTTGCAAGTTTGAGTGCAACGCTTTAAAGGACTTGTAAAAACAACTTGAGTACCCGGGTATTTACATTGAGCGTCAAGTTTTATTAAATCCTCTCTCCCCTTTTCAGACAGCGAAACATCGGTTGAGCCGATATACTTACCCAAAAGAGTTTCGTCAACAGCTCCGTGACGAATGAAATGAATAACATAAGATTTCATAAATTTCTCCAAAGTTATTTACAAATTGTTATAGATTAGTTATACTTTCAGTAATAAGCATAACCCGCTTTGTTAATTATACTATTAAAGAATTTGAGGTGTCAAGATTGAACAGCGATTTTCCGAGAATATTAACTTATTTACGAAAAGAAAAAGGATTGAGTCAAAAACAAGTAGCTTCCGATTTAGGTATTTCACAGGCGTTGCTTTCTCATTACGAAAAAGGAATACGGGAATGCGGACTTGATTTTTTGGTAAAAGCGGCAGAATATTTTGAAGTTTCATGCGATTATATGCTCGGACGAACCGTTCAGCGTAAACTCGCATCGGTAACGGCAGACGATTTGCCCGAAAGCGATGAAATAAGGCACCTAAAGGGAAATATGATTAATCAGATTAATAAAAAGCTGTTGATGAACACCACCACCGTTATTTTCGATTTGCTTGCACAAATGGGAAATAAAAAGCTGACAAATACTGTGAGCAATTATCTTATGAATTCGGAATATCAAATTTTCAGAACACTGTATTCTGCCGACAGCCACAATTCGCAAAATATGTTTTCCATTGACCAAAACAGATATAAAAATCTAACCATTGCTTCCATGATGTTAGATCTTGAAATCATAGGCACTATAATAGAAAAAAATGAGCTTTCTCTATCTTTGTCCCCTGATGTAATTATGAACTACTTTGAAAAAGGTGCGTCCTCGCTTTTTAATCTGATACAGTATTCCGAAAGAAATATTAAAAATGCTACCCGAAACACACAAAATATATAGAATTAATATATTTTTAACATAAAGAACTAAATTTACGATATTTCAAAACCGCTTCCGTTAATGGGAGCGGTTATTTCTCGTCAATGCGATAATCTTTTTATTTAAAAAAACTAAAGAAAAACAGACACCTCCGGAAGACCGTCAGTTGTAGTAAAACTCCCGAGGAGTCAATTAGCTGCTGCCCGTTTGGTTAATTCTCTGCGTGATATAACGCATTTGCATCTTCGGGATGCAAATAAAAACAGAGATGATTATATTATAAAGCCAAATAC
Organism: Clostridiales bacterium; assembly: GCA_019415945.1. Lineage (GTDB taxonomy): Bacteria > Bacillota > Clostridia > Oscillospirales > Acutalibacteraceae > Ruminococcoides. The sequence goes on from DXYF01000023.1 coordinate 53,793, forward strand.
AAGGCGAACTATAGAAACAGAGTGTTGTTTACGCTGTCCCCGTTCTTAATGTTTGGCTGCATATACAGTAAAAAATCTCCTACCTAAATTCATATAGATTTTTCCAAAAAAATGTGATTGTATTTATTTTGTCTCCCGCTTATGACCGCTTTATTGACTATTATCCAAATATTCTGTTGTTTTTTGAATAATTATTATTAAAATATATTTTCTATATTACATATATCATCCTTTTGTTTATAAAAGCAACTTACTAACACTTCATTAATATCAGTAGGAAAAACATCCGATGTAAATTTTGAAATTTCAATTCGATACTTCTCTTCTCCTCTTAACAAATTGACTACTTCATTTTTCTCTACTGAATTTTTTATTAAAATATTATAATCCATTTTCTACCTCTTCTATTGGCTTTTCTTTTTTATCTGTTCGTTTTATTACTGCTTCTTTCGTTTCTTAATCTGACTTTAGGATTAATATCGCAAGTCAAAGGTCGTAATTAGCTTATGCGTACTTCCAACATTTTGTAGAGTTCTGCCAGTACCTCGTCTTCACTTTCGGAACAAAACTTTATGATACTCATTCCTCTCTCCCCATTTTCATATATCTTCCAAAGCTTATCCTTTTCATCGTAGTAACAGCCCATACTAAAGTCTCTGTGCGAATATTTTCCCAAATATACAAACACCGGATTTTGCCGTTCTCTCAGTTTTTTTATTATTCTTTCAAGCTTTGCTCTCGTGTCGGTGCGGGCTTCTTTTTCATCCAACATTCTTTCATAAACTAATTGCAGAGCTTCTTTCTCTGTGTTACTATCAATCCACGACATTTGCTCAGGAAGGCAATTAGCAGTAGAATAATATCTGTATTTTTTTGTTTCATCATTATAATAATAACCAATATGCATTGGCTCTGTTGTATTTTCCTCAAGTGCAAGTTTCCATTCGCCTATTTTGTCTTTATTCGCATTTATTTTTATTCTTAATATATTTTTTGATAAAAATAGTTTCATACTCATTTTCCTCCTATTTTTCGATTAATACTCCGATTCGCTCTTTTGCAAAGCCGCATACTTAGCCTTTTACAGGATTTTGTATGCGGCTTTTCTTTTTATCTGTTCGTTTAATTACTGCTTCTTTCGTTTCTTAATCTGACTTTAGGATTAATATCGCAAGTCAAAGGTCGTAATTAGCTTATGCGTACTTCCAACATTTTGTAGAGTTCTGCCAGTACCTCGTCTTCACTTTCGGAACAAAACTTTATGATACTCATTCCTCTCTCCCCATTTTCATATATCTTCCAAAGCTTATCCTTTTCATCGTAGTAACAGCCCATACTAA
>DXYF01000024.1 GCA_019415945.1 Clostridiales bacterium
GCCTTGAAGATGGACTGTCTACGATTGTTTTGGAAGCACCGTCAATGTTTGCCGAAATAATATTAGCTGGATTAAAGAGATTTTTTCCCTCTACATCACTAAAAGTAAGAGATTTATCAATTTTTTTAACTAATTGGCTTTTAAGATACGAAATTGAAGGATAGCCCTGTTTCTCATCTTTAATCTCAGAATCAGAATTTATTTTATTTATTTGCTTTTCTCCTAAAGAAATGGCGTTATTCACTTCACTTGACAGTTTATTAGTACCTATTGAACCATCAGGTATTTTGCTTGGGTTCAACATCTTATTTGATACATAAAAACTTTCAAACTCCGTCTTTTCACCTTCAGCTATCATTATCTTTTCGGCAAATGTTTGACTGTATTCTCCGTCCTGTGAAGCAAGATAAAAGTAAAAGACAATATATTTTGCATCTGTTCCTGTTACAAAAGTTGCACTTGTCAAATCATTGCGGAATTTAACATCATTAACCGTTACGCCGTCAGCAGGTTCTACATTTGTCGTACCATAAATGAATCTTGACGAAATTGGCGCTTGCCTGATTATTGTATAAGTCGTATCGGGTTTACATTCAACATATCCGAGCCTTGAAGATGGACTGTCTACGATTGTTTTGGAAGCACCGTCAATGTTTGCAGGAATGACACATATAGGGTTAAACTTATTTGCACCAGTTATTTCTTCAGCAAATGAGCTCACATCAAGAAAATTATTATTTGTCTGCTCCTTTGTATATGCATCGGTTATCCCGTAGCCTGCAAGGGTTTCCTCCTTGTCAGCTTTATCGTTACCGAGATTTTCAATGTCCTCATAACAAGTTGCCACATAATTGTTATGATAATTATATAGTGCCGCAATGCTTGGATAATTGCTCTCACTTGAATTTTGAAAATCAACCGTTGAAACTTTATTTCTCTTTTCTTCAAGCTCTTTAATTTGAGAACTTGTTTCATTAATAAAACTATCAATTTTATTGGAATCTTCATCAAATAAAGACTGAACTAATGAAATTAGTTTTTCGTAAATATAGGTATTGGCGCCCTCTTTTACTACTATACCGTTATTGCGATTTATAACAATTATATTAGTTGCTATAGTAACAGGGGAATTATTTTCGTTATTATAAGTTCCTTGAAGTCCCACACAAAGACTACCACTTACGCCTGAAAATTCTTCCGGTATTTCAAAAGTTGCAGATAAGTTTTCCGCAATAATTGAGGCATCGCTTTTTACTATATCGTCAACACTTTGCCAAAAAGATGCCGTCACTATACTACACTTTTCCCAGTCATCGCCTTTTTTAAAATTAAATCTAAGCTGAGAATAATTATTTTCAGAAGTAACCGGATTAAACCCGTCATGCTTTTTTACTGTATTTTTATATACATCATATGTTATAAGGTTCATAACCTCACCTCTAAAACAATTATAAACATTTTAAATTTTCTATGTAACTACACAACAGACGAAAGGCACAGTTAAACTGTGCCTTTCGATGTTATGAGTTTTTCTCAAGATATTTTTGACCGTACGATAACGCTGTACTCCATGAGCCATAGATATTAGTCAGCATATTTTGAAACCTTGTGATTGCTTCTGTATCGTTATTATTACTTGCATCATAATACTGCTCCCATAAGCTGTCAGTTCTTGATGCACTGTGCATAGCAGACTTTATATTACTCGGCTTTTTACCGATGTCGATAAGATAATCTTCTATCTTTTGATAGTTCTCATAATCACCCTGTACAAGTGCATTGAAAGCATCGTCATAAGTGTATTTGACTGCATCTCCGCTGCTTGCAGTATCTTCAAATACAGAAATACCGAAATCAGAATTATTACTTTTCTGTTTTGTTTCTTTTTCTATTTTATTAAAGATATAAGAGACGCCTAAATCGTTAAAGCCTTGGCCTTTTAATTCGGTTTCGATATCTTCTTTGTCTGTAATATTTCTTTCGGTAAGATCTTCGATGATATTATCAATTACTTTATCAACTGACTTTTTTACATCTACACTGTCAAATCCGAAAGAAACGACTTTATCAAAGTTTTGCTCATAACCTGATAAATCTCCGTTTGCTTTTGAAACGGCAGCCGAGGCGATATTATCATCACTTGAAGCTAATGCTATTATTATTTTTTTCTTTATAAAATCGTTAGCTTCTTCAGCAGTTTTTCCTTGATTATTAATTAAATCATCTTTCCACATTTCTTCAAAGTGTTCGGCTTTAGCAGTATCGCCGTTCTGTTTAGCTTCAACAATAATATAATTGAAGTTACTTGTGTTATTTCCTCCTAAAAATCCAAAAGTATTGTTTTTGGAAATGATTTCACCGCCGCCATTAATAATATCATTCGCATAAGAAGAAACACTCCTTACTATTTTTACTACATTTTCCCCGGGAAAGCCTAAACAATCGGTTACTAATGTAGCTAATGAAAGCCAATCACCTTTCAGTGCCTTTTCAATACCGTCATTGATATTTTCAAGGCTCATAGCTTCAAACCCAAAGAACACACCTTTATCAATAGCAGCACATATAACTTCATATGCTTTGTCTCCCCAAACGAAACAACCGGAAAGACTTTCAAGCGTATAATCAATGAAATTTGAAGCAATAGACGAAGCTGTAACATTTCCTTCTTCATCTTTAAAGTCATCGTATTTGTGCCAAATAATCATGTTTGCTATTACAGTTAAGGCGCCTGTTAGCATAGAAGATGTCGCAACGCCTATGAGCGAAGCCGCTAAATTCTTAGCTGCACTATTCTTATCAGACTTAGTCTGTTTATTAGGATTTGTTTTATAATCGATACGCCTTGCATGATATTCTCCGAAGCTATCAATTACTGTATTTCCCATTGCCATGACCTGACTTTTAAACGCATTAAGTGTAAGCCATCTCATTATGTTATTGCGAACGAATTGCGGTTTACTTGTTACCATGTTGCTTGGCTGTGTTTCATCAATACATTTTTCCCATTGCTTTACGACTTCTTTATAAAATTCATCGGTACCGTTTTTCAGATTAGTAGTTTGCTCTACATGGAGTTCTGCTGCATATAAAAGAGAGCTAACCACAATTCTGTCTAACTTTCCCATAATATCAAAATAATAATCAAATGCCTTTTTGTATAGTCCAGCTTCTCTGCTCAGTTCTCCTATTACTGTGCTGTTTCCTTCCTGTCGGTACCATAAATAAGGTGTATACTTTGAGTAGTGCTTCAGGTCAACCTTTTTATTACCAATTACCGATGCTTTTGTTACATTCTTTACACCAAAATATTTATAAGCCATAGGGTACGCACCAAACTGTTTTACCGCTGCTCCGGGATTTAACAATAGCTTTGCTCCCATAAAATTACTCTGAATTTTATTAAGAACATTTATATCAAGATAATCCCTTGCATTTTGAAGGTCAGCCATGAGCTTTTCAATATAATGTTCCGCTGCGGGTCCGAATTTTTCTTTGATTACTTCGTGTAATGTTACATCTCCGTTGTTACTGTTGTAAACTTTTTTGAAGTTTTCTATCGGGATCATCAATCCACAATATTCTGAAACAGAATTAACTTGCCTTACAAATGTTCTGAAAACATCATCAATTACAATCGGTGCAAAAGATTTTTCACGAACCTTTGTAAATCCTCTGTTTTTAAGCCTTATATCGTTAAACTCTGCTTCAAAATTTTTCTCATAATTTGCACCGTCGCGATAGACTTTTAGCGGATAATAGTTTTGTACAGTTGCAATTAATTTTCCGTATTTCTGCATACTTACTTCGTTTATCTTTTGAGCCAGCAACACATTATACACTTCACTTACTGCTCCAGCAATTTCGTTTAACATTTTATTGCTTTTTATATATCTGCTTATTTCCGTCAAATCAGATTTTGATAACCTTACTCTATGCAGATCCGGATTATTTCTGCCGAGATTCACCATATCAAGGTCAGGCAAAACAGTATAATGATTGAACTTATCATTTACAAGATGGCGGCGTCCGTCACTTTGTCTGTTTGTTAGCTCAATTGCTAAAAGCAGACCCTGAGAAATTTTAACTCTTTCACCTGTTTTGATGTCTTTAAAATCAAACTGCTTAACATCAGCTCTTTGCAGATCTTTCAATTCTTTATTGCTGTATTTTGATGTTACTGATTGAATTTTCAGAAAAGCCTCTTGCTGGATCTTTATTCTATCCATATCACCTTCATGAAGACCTCTGAATATTTTGTTAACAATATAATCATCATGGTATCCGCTCAAGAATCTTCCATATCTAACAGGATCAAGGCTTGTTGCAATTACTCTGTTTTTTAACTCTCGTCCTCCTGATGCAATCATGTTAATAAATGCACTATCGGAGATGTTCGCATTTTTCTTGTAATGTACACTCTCTGTTTCAGATATAGCCTGCGTTGCAGCTTTTTTTATTGAAATTTTTTGACCGTCAACAATGATTTGTACCGAATCTCTCAGAGTTTCTTCAAGATCGCTCATTGTATTATATACCATTTCAAGTTGTGAAGCTGAAAGCTCGTATATATTTTTTCCCTTTAGCTCATCGCTTAAATGTTGAAGAGTTTCCAAAGTTGCATCTTTATATGCCAACGATTCTATGTCAATATATGAATATTGCTTGTCTTTGGTATCTTTAGGCTTTAATTGTGAGTAAACATTAGTCAATTCGTTTACTCTATCACCTATTTCAGATATGTTTTTCCATTCTCCAAAATATCCGGGCAAAGGTTTAGCTTTTCCGTTTTTATAATTTCCGGGATCAGCAGTAAAAGAACTCAGAACATTTAATATCGGTTCTTTAAGGGCTTGAGGAATATACTCGTTGTTATTAGCCTTCCCATCAAGTCTTTTGGACATTCTATTAAGCATTCTGCCAAGTCGTTCACGATAAACAGTTTTAGCTCGGTTCTCATTATATTGATCTCTTACTGTATCATATCTCATATTAAGCAATATTGTCTTATCATTAAGAGCAGCCTGCAACTGTTCAATCTTTTTCTTATATCTTGATTTTTCACTGCTATTCCTATGATATTGATTTTTAAATCTTTCTTGCATTTGCTTAATCTGTTCAAGCCTTTTTGTTCGTTCAAGTTCATAGCTCTTTTTATAGCTTTCGCTTTTTGCTTTCAAAATAGCCTCTCGTTCACTGAGAGCTTTTTTTATATTATTGGAAATACTGCGAATAACAGCACGCTCGGATTTTGTATCAGCTACTGCTTGCTTTCCTTTTTCCCGGATAATTTCTGTTGTAAAGTCAAATGCCATTTCAATCGCTGCAGTATCTATATTTTCATAATATCCATCTATATAAGGATTATAGATTTTTGGCACAAGCACATTATTTAGGAGGTTATCAAGCCATTTATATCCTTGCAAACTGTCACTTTCATCCGTTATTAAACTTGCATTTATATTTTCTACCGCATCAATGACATCCGATATGTAGATTATATCGCCTTTGGGATTGTTCCTTTCAAGAGCAACATTAACTCTTCCGAAAACACGCTTACGAAAATTTGCGATACTTCCATAATTTTCTCTTATGTCACTCTCAGCATAATCAGTAATTACAAGCGTTTTTCCTCTTAAAAAGTCAAAAATAGCATTTCTTTCTTCTTTTAAGAGGTCATTATTTACTTTTGTACTTAACAACAGAGCGTCTTTGCACTCGTCAACAATATCTTCAAGTTCACCTGCAAAATCTGTATATTTACCCGATTCTATCTTTTCAGTATGTTTTTTAATTGTTTCTGAAAATTCTTCATCAAAACCTTTGTTGAATTTTCTTGAAATATTGTATCTGTTCATTAATCTTTGTGCAATGCTTAAATAAGTTTTGTCGTCAAGTCTTATGTCGCTTGTCTGTTTAATAGCACTTTCAGCTGTTTTAGCTGCATGATTGTAAACGGCATTAAGAGCATACTCAGGATTTTCTTTAACAGCACGCTCAAACTTAGTTTCTTCAACACCTAAATCATTAAATAAATCATCATCTACAAAATATCCTTGTGTAATGGTATCATCAACAGCAAAACGAATATCCGTATTATTTTTGTCAAAAGTGCCTATATTGTCTGTTGCGGATTTGATTTGCGTTGGTTTAAAAACTATATAGGTATCAACCTTCTCATCGTTTTTTAGATGAATGCCGTCTACATCAGATTTTCTAATATATTCAGTAATCAGATTTTTTTGCTTTCGCCTTATAGGATTAGTTGCTTTCTTCCATTCATCAAGAATAACATCAAGCTTGCCGTTCATTATTCGCTGAGCTTCCTCGTCTGTTATCTTTCCTGAAACAAGATCGTCATAATGTTCCTCATACCATTCATCGCTTATGATTTCTTCTTTTTCATATTCTGCCTGATACTTTTTATCAACATCATCGTATTGTTTCTGTAGTTCTGAATAACCGGACACATTTTTCATCCAATAGGAATGAATATCGTCTCGATTATTAAATGTCAAAACATTTTTTGCATTAAGATATACAGCCATTTGCTTGTTGCCTGCAAGCCCAATATTTTTATCTGTTGTTTTAAAAAACATTCCTGTTGGAGTGTCGCTGTCATATAGTCCAGCTCTCTCGTTGTTAGTGTTAAATATAGTGAAGTCTGCTTTCGTTTGATGATACACAACAAGAGGTTCGCCGCTTTTTCCAACGACTTTGCTTGCCGACTTTGGATTAAATTTTTTATCATATTGCTTGACAACTGCAAACAAATCTGATACAGTATCAATGTTGGCAGTTTGACTGATACGGCTAAGTGTTTTATTCACTGAACCGGTTACGGCAGGCTGCCATTTTTCTATGTTTTGAAGTTGATATGCCCTTTTTAATGTGTTATCGCTATTTGGGTCATTCATTTCTTCAACATATAGTTTTAATACTTCGTTTCCGTTCCCTATGTTAGCAACTGCATAAAAGCTATGCATAAACAAAGAATTCTTTGATTTTGGGTTATCCATGCTAAATGTATCAAATAATACTGCATTTTTCACAATACTATTAATGTATGGCAAATAAGGTTTTGCTTTTATATTTGAAATCCCATTATGTGAAACAGTTTCGTTAAATACCTTTCGTGATACATTTATCTGCCACCCAGTATCTTCATTTTTTTGCAATCCTCTTGTATCGCCTTTGTCATTTGCTACCAATATTTTCTTACTATCATACGCTCTCCAATCACCAAACCAAGCTCTGAAAAACGGTGATTTTGTTCCTAATTCCTCATAGAACTTTCTCGCCCATTTTTCTGTTCTTTGAATGTCCTCAGAAGTAAAATCATTTATCGACTTTCTGCCCATAGTTCTTAATGTTTCAATATCCTGCTCATTAATATCTGAATCATTCTGTCTTGCTTGATTTCTCACACTGCTATTATCAGCATTTTCTCCCACTGAATATTTAGCACCGCTGTTAGCGGTGTTTTTTTGTTTAGACTTTGCGTTATCTGATAATTGCATTTTAATTTGTCTTGAGTTGTCAAAAGCTTCGCTTAACTTATCGGCAAGCTCATTTATTGCATTTACATCTTCAAGCCATGTTTGTGCCTGCATGTTATGTGCAGTTGTACCTATGCCCTTCATAAAGTTATAAGCATCTTTTGCAATTTTCCTTAATGCATTTGCAACCTTTCCAAGTATTCCTTTGTTTTCTTCAAGACTGAGTGCTGTTTTAATAGCCGTTTCATCTGTGGCTATTGTCATTACTGTTTGACAGACGAGTTCTTCGGTTAAGTCTTCATTTGTTGATACTTTATCATTCCATCTCAATTTAATATCATCAAGCATTAAATCAATATTTTCTCCCTTTGCTACAAGATAGTTTGTAACAAAGTCACGCAACACCTTATAATCATTCGGGCTGTCCTGCCTTACGCCGTGCATGGCCTCATGAAGTGCCGTAGATAACATATAGTTGCTGTCAAGATCAGCTCTTATATAGATTTTACCGTTTGCATAAACTCCATTCTCGCTGTCGCTGAGCTTATCGGTGAGAATAACATCTTTGCCTGTCTTTTCTGCAACAGCCTGAAGAAGCTGGAGCTGTTCGTCAGTTGCTTTTACACTGCTTTCTGCACTTTCTTCAATATACATTTTACTGTTAATTGAATTTGTCTGTCCGGGCATTCTGATTTTACTGATATTTTCGGTTTCGTTTTGCATTGAATTATTTGTAAAGTCATTACCTTTTTTTACTGCAATGTACGCTATTCCGCCGAGAGTGTCAAGAGCTTTGTTATATCTGCCGCTTGATTTTATGCTTTCGTATTCAACACCCATTTTCCCGAGATTATACAGTTGCTCATATGCCGCTGCGTATTCTCTTACATCTGCACTCTTTCCGCTGCTCTGCTTTGATTCTGCATATGTTTCATATTGCGATACAAACGCTCTTGCACCTATTGTGTCAAAATTTTTAGAGTAATTAAAAAGAGCGTTATAATAAGGCAGATTGGTTGTTATGTCATCAGCATTAACAAGACTGCCGTTATCAAGTCTTAATGTAACGGTATTGTCTGATGAACCATAATCTCTCGTACTGCTTTCAATTCCAACAACTGTTACTCTTTGATTATTCGCCGTTTTAGCCGCCAATCCGTTGGGATGATTATTACCAAAAGCGTTTGTTACTGTTCTTGAGACTGTTTCGACCTTTGATGAATTTGTATTTGACTGAGGATTTGCCGCTGAAACAAAAGTGTTGTTATTCCTTATAATGTTATCTGCATTTACTGAATTTGCGGTATTGTCATGCTGTGAGATTGTATTTTCAGAATTTGTATCAACAGAGGTTGTCTGTGCAGAATTTTTCTGTGTTGTAATTTTTATAAGTTTCCCGAGGTCTGATTTACTTACACCCGCAACACCGTTTTTGTTAAAGTCGCTCTCAACAGATTTTGCAAGTTTGACTGTTGATTTATTACTGCTTGCTTTACCGCTGTCTATCAAATCAGTTATATTAAAATCTTCGCTTTTAAGTGCTTCGGCACCAATTTCAAAATTATTTTTTCCCTCATATACCATTGAGGTTGTTTTGTTAATTGCAACTGCTCCTCCGCCTAAAACTCCTCCGCTGATTGCTCCTGCCGCAAAATCCTGCCCTATTTGAAAAGCAAAATCTTTATAAACTTTTTCCCATGCTTCACTCTCACTATATCCCTGATTGATATAGTTTTGATATTGCAAAGAAAGTTGTGATAAGTCACCGTTAATTATACTATCTGCTACTGTGTCGACTATATCAGTGCCAACTTCCTCAGCTCCTTCTCTTGCTATTTGTTTTGATACAGATTTTATTACTGAATCTTTTCCTTTTTTTACTATATTAAATAAACCTTTTAAAGAAATACTTTCAAAAAATGTTTCTGCTGCTGCAGCTGCTGCACCTGTAAGCAACGCGTGATCCATATCTCCACCGTTTTCAAGCACTTGATTAGCGTAAGATGTTCCAGCAGATGTAGCTACCATCGCACGATTAATTACTTTTCCACCGGGTAAGAGCAAAACAGGCATTCTCGCAATATTATCAGCAATGCTCATTCCTGCACCATAGAAAAACTCTCCCGCATCATTCATATCATCGCTTACGGTTTCTCTGATTGTTTGTGATTTTGCAACATTTGTCGATTGAGGATCAATATATCCATCACCGCCAAAAGCTTTATCAACACCAGCACTTATATAATTTACTGAATCTGCAATACCTCCATACGCTGAAAGACTTACAGAAGCTAAAGAACCAAGAACAGGATGTTCAGTGGAATAGTCTTTAAGCAATTCATGTTCTTCTTCCGTTGCACTTTCATCACGCACTCTTTGATAATATTTATATAAAGTCTCGTTGTTAGGTAAACTTTTAAAATTATCTTTGATTTTTTCTTTTTCTTCATAAGTCAAATTTTTATAATAATTATAAGCATCTACGCTGCTTTCTATTTTGATACTTTCTATATCATGACCTGTAACGCCCAACATATGGGAGATTTCTTCGCCTTTCTGAAGATCATAATATTTTTTCATTATATCTAAATATTCAGGATTATTTTTAATAACATCGTAATATTCACGCTTTTCTTTTTCTTCATGCTTTTTAGTTTCAATTAACTTTTGTAATTCTTCGTTTTTCTTGTCAAGTTCATTAAGTTCATCTTTTGCGTATATATCACCGGCAACTACTTTTTCACCACCTCCGTTGTTATAAAAATCATCATAGAGATGTTTTTGCTCATTCTCTAAATCCGCACTTGTAGCTAATTCAGCCGCTTTGTTATTAAGCCAATTCTTCTCTTCTGTCGTTTCTGCGTTCGACAATGCGGTTTTGGCTTGCTCATATGTAGTGACTTTTTGATATTTATTCTGAAAATCCAATTCATTTAAGAGAGCTGCATCTTCCTGATACTGTTCCTGATGCTCTTTTGTAGGGACAGTATCATGAGTTTTTACATAATCTAACCTTTTAATATTTTCTTCTGCTTTTTTTATCGCTTCTTCTCTTCTTTTTTGAACGCCATACTGCGGATTTTCCATTCTTTTAATTTGTTCATTAAAAGCACCTTTCACTTTTGAATCTGAATTAAAAACATTTTTATTATCGGTTGAATTTCCTGAAATTGCTTTTTTATGACTATTATAATAGCTGACAGGATCTTGCGCAGTATTTCCGATAATATCAGTTTCATTCTTTATTGCCTTGTAATTAATTTTAGAATCATTATAAACATATCGATTTGGATTATAACGATAGTATTTATCACTGATTTTTCCAGCTTTAAAGTCTCTTAAATCGTCTCCGAGTGTTCTTTTTTTAGCCATATTAAGTAGTCCTTTCGTCTTTTAATTTCCCTTAACTGCCTTATAATTTATACCTGAATCTTTATAATATTAGTTTCCGGATCCTATCGAATAATCTCTGCCTTTTCCGGGCGTGAAACTACCGCCGTTTTTACCGTATATATCAAGTTTATTTGCTATCTGGTCAGTTGTTATATTTAATTGGTCCGCTATATAATCAACCTCAGCAAGGCTGATATAGCCGTTGTAATAACCTATTGCAATTTGATTTGTTATAAAATCTGTATTTGCATCTTTTAGATTATATGCATTAATAAAATCATTGCTGTTACGCTTTATCCTACGCTGAGCTTCTTCCTCCTGAGCTTCCTGTTCGGCTGCAAGCTGTTTTTGTTTGTTATCATATTCAATCTTTGCGGCTTCATCTGCGGATAATGTTTCGTTCAAATATCGCTGATTTTCTATACTGCGTACATTATCAAGATCACTTTGCGCAGTTGATAGCTTTGCACTGTATATACTGAGGTCATTTGAATTATTCTGAATATCAGCCTGACGGTCGGAAACATAGCGGTTATACAAATAGTTGAGGTAATTTTTGTTATCGGCAACCGTATCTCGGTTTCTGTTATATTCGCTTTGTGCCTGATTGCTGTAAATATTAACTGCGTTTGCAAGGTTTTGTTCATTCGCAGATTTTTCTAACTTTGCAAGTGACTGATAGTTTGGTATTGCATCTGTAATATTTTCCAAATACGAATTATTTACAGTGTCAGCAACCGCATCAGCATATGTCGCTTTGTAACCGTTTGCAAGCATATCAGCAGTATCTCTGCTAAGTTCTTTGCTGCGTTTTGCGTTCTCTTTATATTCTTTTACATAAGACTGATATTCGGGGTCCTCAGCCGTATTATATGAAAATCCTGCGTCATTGAGATATTTATTAATTGCTTCATCGAGCTTAGCATCGGCAACGCCTCCGCTGTATTTCTGGGGAGATGTTGCCGATTCTGATTCTTTTAAATTTGTTTCGCTCGTTTTTATATCTTCACTCTTGCTCAGTGTCGGAGCATTATTCATAAGTTCATTGTAGACTATTTCCTGATCTTTTACAGACATATTAACCTCCGTTAATTGCTTATGCTTGCTTTTGTGCTTGCCGAAACGGTGTTGTGTTCGTACTGCTGTTCTGCGAGCTGGCGTATTGCCGCAAGATTACTGCTTGCAGAACTGAGCTGCGACTGCCATTTTGAAAGTTCGTTCTGAAACGCACTCATATCAAGGCCTTTGCTTGTGTTATATTTAGTTTCATAATAATTCATGAAATCATAGTAGTCCTGAACGGTATCTCGGTACCTCTGATATTGGGTATCATCAAGCCCCTGCATTACACCGATTTGATTAAGCGTGGTTTCCTGTTCTTGGCTCCAATTCTGATATGCTGATTGTTTAAGTGAAGGAATTTTTTCTTGCAGCTCGTCCATATATGAATTAAACGCCTTTTGTCCTGCGGCCTGCGCATAGCTGTTTGAATATCCGCCTGTATTCGCAGAATAGCTTCCCTGTATATTTTCTTGCTGTTTTTCGGCTTCACGCTGATATTTTGATTTATATTGCTGGTACTCACTACTGTCATCAGCGTTCCATTTGAACTCGTTGTTTATGTACTTATCAGCAAGCTGACGAATATTCCACTCATAACTTCCCGTATATCCGTTGTTAACGGTATCTTTGTACTTTTCCGCATATTTATCTGCTTGTTTCTTTGCGTTTAATGTAGCGCTGCTTTCGGTATATTTGGGTGCATTGTTTGCGATATTGTTATACATATTAACAGCATCATCAACCTGCTTTGAGCCGTAAACCTTATATGTATAAGCCACTATATGTCACTCTCCTCATTAAATTTTAATGCATTTAAAAAATCCTCGCTCATGTTATCACCGTCAAGGTTGTAGACCATGTTTACAAGAGCGTCATACAGGTCATTTACATAGTTGCGGAGAACTGTTATATCGTTTGTGCTTGGCGGAGGATCTATTTTAAATACTGCCATGTCTTATTTCACTTCCTTGTGCAAATTCTATTTTAATTCCGTAGATATTGCATTGACCTGTTCCGATTATTCTGAGTTTCAGAAAATCAGATCTTCGTACCGGTACCGGGAGCATGTGCGGCATTTTTCTGTTAAACAGAATGCTTTTTAATTCTACCCACTGTCCGCCGTCCTTAAACTGGACCTGAATTTTAACTTTTGTTTTTTGCTCACTTTTTATTCCGACTGAGATTTTACTTATGTATTTTGAATTAAAATCATTATCGTAGAGATCGCCTGTCTCACAACTCCAATCAAAAGCTCCTTCCTGCTGAAAGTCTGTGCCGCTGCTTATTAAATTATCTTTATCATTTGGAGCCATAATACTGCCGTTTACGCTGTCGATATAATAAAGAGTATTGTTATATGTCACGGTGCTTAGCATATGAGTGTTGTCTTCCTTATGCCAAAATCCTGTTTCGGTATCAAAAACAAATAATTCATACTCTTCATTTTCATTTTGAGCTGATATATAATATTTATTTTCGTGCCTGCCTGCAACTGCATTTTTATATTTTTTAGTACCGAAAGCATAATCTGAAATGATTTCAGGTTGACCTCCGGGAGAATATCTGCAAACACCTTTTGAAGATAGATAGTAGAGAATTCCGTTTATCCAAACTACACTTTTTGAACTGCCTCTTTCTACTCCGAGAACATTGTAAGAAGCAAGCGAATAGTTGCTTGGCTTTGTTCCGTATATTTTTAGTATCCAGTTTTCTTTGAAGAATATCACACTGTCGTTTTGGCGTGCTATACCTGTAAACTCGCCTTCACAGCCAACGGTCATTGCGAAGCTGTCAGTAGCTATTCCGTCACTGTAACTCTGCCAATTTGCAGCGTCACCCTGCTTACAGGCATAGATTTCGTTATTTTCCGAACTGCAAGTCCAAAGCCTGTTGTTTACTTCGATGCATTTATCATAATCTGAATCTGGTTTTACTCGTTCAACCGTTATTTTGCCGTTATATGCAACGCTTGTTTCTATCGGTGCTTTAATGATAATCTCTCGTGGGCTTGAAAAATAGACTTTAAAAATATGGTCGTTTAAAATGTCATAATAATCCCCCCACGAATCATTGCTGTCTTTATAATCATCAAGATTATGTTTATTTTTTTCCATCCCTGTAATTTTAATGAAATCGCCGATATTTATTCCTACTCCGAAACCGTCAGCAAGAGAATCACTGTTTACTTTAATTTTTACATAATAGTCATTTATAATAATGAAATTTCGTATTTTGTTATCAATATATAAATCTGCTTCTTTTGCGTCTTCTATTGATGTACATCGATAGAGAATGCTCGGAAAAGCACTTATGTTTTCGACTGTATCTCCGACTTTAATATTTTTAAAAAGATTTTCATATTTGAAAGAACCGTTTTGTTTTTTCTGTTCGTCTGTATCAGTAAAATTGATGTTGTGCTCTACAATATAGCGTACGCTATATGGTTTGCCGCTTGTTTTTAAATCCACTTTTTCTATGGATAGTTCTGAAAATATCCAGTCATAATCAACCAATTTAGTTCCGAATATACAGGTTGATTTGTCATTTACTCGGTTAATAAAATTAAATTTTTTGTCTTCAAGGCTGAAGATAAGGTTATCGGGCAAAATTATTATGTTATTTCCAAAAGTCACAAGATTGTGTTCAACAGAAAGATCTATGTTTTCAATCTCATATGTTTCGCCGTTATAATTTAAATTCCCGTCTTCATCTATATAAATTAAACCGCTGTTTACAGCTACGAGGTTACTGATTATTTTTTTGTCTTTTAAAAAACGAGAGCGGGGTTCTCTCGGAGAAAGCTGAGGATAGTTTCTGCTTGATAAATTTTGCATATCTTTAAATTCAGTATAAATAGATGAATTGTTACTTGCTACTGTTGAAAATCCTGTATTTTCTGTTTTATTCAAGCCCCTAAACACACTTATATATGTTTCTGCTTTATTTATTCTGTTAAGCTGAGGAAGCATTTTACTTAACCCCTTTATTAATAATATTTGTACTTTTTGTTTTGCCTGTGATTCTTTATCCAAAAAGCTCTTAATTCAAGAAAAGTATTATTATACAGCACGCTGTCAATAGCATAGCGTTCGCTATCTTCATATACCAGGTCAATTTGACTACAGACATAATATTGATATATGTTATCGTACGGTGCAGGTGCTAAAAGCTCTTTACTGCGGTCGGTATTAATATCATAGTTGCCGTATTCGTCTGAAATTGTTTTATCGTCTTTGCGGCCGTTTGTGATATTTAAAATAATGTTCATTTCGACATCATTTATTGCTGAAATTATCTGTTCATCAGAAACTTCATAGCCTGTTTTAATGTTTCTGACATTTTCAATTACTTTACTTATGTTCATAACTTTTCTCCATAGAAATGCGGACGGGAGCACTTCCGCCACCGTCCGCATTAAGCTGTTGCATTACTTTATCAAGTTTTCTGATTAAGACCTGAAAGCACCTTTTGCTTCAGCAACTTTATACTCAGTGTTCTTCTGTTCCTGAAGGCCGAGAGCAATGCTTTTCTGCATCTTAGCGTTATCGACTATCTCTTTAACGCTCTTCTTAACCTGCACTGTCTCACCCTTCGGCATAGTTGTCTGAACGCCGTTGATTGACACTTCAAGGTTTTTGTTGCTTCTTATTGACCCTACGTCAACATGAATGTCAACAAGCTCCTCAGAGTCAGCATTTGCTTTATTAACAAGCTCAAGCAGTTTCTTTTCCTCTTCGAGCTTCTTTGCTTTTGAATCAAGATTAGCCTGATTTGACGCAGCCTGCTTTGTTAGGACTGCAATCTGTGACTTCATTTCTTCATAGGCTTTTTTAATTTCGGCAATATCTTCTTCGTTTGAGGTTGTTTCTTCAGCCTTAACTTCAGAAGTCTTTTCTTTTGCTGCCATAAATAAACCTCCTTAAGGTATTTGAATTTTTTATGCCGCAGGAGTTGAATCTATAGAGCTTGCACTCTCGATTCTTACCATGCAGGTCTGTGATGTGATAGCAATGCCATGAGTTGTCTTCCAACCCTGGGTTGCTCTCTGATCGAGCGGGTCAGATGTGCCACCGCTGCCGAGTGGCTTGATGATTGTGTGCATGCCTTCGCCCTCGATTTCAATAGTCTTGTATGCGTCCTTAGCAAAAAGAAGTGTTGAGTAAACATTGATACCACCTGAACCAGCGCCCTTGAATACTTTTGCGTATGTCGACATTACAAAACGAATGTTACCGATTGTGCCGATTTCGCCCTTCAAGATACGCTCTGTCTGATTGTATTTCATAATAGAAATAAACTCAGGGTCTCTCATTACATCGAACTTTACATTTGGGTGAATGATTGCAACATAACTTTCTCCGATAGGCTCTGCGTTCTGATTCTCAAGATAGTTCAGACCTCTGAAAACGGTTTCGACTCGGAACTTTGATAGTTTTGTGATAGCACTGCGGGACTTAACCTCTGTTTCTGTTCCATCAGAAGAAAGCGCAGGCGTATAAATTACTGAAGTACCACTGTTTAAAACTTCGGCATCGATTTCCTCGATTGTTCTGCCAGCCTGACTTGAAAGCTCTTCACTGTCATGGACGAGAACATCGTCGCGGCTTGCAAACTGTGCAAAATCGGTTATAGGAGTGTACGCACCGTACTGGTATACAGGAACCTCCACATAGTAAAAATTCATCTGATTACCTGCAGGCGTTACGCCTTCTCTCAAAGGTGTTGTTGCTGTCGGATAAGGCGACATACCTCTAATGTTTACGATACCGCCGTTATGTTTGGGATAAACTTCCTTTGCACCAAACTGACCGTGTACGAGTTTTCCTGTGTAATTCTTCAAGAAAACTTTTGAGTAGAATTTTGCCTGCTCAGGTGTGAAGTCATTACCCGATGTTTCGATTGTGTTCGTATAGGCGTTTATTACATAACCGTTTGATGTATTGACGCCACCTGCGTCTACCGAAACATCAAAAAGATTAAGGAGAACTTTAAAAAACTTTTTCATAATAACCTTCCTTCTTTAATCAGGTCATCTCGGAATATGACCTGTTCCGTTTTTAATTTTCCTTAGAAGATCATCAAACTCTTTATCAGTCAATTCATCAACAGTCTTTGCTTTAGCAGGCGTTGAGTGAGTATTTGCATTTTCAACAGGTCTGCTGCCGTTCGCCGCAATATTCTTTGCAACTGCGCTCATCGTGGCTTTTGAAACTTTTTTAATAGTGTTATTCCTGATTTCGTCAGCATGGGCGAGCTCATAAGCATATGTTAGATTGAATATCTCATCATTTTTGCCTGTCTCTTTGTTTTTTGCTTCGTTGCGTTGTGCAATAAAATCAAGCGCAGCGCAAAAATCGGGATTTCTAAACTCTTCCTGTAAATTAAATTCAGGATAGATTTTCTGTGTTTCAAGTGCAATCGACTGCAATCTTGCATCAAGCTGTGATGCGGCTTTTTCTTTTTTGAGCTGTTCAAGCTCCGCTGCCATTGCATTTTTTGTCCTATCTTCGTTAAACTGTCTCTTTGCCTCATCGGCAGAAATTCCGCTGTCAAGAGCTTTCTGCTGCCAGATGTCATTGTCTTCCTCAACAGCTTTAAGTAAAGCGCTCAAATCATTGGTCTTTACATTTGAATACTTTTGAGATATGACATTTAGAATCTTATCCGCAGCATCAATTCTTGATTTAAGTTGTGAGATTTCTTTATCTCTCGAAGTCATGCGATCTTTAACCAAGCTGCTGACCCGTTTATTATACTCATCTTTGTGAGTTTTAATAAACTCGTCAAAATCGCTTGCATTAGACTGACTGTTTGTGTCTTCCGCTGTTTGTGTACTTTTCTGTGCTTCTTCAGCCGACTTTTTGTTTTTGCTGTCAAATGCTTCTTGATAGCTCTGCATTAAGTCATCACTCAGTCCGAGGCTTTTTCCTTTTTTAGCAATCTCGTTTCTGACTGTTCCGGCTTTTAAAGTTTCAGAACTGTTTTGTGCTGTTTCGTTGCCTTCACCTGCTGTGGCGCTTCCGGATTCGCCGTCAAATAGGTTTAGAACGACTTTAATAAACTTATGCATAAATAACAATGCCCTTTCTCTCGTCTCTCCGAGGTGTCTTCTCTCGTCTCTCCGAGGTGTCTTTATTTTTATTATAACAAAGCAATATTTATGATGTAACTACACCATTAATTTTGAATTTAACATCTTCAGGAAAATTGAATTGATATAGTTCAAAACCACTTAACACTGATTTAATTCCGTTTATAAACTCTTTTTTAAAATCAGAATTTAAAAAATTGATTTTTAAAAAAACATTACCAAACTCATAAACAACCTTGTATCTGCATTTTTTAATAGCTTCAAATTCTTTTGCAAATTGTACAATGCAATTTACAAGAGCTGAAATTGAAACGCATATGTCATGTTCGCAATGCCCCTGACTTTTTATGGCTATTTTGTTTTTATCTTTTGTTAAAATTTCTATTTCAGTCAAGCAGTTTCACCGTCCTGCATCATTTGTGACTGTGTCATTCCGACATTCTGTGCCGCTGCACTTTCAAACATTGCTGTGCTCATTTTCAACTTATTGGTTAAATCAATGACAGTCTGTTCAAGCGTTTGATTTTTCTGAATCATTTTTACAATTTTCTCTTTCCCTTCAAAATTCATACCTTCAAGGGCAATCAAGGCGGCATCAGCGTTTTGTGCGGCAAACATTCCTGCACCAAACATATCCATCATCATTTGATTGTTCGCAGCAGTTGTAAACGGGCTTGATCTTTGAGCTTTTACTTTTATATCAAACACCGGAACTCTTTCAAAAATATCTGAACTGTCTTCAACAGAGATTTCTGATTTTCTTAAATTTTCGTTGTTAAATTCAATATACTGCGGCTCGTTGTTTTGCCCTGTTATTCTGAAAAAGCGAGGCAGGGTATAGAACTGTCTCATCAGTTCTATTACCATTTTACAGATTTCTACAAACGCAAAATAGCTTTGCTTATTCGCATCACGGCTGATTTTTCCACCTGCTTCCTGCAATGCGGCTATTGCACTTCCGCTCGTTACGCCTGACGCACTTGCTCCGCTGCTTGCGTCATTTGTACCGGTTGTTTCTTTCATTTCTTCAATTAAAGCGTTATACATGCTTAAAGCACCGCTTGCGATGTCTTTTGATTCAAAAGGACGAGTTGCGTCGTTCACATTGTCGCATTCTACGAAGTCCTTGTCGAGGTCTGAAAGGTCCTCGATGTTGATACCGACATTTGTATTTACAAGGCTTTTCGTTTGCGAATTGACCTTGATATTCTTTAAAATGTCGACTTTCAAATTATCGAGATACCTCTGCGGCCACCTGCAAATATCTACTATTGAAAAGCCGACAGGAGTGTCTCTTAGCTTATAAAGCGGGTCAAAGACGAAAGGATATAACCCATGTTCGTAGAAACCGTTTGGATAATTATCGGGCTCGTTTTCGCTTGCAAAAAGGACTTCATCGCCGCACCATTTACATAAATGAAGTTTCCCGTTTTTCTTGTAATACCAATCGACAACTACAGCCTTATCGTTTGTCTTATTCTGATTGTCATATGTTCGGTATTCTTCAATGTTTGCAATTTCCGTATTTATCTCCTTAAGCTTAGGAAACATCTTTTTGATTTCTTCAACTTCATAGAGCTTTAAACAGAATAGGTTGGGGCTGTCCTGGATGTTTTCTATAAACGGCTTCCATGCCAGGCTTAATATATCTGCTTTAACAATTGAAATATCTCCTAAACCGTTTTCTTTAGAAGAATCCCACACGACAGCATAGCAGCCTGTACCGCCGACAAGCTTATCCATGCATTCGTCTGAATAGGTATTCTGAAAACCGTTCCTTTCAAGTACGCACGGCAACACGCTGTTTAATGTTTCCGCAGTTTTCTCGTCGTCTTCAGATCTTGGCAAACAGATAGGCTCCGGATAATTGTCCATTGCGTCGGCGTGCTTATTCATTATGACATTCAAGCATTGAGCACCCATTTTTTGAGGAATTAAACTCTTATGTAATCTATCGTCATCACCCTTAAAGAACTGCTCTGCATCGTTTTCGGTATACATGAGATTGTAAGTATCGAAATTGTTCTTATAACGAACATCATAGGCCTTTTTACTTGCAAGATATTCGTTTAATATTTGCTTTGCTTTGAAAATTTCTTCTTTTTCAATAGGCAGCCGCTTCTTATTTTCATCTGATTTATTCTGATTTTCCGCTGCTTTATTTTTGTTCTTTGATTTTTGGGTACCGTCTTTTACTGACGGAACGCCCTCCGCCGGGGCAGCAGTTGTTTTAACCGGCATTACAACGCCGTTTTCGTCTCGTTTCATTTTCATGCTTTTACCTCGCTGTTTTTAAAATATCGAAATCCATATCGAGTGGATTGAAATCCGATTTTGTTTTGAGAATATGCTGTCTCGGTGCTATTGAATTGAGCATAATTGCATATCTGCTTTCATCATAAATATGATCCTCACAATCTGTGTCGATGTCCTCAACATCCTTTTCTGAATAGACGAGGTTCGGAATGGTTCTGATAAAGTTTTTACAAGTGTTAAAAATATAAAACATCGGAATTCCATCTTTGTCAAATGCAAGTCTATAATGATATTGCATTTTTCCCGCAATTCTCGAATTATCAGCTTTTTGAAAATATACACCGAATTTTGCCATGCTTGACGCAATGCTTGAGCCGCTGCCGTTGTCTGTGAAAATAGCAGGATCTGCAACGCCTGTTATTTTCCTACCTTTTAAATTCTCGTCATTTTTTTCGATTTGAATAATATCTTTTGCAACTTCGTCAAAGCTCTTTCTTATCCCCGTGTTTGGCTGATTTGGCTTACAACCGTAATATTCTCTGATTCTGTAATATCTGCCGTCATTGTCAACTGCGTGCCAGCCCACAGAAAATGGCTTAGTATAGCCCCAATCCATGCTCCGTATGATTTTCCATCCCCATGGTATTTTAAACGGCTCTATTACATGAGTGAATCTTCTGTCTTTGTAGTGTTCTGAATCGTTTGTAAATTCAGTAAAGACTTGTCCTTCGAAAGAATCCCAGCTACCGTAAAGTAAAGCGTTTCTGTCTGCTTCAGGCAGATCGGCAAGTCTTTTTAAATAATCACGGTCATTGTTAAGCAGAATTTTATTATCAAATACCCTTGACGGCACGAATATTTTTGACTTCCAGAATTTTTCAACATCTCCGTCTGGCGTTTTTACAATTTTCTTTTCCCAGACAGTATCGCCAGGCTTTCCTGCTGTAACAAATTCTTGCTTAACCCAGCCGTGGCCTACTCCCCCGGGATTTCCTGTTGCTCGAATATACACTTTGGTATCGGGTCCATTACCTCTGTTTCGAGACTTTAAATACGAGTATTCATCATAAGTGAATTGTGTCAGTTCATCAAATCCGATAAAATCATACTGCAAACCCTGATACTTAAACTTGTCAGCTGATCTGAACAAACTTCCAAATTGGATTTTCGCTCCGCTCGGAAATAAAAATGTGTGTTTTGTACCATTAAATTCAACCTTGGGCGATATGGCTTTATAATAATTTTTTGCTCTTTCAATAAGCTGTTCGAGTTCAGGTACAGTTTTTCTCAAAATCAACCCTCTGTAATATGGGATTCTATACTGACGCACGGCTTCGATTACAAGATAATCGCTTTTACCGCCTCCGGCTGCTCCTCCGTAAAATCCCTCGTCTTCGGCTCTTGACAGCATAAACTCCTGTTTAGGCTGAGGCTTCCATATTATTTTTTTACTCATTCTCATCGCCCTCAGGCGGCGTCAGTTCCTGCATTGCCGGTATCTCTATAATGCCGACGCCTTCCGTTTCATCTTGTTTATCATCAAAACCTGTTAATACTTGCTTTAAATTCAAAAGACTTTTACTTAAATCAGCTATTTTTTTAGTATCGGCAACAGTTTTAATCTTTTGAGTTTTCATATTTCTTGTTTTAATTATTTCTGAAATTTCTTCTCCGTCTTGCCCTTTTGAATTTTTTGTTTTTATTTTTTTATTTTCAACTGAAACATATGAATCTATATCAATTTGATTTATTGCCAAATTGATTTTATCAATCAGTTTTCCTGCCGCTGCACAGCATCTTTCAATGTCCTTGACTGTTTTATTTATATCTTTTTCGTGAACTCTTTCGGCAATTTTATCAGCTTTCCGCTGCTGCTTCTTTTTCCTCTCCTGCACCCATTTTTCTTTACTGCTATGAAGTTTAATTGATGAGAGTTTTACATCATATTTTTTTGAAAGTTCTGAAAGACTTAAATTTCCGTTAACATATTCAGCACGAATTTTCGCCCAGTCAGTTGTTTGATTTTTAACAAAATTGTCCATCCGTGCCGCCTTCCTTTTTTTATAATTTTATAATAAAATTTTTTCTTATGTAACTACACACAAAATTGGTTTAATTCAGGTTTAAATAAAGTTAAATAGTTAATAATACTATGTATTATTAATTTATTTTTTTCTTAACTTATTTTTTGTATATTATCTTAAAAAAATAAAAGATTGTATTTTTTTGCATATGTATGTTTTAAAAAATTTATATTGTAAAAATCCACACAACATTTAAAAATTGATACGGGGATTTTTAATCATTCATTTTTTCAATAACTTCTACAATAGGGCAACCTCTCCAACATCCGCAGGCACAGAAATTCTCTATGTACTCATTTCTTTTTTTATTGCTCGCAAATTCTATGCATATTTTTTTTGATAAATCATTTACTGCTTCGCATTTTATTTTGCAAGATTTTAAATATCCGAAATAGGGACATTTGATGTCGCATTCTAAATAATCCATTTTTCCCACCACAAATAGCCCTCTTTTATAGGAAGGCTTTTTCTTCTATTCCTTTATTCAAATTGTGATTTTTAGTTAACGGTTTAAATTTAAAGTAAAAACTTGCTCCTGTAATGTCGTTTATGTAATATTCAAAATCATCTTTGCTTAGGTAATAACCTTGAGGCGGCTCAAGTATTTCGCCTTGCTCAAGTTGTTTAATTTCTTTTTTGGAAGCTCTGCATACACTTATTTCGGGCCTTTTTAAATTTCTGCTCGCCATTATTCTTTTTTTACCGCAAACATCTTTGTGAATATAATCTGCCAATTTTTCAAAATTTCCGTATTCATACAAAGGAGTAAAATTCATTCCGCCGTTTTTAAATTTCCAACATTCCTTTGCAATTTTCATGACCTCATTTGAAAGCACGATATGAATGTGCCAGTTCTTGCCTAATTTGCCACATTCCCTAAATCCTAAATATTTAAATTGAATTCTTTCCTTTTTGCATCTTCTCTTTATTCTCTCACTAAAATTTCTGAATTCTCTCATGAGTTTTTCTTCTGAATCAAAGATACCAAAAGGAGCAGAAAACCTGCAGAACCAGCCTTTGTCATTGAAATTACAGTCAATTAAGCGTTCCCATTTCTTGGTGGTGCGTTTTTTATTTGCAATTTTTTGTTTCTCAGTTGAAAGATTTCTATTTACTCCTCGTCCGCCATAGTTTTTCCCGGGCTTTCGGATAGTATGATAGACTTCAATTTCTATTGAGTTTGGGCATTTTATAATTCTTTTATATGTATACATTATATATAACCTTTTATTATAACAATATTATTTGAAAATGCGTACTTAAGTAATTGTTTAAGCAGGAAACTCAAGCGGCAGATCGCCGCAAATGTTTTTATGTTTATAGGCATAAACGACCGTGCTCGCCTATGCCTTGAATTGCACAATATTTATTAAATTTTATTTTTATGTAAAACGGCACGGCGTTTTAACCTGTGTTTTCTAATGATTTTTAATAATTTCAAGATGCCGAAGAACCCTCCGACTACCAAAGCTTCAATCACTGCACAAAACACAAAAATCAAAGCAAAAGCCTCAAAGTTGGTCATCTTGAATCTCCTTAAATGAATTTATTAAATCTTTTATCATTTTCCGTTTAATTCTGTTAAAATTCTTTTTTCTTACTCTTGATTTTTTTGAGTGTTGCGAAAGGTAGATAACTCTTCCATAGTTTATTGCGTAACATTTTAATATGATACGAAATGCTAACTTCACAACATCATTTATTTCTACTTCGCTTCCGCAATCGGAGCATATCATAGAAAAATATTTTTCGCCGTAAATATCAGTCATTACAGAAAAGTCAGAATTTTTGCCGCCACATTTTGAACATTTAAAACCGTATGCGTTTGATAAATTGCTCATATAATTAACTCTCCTTTAACAGTTCCGGATTGTCGTAAACATTTCCTATTACATCTGCTCACTCCTTATCCATTTTTGCGCCGCAGTTAGGGCAAAAATTATATTCCGTATTATCGGTAAAATAGGAATAATCACAAAACGAACATTTAAGCTCATTGCCGAATTTACTATGTTTATATTTTATCCACTTACCGTGCCTGACCTCCGTTACATCTGTTGTAGGAACTGCGTCAAGCAACTTTGCCGCCGCATAAGCATAATCAAATGCTAAAACTTTCTTTGCTTCCTCACGCTCAATGTATTCTTTTTCAGGCATTGTCTTTATCTCCTTTAACGATTTTTATAATCTTCAAACCTCGGACAACTGCGGAAAATCCAACGACAGTTGCACCAACGCTGTAAATCCCTATGTTGTTTATCCGCTGTTTCCTTTTGATAAATCATTAGGTAAGGTAAATAACCTAAATCTCGTAATGTGTATATGCGGTATAAATCCTCATCAATAGTGCTGTTGTAATTTGTAAGGACATACACCGATTTCTTACTGTCCGATTTTATGTTTGTATGCTTTGCAAATAATTTAAAATAATCGGTTAAATCCTGCTTTGGATTATCCCACGCAAAATGGAACACCTTTATTTTTATATTATTTAGCAAAGCTATGTTGTCGGGATTTACAAGCCTGATGTCAAGTCCTTGCGTAAAGTCAACACTTGCCTTGCTGTCTGAAAGCTGTTTTAAAATTTGCTCGTGATTTTCGCAGGCTAACAAATTCGGGTCAAGTAGCTTAATTTCTTTCTGACCTCGCCAAAATTCGGGAAGGTCAGCTACTTGCCGAGAACATAAACCCTCTTTTTTACCGACTACGCAAAATCCGCAACCTCTCGGACAGCCTCTTGTTAAAAATCCGACTGCATATTTATAATCGGGATAAAGGCTATAGTCGGGATAGATATGTTCAATATAATCGGGCAAGGATTGGTTTTTTGAGTTATCAAAGATTTCTTTACAACTCTTGACTGTTATACAATATCCTGTACCGCCTAATCTGATTTCATCAGCATTAACTATCGCTCTGCTTTCAATATCTTCGGTAAAGCTAAACACCTTTGAAGCATAAACAAGGTCGTAATGTTTTATATGGTCTAATAGCTCTACTTCATCGCCACGTCGTTTATGGTATGCTGATAATTTCATCAAAGGCAGTGAGGGAAAATTATGACAGTCACTCCACAATCCAATTTTCATTTTTCAACACCCTCTCGGCTTCTTCTCGGGTTAAAAATACGGTTTTGCCGATTTCGTCAACAGTAAAATCCATATCGGCAAGTAACTCTGACGCATTTGAAGAAATACCGTCAAAAGTTACATATTCGTTATTAAGGCTGTCCGAATCATAGCTAATAATTATTTGGTCAATAAAATAAGGTAATATTCGGTATAGTTCTTCACAATAGGAATATACTACATCTCCAACTTTACACGGCAACTCCACAAATCGGTTGCGGTCTTTGAAATAATCACAACCCTCAATATACATTTCATCAACTGGCTCTTTTTCAAATTCTTTTGCTATTACGCAAACATCTGCTTTTATGCAATTTTTGCAAATATTTTCTTTGACGTTGTCGTTTCCTAAACGAACTGTAGCTTTACAACTTGCCATTGTTATTCTCCTTATCTGCCTGTACTGCCAAAACCGCCGCTTCCTCTTTCGGTGTGTTCAAGCCTATCAACTAAATCAAGGCTCGGTGCAACTATAGGCAAAATAACAAGCTGACTGATTTTATCGCCCACTTCGACAATGTAATCGGTGTCGCTGTGATTATAGAGCTTTACTCGTATACTACCTGTGTAGTCTACATCAATTACGCCCTCGCTTGTCAATCCGTGTTTTACATTAAGTCCGCTTTTGCTCTTTAACATTCCGACTGTACCGGCAGGCAACTCAATATGTACTCCTGTGTCAAATACTGCACTGCTTTTCGCCCTGATAGGTTTTCTTTCTCTTGAATAAATATCAAGTCCTGCGTCTGTTTCGTGTGCCCTTGTTGGCATTTTTGCGTTTTCATCTAAAACAATTCTCATCTTCTTTTTCCTCCCGTTTTAAAACTTGAGCAATAAATATTTTTCAATATATTCCGCTGCTTGTTCCCACCCATAGCAGACAGCGACTGCGTAATCGTTTTCATTTAATTTATTCAGCCACATTTTTTGCTTATCGGTCGGTTTGTTATTTCCGTATTTAAGTTCTATGTATAACCCATGATAAGGTCCTCTGGGAACAGGCAAGCACAGATCCGGCACACCCGCTCTCACACCTTGGCGTTTAAATGCCGCTGCTTCTCTTGCGTTCCTTTTCCCTCCATTAGGTATGTGCTACAGCATATCAATTTCCGGTAGTTGAGAACGCATAAAAGCAACCCAGTTGAAAAGTTTCTCCTGTTCACAAGCCTCATATCAAATCCGCATCGCCGTGCCGATGCGGTATATAAAGAAAGAGGTACAATTTTTATATTCATCAAAAAATCAGACTGTGTATGTCTTATATATAACAACGCCGCACGGAGCTTGTTACCGATTAATTAAGCTCATCTATTGCCTTTTTTAGAAAATCCGCTGCCAGTGCTTTTAATTTTCTTCCCTTTTCAAAGTCGTTACTTTCGACCTTTGCAGCCGACTGCAAAAAGCTGTTAAGGGTTTTCTGTACTTCTCCGAAATATATTGAAGCAGTCACGAGGTCAGCGTCCGCATTCTTGTCGAGCCTATTTGCCAGTTCTTCAGCTCGCTGTAAGGCCTGTTCTTTTTCGGCTTCAGCAGATTTTATTTTTTCTTCAAGCTCTTGCTCGACTTCAAGCCTTGCCGATGCTTTCTTTTCATCAAACTCTTTCTGCAATCTTTTCAGCATGTCGGCTTGAGCCTGTTTTTTTACTTCTTTTATTTCTTCCTTCTTTTTCTTTTCGAGCTGTTTTCTGATTTCCTCTGTTTTTTCTTCAACAGCTTTTGCAATATCAGCTTCGGACGGTTGCTGTACTGCGACCTCAATCGGTCTGTTTCTTAATTCTTCAATTTCCGCTTGCATTTGTTCAATGGTGTTATCGCTGTGAATTTTTGCATTTGCAGCATCAGTCTTTACGGTTTCAAGCTCATCAGAAAGAACACTAAGCTGCTCCCCTCTCTGCTTATTTTGCTCGATAATTTTTTTAATTTCCGCAACGCTCATACCGCCGAGGTCATTTTCTTCAACAAATTCAGCACGGTCAACAGCACAAACCTCAGTCAACAACTGTAGCTTTGTTATCCCAAGCTCTGCATTTGACTGCAAAAAGCCTTTTCCGAGTTTTTCATATGTGGAAATATAGTTATAAGCCTGACGCTTCTTTATATTACAGGCTTTTTCGGAGTACTCCTCAAATTTGTCAAAGCCAAGCTCTTTATAAAGCTGTGTATCTCTCATCTTTTTGAGGTTTTCACAAAGAGATAACATTGCCGTTGCCGCAGTCTGTTCGGCAGCAATAATTCTCTCGTGAGTTTCTAACGCTCTTTTTATATCATCTGTCATGTTATTAATTTCAAAATCGGAAATAGTCATTATGCCGCTGTGGTTTTCAAGCATTTTTTATTCTCCTTATCTCTTTTAATAGGTTCAATCTTCTCTTTATACCATTTATCCATAAAACGCTTAACCTCTTGAGGATAGGAACAGTTGCCATATCCCCTGCATTGAATTATATTTAATGATTCGGGATCAAGGTTTAATGTAAAATACGGCTTGTCCGCTTCATCCTTTTTTCTGATGAAAAGAATGATAGTCTCGCCGAGTGCTACTCTCTGTGCATATGTAGCTACGCAGTGATTTAAGATTTGACCTTCTGTTTTTAACTCGTTATGTCTTAACGGCGGTTTTATCAAAAACTCATTGTCAGCAAAACCATATAAACGGTTATATTCCTTAAACTGCCTTGCGATTTGCGGAAGCTCCGCATCTTTAAATTCCTTATCGTTTACGATTTTATAAGCGATGTCGTGAGCTTCCTTAAAATTTTTCGGAAAAAGAATATGCGGGTCGTTCATTTTGTATTCGAGGAGTTCCGCATTCTTTAAGTAATCGATATAGTCTTCTATAAAATCAGTTCTCGGATCGTTCCAAGAATAACCGTTATGCTTTGGGAGCTTTTGAGAGTTATAGAATTTTAAGAATAAATTCCAAGAAGAATACTTTAAGATTTTTAATAATACTTTATAAACACTATCCCTTTTTAAATATCTGTAAAACTCAATACCTCCACGGACACTTGAAAAGTCGAACGGCTTTCCGCTGCCTTGATATGCTCTTAAAAGTCTTAATTCATTTATATCCGGATTTATTTTTTGAAGTAAAGGAAGCTCGTCCTTTGAAATACCGCAACCTTTTCTCAGCGAACCTTTATAGATATCAAATATATCCGAATATTTAAATGTCTTTTGACTTCCGAAAGTTATGATGGCGTGTGCGAGATTATAAAGCTTGCTATTTACAAGATTCATTAAAAATTCAATATTATTCGCACAGTACCAGAGGTTATCTATTTGCATATTCCCGCAGAGGCGTGCGACTTTATTAAAATCAAAATGATACTTTTTAAAATCAGGCTGACTTTTAAAAATTCGATTTAATGTTCCGGGAAAAATTTTTGAATACGGCAAATTATTTGCGTAACAATAATAATCCTTTCTCCAGTCACCGCCTTTATATTCAAAATCCCTCTCAAAGGATTCAATCACTTCAATTTTTCCATTATCAAATCTTAAAATAGCCCTCATGGTTTCACATTCATCCTTTGAGGGAAGTACTCTAAAGTTACAGTCCATTCCGTTCCATCTCCAATATATATTGAAAAGTCTGAAACAGAATTTACCTTTTTTCATTGGCTGAATGTAGCTCACCTTTTCGTGTGCCTCAAACCCATGCGTATTTAAATACGCTCTTAAAGGCTTACACTCGCACTTGCTTTTACAGGTAGGACAGCATATAACATCTCCTTTGTGAGGAGTTTCAACTACGACCGTCTGTCCGCAATGCGAGCAGTGAGCCGTTGTCTGCTTTTTCTTAGTCGCCTCATAAAAAAGATATCTGTATTGCTTCATGGCAGAATTTACAATCCATTCATTAAACGCTTTCGGTACCGTCCCGATTTCAAGCATACTCTGCGAAATAGAATCTTTAATCCTTTTATATTTGTCTTTCAGCCTCTGGTTTCGGATTTGCTTTTGCCACGATTCAATTTGCTCAATTCCGTTTTCTTCAAACCTTATGTACGAATTTTTATATATAAAATCCGAGATTGTTTTATCATCATCTTCGTTAAACGGGTGATATTTAATTCGCTGACCGTATGCACTGCTGCTCCACGGTCCTTGGTCAAGACTTCTTTCGCTCGTTTTGCCGTCGGGATAAACCGTAAACCATTTTTTATCTGTTTGAAAAAGTCTGAACTGAAATTCTGCATGCGGTGATGGCTTGAACACATCAACAATTAAAACGCTTTCATCTGTTGATTTATCAACAAATGCCTTATAACAATAGTTTTTTAAATTATACTTATATGAGCCGTAAGACATTTCTTCAACGATTTCCTCAATGTGCTGCATTGCAGGTACATCAATGTCTTGCTGTATTGGCAGGGACAGTAACTTCTTTTTCTGCATAATTCCACCGCCTTAAATTAAGTCAAGTAGATTTATAGGCTCATTTTTTAAGGCGTTGCCGTTTTCGTTTCTCCAAACTTCCGGGGGAAGCTCTTCAGGTACCGGGATTGAATAAAATTTG
Organism: Clostridiales bacterium; assembly: GCA_019415945.1. Taxonomy (GTDB): domain Bacteria; phylum Bacillota; class Clostridia; order Oscillospirales; family Acutalibacteraceae; genus Ruminococcoides. Next base: position 30,036 of record DXYF01000024.1, read on the forward strand.
CAGATTTCCTTCATGACCTTATACGGATCGGACAGCCGCTTTTTTACAACTTTGTCAACAAGTTCAGTCAACTGCATTTCCTTAATATCTAAATCTTGATATACAATTTCAGCACTGGCTTTCTGAACAGTTAATATATCAATCAACTGCTGCATGACATTCCACTCATTTGAGAATTTCTGAAAATCTTTTCCTTGTTCGTTGATTTTGTTAATTGTTTTGTTATACATTTTTGTACCTCACTTGACAAATTTCGGTATATTTGGGTGCATTATTTGCTATGTTATTATACATGTTTACTGCGTCGTCTACCTGCTTTGAGCCGTAAACCTTATATGTATAAGCCACTATATGTCACTCTCCTCATTAAATTTTAATGCATTTAAAAAATCCTCGCTCATGTTATCACCGTCAAGGTTGTAGACCGTGTTTACAATAGCGTCATACAGGTCATTTAGATAATCGAGCTTAGCATCGGCAACGCCTCCGCTGTATTTCTGGGGAGATGTTGCCGATTCTGATTCTTTTCCTTGTTCGTTGATTTTGTTAATTGTTTTGTTATACATTTTTTGTACCTCACTTGACAAAACAACTTAATTGAATTAAAATTAAGTTGTAGATATTTTTTCTTTTGACCGTTTGAGAATGACACTTCTCAGCGGTCTTTTTCTTTGCTTCTTAAAATAAAATCTATCGCCGTGATACAGCTCTTGACATTAACATCACTTGATTTATCAAGCCGCTGCTTAATATCAAGAAGAATATCCGATATTGTATCAATAAAGTCCGGGCTATAGCCTGTGTCCTCGTATTCTTTCAGCTTCCAAAAAACACTGTACAGAGCATTATCCAAAGACTTCACATCGACGCCTGCAATTCCACATGTACCGTCGGGTTTTCGGAATGTTAATCTTTTCAACATTTTCACCTCCGTTTATCGTGATCATCTTCAATAATTTTCATTTTAACAAGCGTTGCGATAATAACTAAAATTATAATCGTGAAAAAAATCGCAACGGTGAAATTTATTGCTTTATCCTCAAACGAATATTTAATTGCGACTATCAAAACAAGCGATATTGATGTAAGAAACAGCGTCGAGTGCTTAAACAGCTTCTTTAATATCTTCTTGATATGAATTACCTCCTATCTCAATACTTGCACATTTAAGTTTGTAGTATTTCGCAAGCGACTGCTCCATGTCGAGCTCGGTTTCAAGGTTTGCGATTCGTTTTTTTAAGTGTGATATTAGCAGGTCCTGTTCTTTAACTTTTTTCTTGAGTGCTCTTTTTGTTTTAAAATCTTTTAGTTTTTTCATTTTTACCTCCAAATTAAATTATTAGTTTGCATCTGCATCGTTGATGCAGGTGCTTTATTTTTAAGCACCGATTTATTGATAAATTTGAATGAATGAAAATATTTTCGGTAATGATTGATTTGGTGTACAAGAATTTAATCCTTATTAATTACCCATCCTCATCATTTGTATCAGTTTTCACAAATTGCTGATATGTTTTGACCTGTCCTGCAAGGAAAGCATTTTGTTCAAGCATTTTGTAATAAGCAATGTCGTTTTGTGAAACTGTAACATTCATACTTTTGATATTCTCATTGAGCATTTCACAAGCTTCTTTAAGCTTTTTTATTTCATTTTCATCATGCTTGTGAATGTTCCTTAGCTTTTTTATATATGCGATAAGACCTTTTTTGTCTTTTTGAAGTGAGATAATTTGCTCATTGAGATTGTCTATCTTTTTTTCTACATCTTTTAATAGTTCTTCATAATTCATTTGATAGCCTCCTGATTTTGAATTTTTCCACCGTACAAAGCGATAAGTCTCTGCGTTAGTTCTTTGCCGTCAATGTCAGATTTATTTGGGACATTCTCTGCCATTACTATATACCTGTCTGGGTCAAGCTGTTTAAAGATTTCTGTGATTTTATCTTCAGAAGCCGCAGAATAAAATCTCTCAATCATTTTTGCATATGGAATTTCGTTACCGTACTTTTCATATAATGCATCTATCTGATCTTTTGCGGCAGTTAATGCATTCTTTTTAAAATCCTTATCGGTGAACATTTTATTGAATATTTGCATATAGATATTACCTGTTTGAAACGCATCTAATATCTCAAGAGCGAGTTTCAGCGTCTCGAGAACATCACCGCTTTTTAGAGTCTTTGCCATTTCGCAGGATTTTCCGCTTGTGTTCTTGACTGATTTTATAAACTTTCTGTATAATGTTTCGTTCCAGACAAGACGGCTTTTAAGCAAATCGTGCTGTGAAATAATTTTTAGCTTCATTTCTTTACAGGATTCTCTGCTCATCAGTCCGTTTATACAGCTTGAGTAAATATTTATCAGACCAAGAACAATAAGCTGGTCTATCTCACATAAGCTGAATATCGTTACAGGCTCTATGTTTCCGTGTATGTAGTCCATAGCAAGGCTGTCAAGCTCGCTGATTTTTATTGATTTATTCAAAATATCGCCTACCGTTCTCTGCGTACCGAAAAATATTTTACAAGTGCATGAATTTCCACAAGTTTTTCTTTTCCAAAATTACAAGCTGGAAAATCGCGGCGATTGAACACTTCTCTTGTTGTTTGGATGTTCCAACCTGTCATTTCAGATACCTGCTTTGGCGTAAAGAATTTAACGGCATCCCCTTCATCAGAAAGCTGTTTCAGAGATTCTAACAGTGACCGTATTTTATTGTTTACGGCATCAAGCTCATCAAGAGTTTTAATATCTAATGTCATTCCTATACCTCCCTTATTTCTTATCTTTACAAACCGAACGGCCGCAAGCTATCGGCTCATTCATACACGCCTGACTGCAAGCAGGCTTGTCCTTGCAGAAAAAGCAGCAAGGAGAGCCGCTGTATTTTTTGCAGTATTGTTCAGCTCCGTTCAGCCTGCACTCAACATCATAGTTTTCATAATGGCTGTTATTCATTTTGTTCACCTTTTATTATTTGATTTTTTTCTGCATAATCGTTTATACCAAGTAAATAATCAACAGTACAATTAAACAATTTTGACATCTTAACAAGTATCGTTGATGGTATAGGCTTTCCTCTTGTATATCCTAAATAAGTTTTTGATGTAATCCCCAGCAATTTTGAAATTTCCTCTTTTGTAAAATTGCGTCTAGCTCTTTCAGCTTCAATATTATTCATATTTTATAACACCCCTTTAATTCAATATTCTCGAATTACATTTATATATTATACGAGATTTTCGTATCTGTCAAGCCTTTTTGGAAAAATTATTCGAGTATTTAGAATTATTTTATTGACAATAGGAATTAAATGTATTATTATCAATTTAAGGCGGTGATTCTATGAATTTTAGAATAAAAGAAGCGAGAGAAAAAATTGGATTATCTCAGAAAGAGCTTGCAGAAGCATTAAAAATAAAGCCTTCAACATTTAATGGTTACGAAAAAGGCATTCATGACCCTAAATCAGAAATTTTAAAACAAATAGCTATTAAATGTAATACAAGTGTTGATTTTTTATTAGGATTACCAGAAACTTCCGATGATAGTGAAGGTAAGTTTGGTTCGATTGATATTTCAGTTAAAAGACTCTTAGATAATTACAACACTCTTGACGAGGTTGGTAAGAATAAGCTGCTTGAATATTCCGATGATTTAGTAAACACGGGTAGTTATTTAAAACCTAAACAAAAAGAAAAACACGCCTAAATATAAGCGTGTTGGAAATATTTATTACATTAAAAAATAAAAAATCCGCCCAGTGTGCTACCACTGAACGGATGAAGAAAATAATGGTACTTTACAATCAGAACACCATCTCTTCAATAGTATAATACTATAATAGCATAAATATGTCAATAAAAGAGATGAGCATATGAACTTCAAAGAATCTGCTATATATGCATCTGAATTATATTACAATTATCTTACAAAGAATAAAGGTGCCCTTGTACATTATTCGGTAAGTAAAATCACAAAAAATTCTGTATACTATTTTTTGCAATTAAAACAATCTGTTCGTAGTGTCGATGATTTTCAGTTAAAAATCAACTCGAACATTTTTTCTCAAGAACAATTTAGTATTATAGAATATAACAACAAAGATAAATTAATAAAAATTGCGGCAGATAAAAAAGTTGAAAACTACCTACTTAAAGCTAAAGCAAGAGAAGTTGAATTTATTGTTGATTTACGCTTTCTTGTAATTAATGTAAAAAAATTTTATGAACAATATGGTAATTTAATTTCTATTCCAAAGAATAATATAAAAGTAAGATATATTGAGAACCATAGTATTCCTGAAAAACCTTCTGAGGAACAATCAGCTGCTATAATTGGTGCATTATCGAATCCATTGTCCTACATATGGGGGGCTCCCGGAACCGGAAAAACAAAATTTGTACTTGCTCGTTGTGTTATCTCACATCTTCAATCAAATACAAATGCTAAAATACTAATTACTGCACCTACTAATACTGCTGTTGAACAAACACTTTTTGGGGTTCTTCCAATATTAGCTTCCTGTGGAATAAATCTTGATGAAGTTTTCCGTATGGGAACACCATCGACAGAATTTATGCTAAAATATCCGAATTGCTGTGAGTTTGGTAACATAGATAAAAAAGTTAAAAAAATCGAAGAAAAACTCAATTACATTGAAAAAATAACTAAGAAAACATCTGAATTGATTTCTCTTTTTCCTAAATATAAGAAAACACTTGACTTTAGAATACAATTAGATGTTTGTAAAGAAAAAGTCCGACATTTTTTTACCGCAATGAAAGCCGAAAATGCTCGTTTTAATGAATTTCAAACAGAAACTATAGTAAATAGCGGTAAAATTACATTAGCAAAATCTGTACTTATAGAACTTTCAAAAGAAAAATCCATGATTCAAAATAATATTGAAAAAGTAAATAAAAGTGTAAATAAATATAATCACGGAATAATTAAAAAAATATTTAAGAAAAAGTTAAAGTACTTTGAGGTGAATTTAAAGAATTCTATTGAAAAGATCGAAAATATAAATTTGGAAATTAAAAAGCAAGAATCAGATATTAATTATTATAGCCTTGAAAATATAAATATATCTGAGAAAAAAGCTATATGTGAAACAAATTTTAAAAAATTAATTTATAAATCTACTGAAATAACATCTTTTTGTAACAAACTTAAAAATATTATTCTCCATATGGATTTTGATAATATAGATATTTCAATTAATCTATTTAATAATGAAATTAAAAATATATCATCTACTATTAATGAACAAATGTCACTATACGAAAAAATATCTAACATTGATGAAGAAGAACTGCTAAAACAGCTAAGTATCTTAAACAAACAAAAAGAAAATTTAATTAAAGAAAAAAGAAATGCACTATTACACACGCCCTCTGCACGAATAACAAAGTGTCGCGTTCTTGCAGCAACGGTTGATTCCTGCATAAGCCGAGTGAATCCTAATAGTGATTTTAAACCAACTCATATTTTTCTTGACGAAGCAGGCTATTGTTCATTAATTAAAGGTGTAACACTTTTAACTTACAATTGTCCTCTAACACTTTTAGGAGATCATATGCAGTTACCGCCTGTTTGTGTTATGAATGACGATGAATTTCGTGGGGATAACAGCCCTGTATCTTTATATGCTCAATCAGCTTTATATTTAGAAGAATATAATACTGATGTACTTCAAATAACTGATAATTATCTAAATCATTGTAATCCGAAATTTGAAAAGATGGTAAGCTTTAATTTAAATCATACATTTAGATTTGGAGAAAAGCTTGCAAGCATATTGTCCAAAAATGTATACACAGAATCATTTCACGGAACAACTAAAAATAATACACAGATTTATTATATTGATGCTCCAAAAATTGATCCCTCTAAACCACGCTACAGTTCAACTGAAATAGAAAAAATTAAACAATATGTTAAAAATAATCCAAACGAAAATATCGGTATAATCTCTCCTTACAAATTTCAAACAAAAGAACTTAATAAAGCCTTGCATAACCGCTTTGATATTTTAACTGTTCACGCTTCACAAAGTAGAGAATGGGATACGGTAATTTTCAGTGTTGTTGACAGCACAAATAAATGGTTTACTAATTCCAATAGTAATGTAAGTAACGGTTTAAAAATAATTAACACTGCTGTAAGCAGAGTAAAAAAGAAATTAATCATTGTTTGCGATGTGAAATATTGGATGAACCAAAAAAAACAACTTATAGGTCAAATTCTTCAAATAGGAGAAGAACTTAATTTTGAGGAGTAATATTTTAAGTGCTAAAATATATGTATAGAAAGCGACTTTGAATACACTACTACCACAATTACAATTATGTAAAATAAAAAACGCCCTCCCCGACTGGTCCTCGGAGAGAGCGGAAACCATACACAACGGGTGCATATAGTGCAGTTAAATGCAAAAATATTGTATCATATCCCTTGTGTTTTTTCAAGCATTGAAAGCACAAGGGATTTTTGCACCCTTTTTAAGGAAAGGAGCGGTCATCGTGGCGGAAAAACGCAAGAGATCCCGAGGAAACGGCGAAGGTACAATTTATTATAACGAAGCTAAAAAACGCTGGGTAGGTCAGGTTACTATCGATAATTATGACGGAAAGCAAAAGCGAAAAACATTTTACGGAAAAACTCGAAAAGAGGTAAGAGACAAGCTCCAAAATTTTTCCTCCGGCAAAGATAACATAGACAAACGCAGTTTAACTATATGCTCCATTGTTTCAGATATTAACGATTATAAATTTAAAACAAATGTTATTAACGCAAACACATACGGCAGAGCCAAAGAAACCATAAAGAGGATTCAGAACTCCAATCTTGGAGATAAACCGCTGCAACAAATCAGTGATTCGGATATAAAAAGTTTTTTTATTTCAATTACTCATTACTCAAATTCAGTCATTAAAAAAATCTATGCACAAATAAACCTTGCGTTTGAATACGGCGTTAACAATGACATTCTATTTAAAAATCCGCTGCGTGAGAAAAATAAATTTCCTGTCCCGAAGTCAGATAAAGCAAACAGAAAAGTAAGAGCTTTGACTGTCGAAGAAGAAAAGCTCTTGATTGAAGTCTTTAAAAATAATCCAAAAATTAATTTTAAATATCAAATCTTGATAAGTTTGTTTTCGGGGCTTCGCATGGGAGAAGTAAATGCTTTAAAAACATCTGATGTTGATATGATCAACAGAACATTGACGGTAAGTCGTACGCTTACGAGAGATGAGAATTATCAAACCGTAATAGGTGAAAGCACGAAAACCTATGCGGGAATGAGGACCATACAGATGAACGACATGCTCTATTCTGTGTTTAAGGAGTTTTTTAAAGAATACAATCCCAATCCGACAGGACTTCTTTTTATAAATCGTGACGGGCACAGTCTCATTTCAACTAACTCGGTAAATTCTCAATTTCAAAGAATTGCTAAAAAATATAAAATTGCCGAGAATGTGACGGCTCATATGCTGAGGCACACATTTGCTACAAGAGCGATAGAGGCAGGAGTATCAGCAAAAGCACTTCAAAAAATTCTTGGTCACGCTGACATAACAGTCACTTTAAATACTTACTGCGATGTTTTTGATAAATTTGAAGAAGAAAACAACGAGCGGCTTACTGCTTATTTCAAAAAACTTGATATTAATTTTTAAAAAAATTACAGTAGCAGTACTTTAGCAGTATTTTTTTATTAATTTAATATTTTTTTGGCTTAAATACTATATTTTAAAAAATATTTATCCTGTCACCCGCACCAAAAACAGGTGTTTTTGTACAGTGTCTGCACTGTATAAAAAACACCTGTTTTTTATATTATATCTTTGTTTTTAACGATTTCATAAAGTTAATATAAACTATAAATACTATTGCTTTTTACCTTGTATTGCAGTAAAATAGCAGCACCTAATAATTATTCGAGGTATAAAAATGAGAAGAACAGACAGAGAAATTACTGATAATGAAAAAATATCGGACATAATTTCATCATGCAAATGTATAAGAATCGGATTTAACGATGAAGGGCAAGTGTATATTGTACCCTTGAATTACGGTTATACTGTTAACGACGGCAAATATATTTTTTATTTTCATGGTGCAAAAGAGGGTCGAAAAATTGAATTAATACATAAAAATCCGTATGTCGGTTTTGAAATGGATAAAAATATAAAAATAATTGAATCAGATACTGCTTGCAAACATTCCGCGTATTACAGTAGTATAATAGGCAACGGATATGTGAGTATTGTAGATAACTTTGAGGAAAAGAAAGCAGGTTTAGTTTCAATCATGAAACATAATACAGGTAAAGCAAAATGGGATTTTCCAGAAGCCGCTGTAAATTCATGCTGCGTATTCAAAATGGTTGTAGAACAATTATCATGTAAGGAGCACGGTTAAATATTGGATTTAATAAAAATAGACCCTTCAATATAAATGATTATTAAATTTAACCGCACATATTTTTAAGCTGTATAATCCGCCTTTTAATACAGTTTGCTATATTCAGTTTAATCAATAACATAGAAAAATGCCGAAGTTAAACGCTTCGGCATTTTTATTTACTGTGACACAAAAATTAATTTTAGTCTCTTTAAAAAGCTCAGATAACATTATTATCCGCTTTTTCCCTATCTAAAAGCACTACGCATTCAATGTGAGAAGTATGCGGGAACATATCGACGGGCTGAATTTTCTGCACCTAATATTCGCTGTTTTGAGCTATGTATTCTAAATTCCGTGCAAGTGTTTCGGGGTTGCAGGAAATGTACACAACCTTTTGCGAAGACATTTTTATAAGAGAATCCAAAAATTTTGTATCGCTCCCTGCTCTGGGCGGGTCCATAAATACTATATCAGGTTTACTTTCCTCGTCCGCCGCTTCGACCATAAATTCACCTGCGTCAGCCTTGTAAAAACGGATGTTTTTCAGATTGTTTGCTGCCGCGTTTACTTTTACTCCTTTTCATAACTGTTGCTTCCGGCTATTTCTCAAGGGTTGATTATATATGAATGACACGCTGTGCCGTACCGAACTTTTGACTAAAGCTTTGTTACTGCTCTTTAGGAATCGGCTTTCCAAGTTTCATTTCATCTTTAGTACCAAAAGTGCGTCGCACGACTGTTTCAGCATATTTTTTCATAAGCAATTCATCGTCAACAAAACTTAAAAATCTCAGAACACGTGTTTGATTGATCCAAACGATTTTTAAAGGAGCCTTTAATGTTTTGCTTATTCCTGCAATGGAGAGTGCTTCGTTTTCCGACTTCAATTCAGGAATTTTTGATAACTTACGGCCGTTTTTGAAATATGATTCAGTAATAATTTTCTCCTCGTTTCCTATAAGACCTATACTTAATTGATCGACATGTTCAAAATCTGATTGAGACATATAATCTGCCCATTCAATCATCGGCTCCCAACCGTATCCGCTTGCCGCCAGCAAAACATCATATTGATGCCATGGTCCATTCGAAATATGTTTTATTTCTTGAATAAAAGTAATGTCATCTAAAAACTCCTCGGGGGTGGAAATTCGATGCAACGACTCCTGAATATATGTTTGTTTGATTGTGTTATTTCCTTTACTTTCTTTTAACAACTTTTCAGACGGTTGTTTCACCGTATTATCTTCTTTATTCTTTTTTAAAAACTTATCAAATAGTCCCATTTCAAACTCCTCTTTCAATTTTTATTTACTATCTTAGTTCTGACATATAAATCACAGCTATTAACCTGTGTTATCCTAATCACTCGACCCCGCCTTAAAAACATCCTAACCGATTACTTAGCCTGCCTACATTTAAACTGCCTCATCGCCCCGACCGTAAGAAGCATAGACATACTTTGTCAGAGTATTTTTGCAGTTAAAATATTCTGCGGTCAGTCCTTTTTCTGTGACATCAATACTACGCACTCAGCGGTTGTTTCAGTTTCCAAGGGAAGTTCTTTCACTTCCTCGCCATCAACAGGCACAGGGAAGTTGAACACAATCTTCCTTATCCAGCTTCCGTCTTTTCTCTTTTCCGGGAACATCTCAATTCGCTCGATAAAGGCTTTCATAAACTCTTTCTGTTCCGCTTCTGTTGCGGAATGGTAGACTTCATCAAATGCCAGTAAGAGTCGATAAATGTTATCACCAGAGATTTTCTCCTGCTGGATGCTGCGGATCTGCCCTTGCAACTCACCAATCTGAACTTCGATTTCCTCTATCGTATCATACTGCTCATCATAACGACGCTGCAAGTCCAAAATTTTTCTGTCATAGTGGGCATCATTGATGTCCAGGGTATCCATCTGGCGCTCCAGGCGGCTTTTCGTTCCAAAGGCTTGCTTTAGCTGCCCTTGCAGGACGGCGATCTGCTTTTCCATATCCTCTGTATCAACCGCTGTTCCGATTTTCGCTTGAATTGCTTCTACAAATCGGGGATTGTTGACCATAGCGGAAATAATCTTCGCCACAAATTTGTTGATCTCTGTCTGTTCGATATTCAGCCGGAAACTGCACTCATGCCCTGTCGGCGTAACTGTATTTTTGCAGTAGTAATAATACCGTGTTTTCTTGTCTTTGCTGTGTGCCTTGGCGATATTGCCGTACATACTCTTGCCGCAGCATGGGCATTTCAAGATACCGGACAGGATGTGTGCATGGGCTGGATTGTTGACCTTTTCCCGCTTGAAAGAATTGATCTTGCGCTTTTCCTGTGCCAGATACCAATCTTCTTCGGAAATAATGGCTTCGTGCTGCCCATCGTAAACAGGGAACTCCGACTGCTCAACCACGTGCATCTCATTTCTTGTACCCTGCTTCTTTTCGGTTCTCCGTCTGCCATAAGCAATTTTGCCCATGTAAACGGGATTGTCCAGTACATCCTGCACGAAATTCCTTGAAAATCCGGGAATAGTATTGTTCTGACGCAGCTTCTTGATAAACCCGTTGCGGTTCAGATATTTTGCAACTCCGGCAACGCCCTCATTGGTGTGAATGTAACGGTCATAAATGACACGGATTACTTCCACTTCATCCTCTGCAATGACAAGGTTTCCGTTTTCCAGTTTGTATCCATAGGGAGCGAAACCGCCGTTCCATTTGCCCTCACGAGCCTTTTGCTCCCGTCCTGCCATTGTCTGTGTGCGGATATTTTCTCGCTCAATCTCTGCCACCGCAGACAGCACAGAGATCATCAGCTTTCCGGCATCCTTGGAGCTGTCAATGCCATCCTCTACGCAGATCAGGTTGACACCAAAATCCTGCATGAGCTGCAAAGAGTTCAGAACATCGGCTGCATTTCTGCCAAATCGGGAGAGCTTAAAGACAAGCACATAGGAAACGCCGTCTTTACCGTCCTGGATGTCGTTCAGCATCCGTTGGAACTCCTGCCGCCCTTGGATGTTCTTGCCGGAAAATCCTTCGTCAGAATACTCCCCGGCAACGATCATATCTTCGTATGCCGCATACTTCCGCAGCTTGTCTCTCTGTGCATCCAAGCTGTACCCGTCAACCTGCATAGAGGTGGACACTCTTGTATAAAGATAGCATTTAAGTTGTTTCTTTTTCAGAATCGCCACCTCCTTCGTACATTTCTTTTACCATCAATCCCTCGTTGCGGATATAATACTCCAAAAGTCTAAGCACATAATCCGGTGCATGGCGGTTGTCCAGTTCCCATTCGGTCATTGTCCGGTATGGGATATTGACGAGCTTGCAAAAGTCCTTCCGGTTCAATCCTGTGCTTTCCCGCAACTTTATAATTCTGTTTTTACAATCCATCTGATTATCTCCCTAAAAGCAAAAATACACGTTGCGTAATCATTATAGCACAGCTACATCGAATACGCAACGTGTAAATCGTAAATTTTTACGCAGCCTTATCCGTTAATGGCTGCGCTTGCTTATCATCCTTGGAGCAATCCGCCGTTTGTGGAGCGTCCTGCTCTAATTTATCCAAAACCTGATGCCCGTATTTCTGGAGCAACTGAGTCATAACATCCACACAGCGGTCAAATGCCGCATTATATTTCGCTTCCTCATAGTATTTCTTCAATAGGCAATCCCTCCATCAAAGTTCCATGTCCTGTCCACGCTTGCGGGCGGGTGTTTTAAGTTCCCTTGTTTCCTTTTCTCTGGCGAGGACGGCAGAAATAAAAGCCCGAACTCTTTCGGATGCGATTTCCAGTGCATCCAGAAAGGGTTGGGCTTTCTGTTTGAGTTCCATATATTTTTCGTTTACCGCTTCATACCGCTGCTTCCAGATGGAAACCGTCTTTTCTGCGGAAGCCAGTTTTTCTTTCAGACGCTTATTGTCGGCATTGGCGATAATGCCGTTGACCGCATAGCGTTTGAGTGTGTCGCATTCATCCGGTGTCAGCGTGATATTGTTTCCGAATGTGGCTTTCTTGCCCATAGCTTCAATATCTTGCACTGTCAGAGCAATTGCCCTTGCTGCCTTGGTTTCCTTTTGCAGAGCTTCCAGTTTCTTTTTCTGCTTTGCTGTGGCAACCTTGGTATCCTCCAAACTCTGCTCAGCCTGTGCCACCTGTCCGGTCACAGCTTCCAGACGCTGCCGTTCAGCCTGTACCTTGAAC
>DXYF01000025.1 GCA_019415945.1 Clostridiales bacterium
AAAAGACACGGCTGGCTACCGTGCCTTTAACCTTATTTATTATTGTAGGAGGTGTTATATATGAAATACGGCATTATAAACGGCGAATTATCTGAATATAAAGACGGCAAAACATACGACGCGGTTGTTGAAACCGTAAAATATCAAAACGGTGAAATACCTAAGCTTTCGGACAGCAAAAAGCAGGCACTGCTTAACAACACTTTCACAAAGACATATTCACGGTTTGAGAGTTACGGAAATTATGATGTCGTTTGTCTTAACCTCGTCAATATTGAAAAACAGTCTTCGCAAAATACCCCTGTTTATGTGTTATTAGAAAAAAACTGTATTTCCTTTTATACAACCGAACCCGAGCATATTGAAGCTCTGCTTAGAAAAATTATGCATGAATCACTGCAAAATATAACAGCCGATTGCCTTCTTTATCATTTTATGAACAAACTTATTTTCGGAGATCTTGTTCATCTTGAGGAAATTGAAAAAAAGCTGTCATCGCTTGAAGTAAATGCGTTTTCAGGCTGCACTGATAAAACATTTTCAAAGCAGATTTTGAACATAAAAAAGCACCTAATGTGGATTGAGCTTTATTACGAACACCTTATAAATCTCATTGCCGACCTCACTGAAAACGACAACGGTTTTTTGTGCGACAACACATTAAAGGGGTTTAATATGCTTGACAGCAAAATCGACAGACTGGCTGCAAAAACAAGAAATCTGCAAAGCTATGCAACGGAAATCAGAAGTGCGTACCAATCCGAGGTTGACCTTCAGCTCAACAAATCAATGAAGCTTTTAACTGTAATATCTGTTATTGTACTTCCGCTCACCTTGATTGCGGGTTGGTACGGCATGAATTTTAAAATGCCTGAATTTAACTATGCTTACAGTTATCCGATTTTGATAGCGGTAAGTCTTGTGATAATCATCGGTTCTGTAATATTTTTCAAAAAAAATAAATGGTTTTAAAATTAATCTTGATTTTTTGAAATATATTTGATATAATAGTCAGCGGTGTTTGGAGAGATGTCCGAGCTGGCCGAAGGAGCATGATTGGAAATCATGTGTACGGTAATCACCGTACCAGGGGTTCGAATCCCCTTCTCTCCGCCAAAGATTAAATCCGACAGATAAGCCGATAGTACGAAAACGGCTTGCCTGTCGGATTTTTTAATTAAATATTTTTACTTAAAGTTAATGTTTATATGAAAATAATATCACACGAAAATTAATAAAGGTTAATTTAATATAGCTATAAATTATTTGCTGTTATATCAAATAATTCGAAAATGGAATTATCCTTTCAATTTTCGGACTCACTACAATAAAAAATAACTTATTGATTTAAGAAATAAAAAATGATAAAATAAAAATAATTTAATACTGAAAGGAATAATTAAAATGATAAAAACAAGTTCAAAATCACTTTTCACAAAAATTTTAAGCACAATTTGTGTGCTTGCATTAATTGTGTCAACGGCTGTATTCAGCGGCTGTTCCGAAAATTCAGAACCTGATTCTTCGTCGCAATCTGCTGTCGAATCATCAAGTGAAGAAAACTTGCTTTCGGGCAAGAAAACAGCAGTTATTGACATTAAGGACTACGGCAAAATTACACTGGAGCTTGATGCGGATACTGCACCCATTACCGTAACAAACTTTGTAAACCTCGCAAACCAGGGCTTTTATGACGGACTTACTTTCCATAGAATAATAAACGGCTTTATGATGCAGGGCGGCGACCCGAACGGTGACGGTACGGGCGGAAGCGACAAAGAGATTAAAGGCGAATTTTCGGCAAACGGCGTCGCAAACGACATTTCACACACAAGAGGCGTAATTTCAATGGCTCGCTCGACGCTCTATAACAGTGCAAGCTCGCAATTCTTTATCGTTCATGAGGACAGCACACACCTTGACGGTCAATACGCTGCGTTCGGTCATGTTACAGACGGAATGGATATAGTTGACAAGATTTGTGAGGAAACTCCCGTGACAGACGGTAACGGAACAGTTTTGCCTGAAAATCAGCCCGTTATCAATACTATCGAAATTGTCGATTAAGAAATGAAAATACTTATTGACGCAGACGCCTGCCCTGTTGTGAGCATTGTTGAAAAAATTGCCAAAAAATATGATGTACAAACAATACTCCTATGTGACACAAGCCACATTATAAAAAGCGATTACAGTGAAATTAGAGTAATCGGTTCGGGTGCTGATGCAGTTGATATTGCTCTTGTCAATATGTGCAAAAAAGGTGATATTGCAGTTACGCAGGATTACGGAGTAGCGGCGATGGTGCTTGGCAAAGGCGGATATTGTATCCACCAGTCAGGCAGGATTTTTACGGACGAAAACATAGGCGGTCTGCTTATGGGCAGACATCTTGCTAAAAAAGCGAGAATGTCAAACAGCAAAAATCATCTCAAAGGGCCTAAAAAGCGTACCCATGAAGATGATGAAAGATTTGAAAAATCCTTTGAAAAACTTTTAAAGGAAATATTGAATAAATAATTAAACGGCTGTTCGTTTTTGATTTATACTAAAATCAAATTACGAAACAGCCGCTTTATTTATTATATTGCCTGTAACATTGTTTTGCCAAAAAGCCTACACTAAACAGGATTTACTATATTCCGTTAACGAAATAAGTTATTAAAATATTTAAAATTTCATAGTCAGAGATATTCTGTTCTTATCGACATCAGCGGATAAGATTTTTACATTTACGACATCTCCTACTTTAAGCACTTCTCCGGGATGCTTAATATATTTGTCGCAAATCTGCGAAATGTGGACAAGTCCGTCCTGATGAACGCCTATATCGACAAACGCACCGAAATCAATTACATTTCGTACGGTTCCTTTAAGCTCCATTCCCTCTTTTAAGTCTTTTATATCTAAAATATCGCTGCGAAGCAGAGGAGCTGGCATTTCATCTCGGGGGTCTCTGCCGGGTTTTGAAAGTTCCTTTACAATATCATCAAGAGTAGGCAAGCCTATTTCAAGCTTTTCGGCAAGGGATTTTGTGCCGAATTTATTTACCCTTATCTGCAAATCGGGAAATTTACCCGACTTTATTTCTTTATCGGAGTATTCAAGAATATTCAGCAGAGCCTTTGCACTCTTATAGCTTTCAGGATGAACGCCCGTATTGTCAAGCGGATTTTTGCTTTCGGGCACTCTCAAAAATCCCGCACACTGCTCAAAAGCCTTCGGTCCGAGCTTCGGAACTTTTTTAAGCTCCGCCCTCGAAGAAAATGCTCCGTTTTCTTCACGGTACGCAACAATATTTTTACAAACGGTTGAATTAAGTCCCGACACTCTGAGCAGCAGTGCAGGTGACGCCGTGTTAAGGTCTGCTCCGACAGAGTTTACACAATCCTCCACTACACCGTCAAGCGTTTCGCCGAGACTTTTCTGCGGCATATCGTGCTGATACTGCCCTACTCCTATTGCTTTAGGCTCGATTTTTACAAGCTCCGCAAGCGGATCCTGAAGCCGTCTTGCAATGGACACGGCACTTCGCAGTGTTAAATCAAGACTTGGAAGCTCAGTTGCCGCAAGCTTTGACGCAGAATAAACCGACGCTCCCGCCTCGCTTACCACCATATAGTAAACTGTATGATCGGCGTCCTTTATTGCGTCAGCTGTAAACATCTCGGTTTCTTTGCTCGCCGTACCGTTGCCGATTGAAATAATATCGACATTATACTTATTTACAAGCTCAATCAGCTTTTGCTTTGACTCCTGAATTTTCTTTTCAGAATGAGTAGGATAGATTACTGCCGTATCAAGTACCTTTCCCGTGTCATCAACAACAGCAACCTTGCAACCCGTTCTGTAGCCGGGGTCAAGTCCGATTACGGTTTTTCCTTTTACGGGCGGCTGCATAAGAAGCTGTTTAAGATTAACTGCAAATACTTTCATCGCATTTTCAGAGGCAGTATCGGTCAAATCGTTTCTGATTTCACGCTCTATTGACGGAAATATAAGCCTATTGTAAGCGTCCGTACAAGCTTCTCTTATAATGTCCGAGCAGAGCAGATTCGTATTTTTATCAAGCAAGCGAAAAATTATGGCGAGAGGTTTTTCGCTGTCTGATACAATCGACACCTTTAAAAATCCCTCTTTTTCTCCCCTGTTGATTGCAAGCACTCTGTGACCCGCAATCTTTTTTACAGGTTCTTTAAAATCATAATATATTGTATATACGCTGTCCTTATCTTCATCAGACGCAGTTGAAACTACAACACCGTTTGCAATGGTTAGATTTCTAACTCTTTTGCGTATTTCGGCACTGTCGGATACTTGCTCGGCGATTATATCCATTGCTCCCTGCAAAGCGTCCTGAGCCGTTTCTACGCCCTTTTCGCTGTCAATATACTTTTCTGCGGCAACGCTCGGATTAAAGTCTTTTTCCTGCTTAATAATTTCGAGTGCTAAAGGTTCAAGTCCTTTTTCCTTTGCAACGGATGCTCTTGTTTTTCTCTTAGGTCTGAATGGGCGGTATATATCCTCAAGCTCTGACAAAGCAGTCGCCTTGTCAAGAAGTTCTGATATTTCATCGGTCAGCTTCTCCTGAGCCTGTATAAGCGAGCGGATTTCCTCTCTTCGTTTGTCAAGTCCACGCAGATATTCAAGCTTTTCGCTGAATTCTCTGATTGCCTGATCGTCCATGGAGCCGTGCATCTCCTTGCGGTAACGGGCTATAAAAGGGATTGTGTTTCCGTCGTCAAGCAATCCTATTATGTTTGAGGCATACTCCTCCTTAATATTAAACTGCTGAGATAAAATTTTTGAATATTCCATTATTTTCTCCTTGTAAATTTTATAATTTGAATTATAGCACAAATGATATTTAAATGCACGAAATTTTTATCAAAAGGTATTTACTTTTCAAATAAAGCGATATATACTAATGTTAAGTGAATACAAACGGGAGCTCAAGAGGGCTGAGAGGAAATGAATTGACATTTCGACCGTAACACCTGATTTGGATAATGCCAGCGTAGGGACAAAACTGATTTAAGCGGAGTGTGTCTTTCGGCATACTTCGTTTTTTGTTTGGAGGGATATATTTGATTTACATTAACGGTATCGCTTTTGAAAAAGATGAAATTAAACTGTCAGAATACTTGTCTGAAAATAACCTTGCTGTTACAAGAATAGCAGTTGAATTAAACGGTGAAATTTTGCCAAAAGATAAATATGACAAAACCGTTTTAATTGAGGGCGACAGAGTAGAAATTGTAAATTTTGTAGGCGGAGGCTGATTATGAACAATAAAATTCCGAGTCAAAGCGAGATCGATTCCGTTCTGCGTATGAGGCATACCGATGAAGTTTTTGAAAAACTCAAAAACGCAAGGGTAGCAGTTGCGGGGCTCGGCGGGCTTGGCTCAAACATTTCGCTGATGCTTGCAAGAGCGGGAGTCGGAACGCTTCACCTTATTGATTTTGACAAGGTTGAACTGAGCAATTTAAACCGTCAGCAATACTTTATCTCTCATCTTGATATGTACAAAACCGACGCAATCAAAGATGAAATTCAAAGAATCAATCCGTATATTACTTTGATTTGCGACTGCGTTAAGGTGAGTCATGAAAACATCGACGCTCTTTTCAAAAATGACCGAATAATCTGCGAAGCGTTTGATAATCCCGACAGCAAAGCGATGCTTGTAAATCACATTCTTGAAAAGAGAAAAGACGCCTGCATTGTTGCTGCGTCGGGCATGGCGGGATACGAAAAGTCAAATACGATTATAACAAGGAAAATTTCAGACCGTTTTTATATTTGCGGCGACGAAAAAAGCGGTGCCGTAAAAGGCAACGGTCTGATGTCACCGAGAGTTACCGTTTGTGCTGCCCATCAGGCAAATACAATTTTAAGGTTAATTCTCGAAAAATATGATGTGTAAAGGAAGTAACAAAATGGAAAACGACAAGCTGATTATAGGCGGTCACGAATTTAATTCAAGATTTATTTTAGGCTCGGGCAAATATTCGCTTGACCTTATTAAAGCGGCAGTGGAAAACGCAGGAGCTGAAATTATAACACTTGCACTTCGCAGAGCGGCAACGGGAAATGTGGCAAATATACTTGACTATATTCCGAAAAATGTAACTCTTCTGCCCAATACATCGGGAGCGAGAAACGCAGATGAAGCAGTGAGAATTGCAAGACTCGCAAGGGAAGTCGGCTGCGGCGATTTTATTAAAATCGAGGTTATCAGGGACTCAAAATACCTTTTGCCCGACAACTATGAAACCATCAAGGCTACGGAAATTCTTGCAAAAGAGGGTTTTGTTGTTATGCCTTATATGTATCCCGACTTAAATGTTGCCAGAAGTCTGCGTGACGCAGGAGCTGCAACTATAATGCCGCTCGGCGCACCTATCGGCTCAAACAAGGGTATTTGCACAAAGGAATTTATCAAAATTTTGATTGACGAGATAGATTTGCCGATAATCGTTGACGCGGGAATCGGCAAGCCGTCGCAGGCGTGCGAGGCAATGGAGATGGGTGCTGCGGCTGTAATGGCAAACACGGCTATTGCAACTGCCGGAGATATTGTGCAAATGGCAGAAGCATTCAAAAAAGCAATCGAAGCAGGCAGACAGGCATATCTTGCAGGACTCGGCAGAGTTATCGAAAACGGTGCCAGTGCGTCCTCTCCTCTTACGGGATTTCTTGAGAATTGAGGTTTTTAACAATGGAACAAAGAACTAATCATATGGAGTATCTTCCCGATATGGAGCAGATAGACTCTGATATTAAAGACAGAGTTATTGCTGAAATGAACGCATATGACCCTGCAAAATATACTGCGGAGGATGTAAAGCTTGCTCTTGAACACGAAACCAAAACAGAAGAGGACTTCAAGGCTCTTCTCTCTCCTGCCGCTCTGCCGTTTTTAGAGGAAATTGCACAGCAGGCAAGACTTGAAACAAGAAAGCACTTCGGCAACTCTATCAATATGTTTACACCGCTGTATATTTCCAACTACTGCGAAAACTACTGCATTTACTGCGGATTTAACTGTCACAACAAAATTCACCGTGCAAAGCTCAATTACGAAGAAATTGAAAAGGAAATGCAGGCTATTGCAAAAACAGGCTTGCAGGAAGTGCTTTTGCTCACGGGTGAAAGCAAAAAAATGAGCGATGTAAAATACATAGGCGAAGCCTGCAAAATCGCAAGAAAATATTTTAAGGTAGTGGGACTTGAAGTTTATCCCATGAACAGCGACGAATACAGCTACATTCAAAAATGCGGTGCCGATTATGTAACCGTGTTTCAGGAAACCTATAATTCCGACAAGTACGAAACCTTGCATCTTGCAGGTCACAAAAGGGTTTACCCTTATCGTCTTGAAACACAGGAGCGTGCGTTAATGGGCGGAATGCGTGGAGTAGGCTTTGCCGCACTTTTGGGTCTTTCCGATTTCAGAAAAGACGCTTTTGCAACAGGTATGCACGCCTATCTTATTCAGCGTAAATACCCGCACGCAGAGATTGCGTTTTCATGCCCCCGTTTAAGACCGATAATCAACAACGACAAAATCAATCCCAAGGATGTTCACGAGCCTCAGCTTTTGCAGGTTATCTGTGCTTACAGACTGTTTATGCCGTTTGCAAGCATTACGATTTCCACCCGTGAATGTCAGCGTTTTCGTGATAACATTGTACAAATTGCCGCTACTAAAATTTCAGCCGGTGTTGATGTAGGAATCGGCGGACATTCAGACGGAGAAAAAAAGGGTGACGAGCAGTTTGAAATATCTGACTCAAGAAATGTAAAACAGGTATATGACGCACTTTGCAAAAACGGAATGCAGCCTGTAATGAGTGATTACATCTATGTTTAATGTGATAAGTGTTACATCGAGGGCTGACAGCAGGGATTTTTTTAAATCCGTTGAAGACATTGCAAAAAGCGATGTTGAGGCGATAATCCTGCGTGAAAAAGACTTAACCGAAAACGAATATTTTTTGCTTGCTCAAAAGGTGCAGAAAATCTGCCGAAAACACGGCAAAAAGCTCATTATTCACAACTTTTTTGATGTTGCTTTAAAGCTTGAAATACCGTATGTTCATCTTTCCTTTTCCATTTTTTTAACTTATGCAGACGGTTTAAAGGGTTTTAAGCAAATCGGTACTTCCGTACATTCAACAGATGACGCTGTTCTCGCTGAAAAAAAAGGTGCAGATTATGTTATAGCAGGTCATATTTTTGCGACCGACTGCAAAAAAGGACTTGAGCCGAGAGGAATTAAATTCTTAAATGAAATTTGCACCTGTGTAAGCATACCCGTTTACGCAATAGGCGGAATCAATGATAATTCTGTATTGGAATTATCAAAAGTACAGAAAAACAATTTCAGCGGCGTATGCGTTATGTCGTCACTTATGAAAAGCAACAACCCGCAAGAGCTTGTAAAAAAAATAAAGGATAATTATGCGATGAAAAACGACAGACACAAATATTTGCTTTACGCCGTCACTGACAGACACTGGCTTGGCGTCAGAACGCTTGAAGAAGATGCTGAAAAAGCACTTAGGGGCGGTGCGACGCTTTTACAGCTTCGTGAAAAAGAACTTGAATTTGATAAATTTTGCGAAGAAGCGGAAAAAATTCATTCTCTTTGCAGGCGTTACAATGTACCGCTTATAATAAACGATAATGTTGATGTTGCAAAAGCTGTTGACGCCGAGGGAGTACATCTCGGTCAGAGCGATATGGATATAGAAAAAGCAAGAGATATACTCGGAAATTCCAAAATAATCGGTGCTACCGCACGAACCGTAGAACGAGCTGTTATTGCCCAAAATTGCGGTGCCGATTACATCGGAAGCGGAGCGGTTTTCGGCACAAGCACAAAGAGCGACGCAGTAAAGATGAGCATTGAAACGCTCAATGAAATTTGCGGCAGTGTCAACATTCCCGTTACGGCTATCGGCGGCATCACAAAAGACAACATTCTGAATCTTAAAGGCACAAAAATTTCGGGCGTGGCTGTTGTGAGCGGAATTTTTGCCGAAAAAGACATTTATAATTCTACATTAGAATTAAGAAGAAAAATTGAGGAGATTGTAAATGGAAAATAACCTCAAAATGAAAACGGCTTTAACCATTGCGGGAAGCGACTCAAGCGGCGGTGCAGGAATACAAGCCGACCTTAAAACAATGTGCTGTTTAGGTGTCTACGGTATGAGTGCGATAACTGCTCTGACCGCACAGAACACCTTAGGTGTAACGGACATTTTGGAAGTATCCCCCGCCTTTTTACAAAAACAGCTCGACTGTATTTTCAGCGATATATTTCCCGACGCAGTAAAAACGGGAATGATTTCGGATACTGGAATAATTGAAGTGATTGCCGACTCACTTAAAAGATACGGTGCAAAAAACATCGTTGTTGACCCCGTTATGGTATCGACAAGCGGTTCAAGGCTCATTAAGGAGGAAGCTGTTAATTCTCTGAAAGAATTACTCTTTCCTCTTGCCGATTTAATCACTCCAAATATTCCCGAGGCGAAAATACTTTCGGGCATTTCAATACATAACAAAGCCGATATGGAACAGGTTTGCAAAATTATAGGCAAAAAATACGGCTGCTCGGTACTTTGCAAGGGCGGTCACAGCGTTGAGGACTCAAACGATGTACTGTTTTATAACGGAAAAATCATTTGGTACGAAGGCCAAAAGGTAGATAACACAAACACTCACGGCACAGGCTGTACGCTTTCAAGTGCGATAGCAAGCTTTTTGGCTCTGGGAGAAGACATGGAAAACGCAGTGAAACTTGCAAAAGAATATCTTACAGGTGCAATAAAAGCAGGGCTGAATCTCGGACACGGAAGTGGACCGCTAGCACATAATTATAAAATCTTACAAGGAGAGGTCTGATAAAATGAGAGAATACGCTACACAAATGGAAGCTGCCAAAAAGGGAATTGTTACAAAGGAGCTTGAGGCGGTTGCAAAAAAAGAAAAAATGACGGTCGAAGAGCTTATGCCGCTTGTGGCACAGGGCAAGGTTGCTATTTGTGCAAACAAACGCCACACCTGCATTGACCCGCAGGGAGTCGGCTCTATGCTCACAACCAAAATCAATGTAAATCTCGGCGTTTCACGCGACTGCAAGGATTATAACATTGAAATGCAAAAGGTTATGGAAGCCGTTAATATGGGTGCTCACGCCATTATGGATTTATCTTCTCACGGAGATACAATTCCGTTTAGAAGAAAGCTGACAAGCGAATGTCCCGCAATGATAGGCACGGTGCCTGTTTACGATTCCGTTATTCATTATCAGCGTGACCTTGACACCTTAACTGCTCAGGATTTTATAGATGTTGTAAGACTTCACGAAGACGGCGTTGACTTTGTGACGCTTCACTGCGGAATTACAAGAAAAACAATAGAGCAAATTAAAAAGCACAAAAGAAAAATGAACATCGTTTCCCGCGGCGGTTCGCTTGTATTTGCATGGATGTGTATGACGGGAAACGAAAATCCGTTTTATGAATACTATGACGAAATTCTCGATATTTGCCGTGAATATGATGTAACAATCTCACTTGGTGACGCCTGCCGTCCCGGATGTCTTGCTGACGCAAGCGATGTTTGTCAGATTGAAGAGCTTGTAAGGCTCGGAGAACTTACAAAGCGTGCATGGGCAAAGGATGTTCAGGTTATGGTAGAGGGTCCGGGTCATATGCCGATGGATCAGATAGAAGCAAATATGAAGCTGCAAAGCACAATTTGCGGCGGTGCACCGTTTTATGTGCTCGGACCGCTTGTAACGGATATTGCACCGGGCTATGACCATATTACATCAGCTATCGGCGGTGCGATTGCAGCTGCATCGGGTGCAGCATTTTTGTGCTATGTTACCCCTGCCGAGCATCTCGCCCTGCCGAATGTCGAAGATGTTAAACAAGGCATTATTGCTTCAAAAATTGCGGCACACGCAGCAGATATTGCAAAAGGCGTAAGAGGTGCAAGAGATATTGACGATAAAATGGCAGACGCAAGAAGAAAGCTTGACTGGGAGGCACAGTGGGAATGTGCAATAGATCCCGAAACCGCTAAAAAAATCAGAGATGACCGAAAGCCCGAACACGACGACACCTGCTCGATGTGCGGAAAGTTTTGTGCCGTAAGAAGCATGAACAAGGCACTAAACGGTGAACACATTGACATATTATAATTATTGAGTAGAATTAATATAATTAAAAGTGCTGTTGCAAAGTTTGCAGCAGCACTTTATTTTTAAGAACAATTTATTAAATTTAATGCACTGTAAAATAATTTCTACCAATTTGCAGTAGATTAAATTATTATGCATATCAAGCCGTTACAGCCGTCGTTGATTATTTTTTCAATTGTCTCCCCTATTCTTCTCCTTGCGTCAGACGGCATTCTGTAAAGCTTATTGTGCAGACCTTCGTTTACAAGCTCGTGAACCGATTTACCAAAAATATTGCTCTCCCATATCTTTTCGGGGCTCTCCTCAAACTCCTTTAACAGATACGACACAAGCTCCTCCGACTGCTGTTCGGAACCGACTATCGGAGTAACCTCGGTTTTTGTTTCGATTTTCATCATATGGATAGACGGAGCACTTGCTTTGAGCCGTATTCCGTACTTTCCGCTCTGCTTGATAATCTGCGGTTCTTCAAGGGAGAGCTCGTCGATTGTGGGCATAACAATTCCGTATCCCGTTTCCTGAACCTGCTCGTATGCCTGAGCAATTTTGTCAAACTCTTTCTGCTTTTTGGAGAGCTTATTAATACATTCAAGCAGTTCAAATTCGTCTTTGATTTCTATCTCGGTCTGTTCGGAAAGCACCTTGTAAAACAGAGCGGAATCTATGCCGAGGGAAATTGTCGCAACACCTCTGCCCAGATCAAGGTTTGTAAGCTGTGCAGTATTTATATATTCACATTGTGAAAGCTCATGAATCGTTTGCTGAACCTCACGGATTTTCTCAATCTTTTGGGCAGATTCCTTTATCGCCTGAAAAATTTTTGATTTCAGCCAATGATCTTTGTCAAGCTTTACAACCCAGCGAGGAATATCAACCTTTATTTCTTTTATCGAAAATTCAAATAACAGCTGTGCAAGAACTCTTTTAATTTCGTTTTCACTCAGCTCCATACAGCTTACAGGCAATACAGGCACACCGTACTGCTTTGACATTTCTGCCGCCAAAGCTACCGTATGCTCCGCCTCGGGGTCTACGGAATTGAGAAGAACAATAAAAGGCTTGTTGATTTCTTTTAGCTCGTTGATTACCCTCTGTTCGCTCTCAACATAATCCTCTCTGGGAATTTCGCTGAAAGAACCGTCTGTCGTAATCACAAGACCTATTGTGGAATGATCGGTTATAACCTTTTTTGTGCCGATTTCGGCGGCGTCGTCAAACGGAATTTCCTTGTCAAACCACGGCGTCTTAACCATTCTCGGCATATCCTCTTCGCTGTATCCGAGTGCACTGTCGACAATATAGCCTACGCAGTCTATCATACGCACCTTAAAGGTTGTATTGCTGCCGAGATTTATCTCTACCGATTCTTCGGGAATAAACTTCGGCTCTGTCGTCATTATTGTTCTGCCGGCTGAGGACTGGGGAAGTTCATCGACTGTTCTTCTGTATATGCTCTCGTCCTTAATATTAGGAAGCACCAGCGAATCCATAAAGCGTTTTATAAATGTTGATTTGCCTGTTCTTACGGGTCCTACTACGCCGATATAAACATCTCCGTCGGTTCGTCTGGAAATATCCTGATAAACATTTCTCTCTTCCATTGTATTCCTCCTATATTTTCGGAATTAACAGCATTTGTGAGCTGTCAAGCGTTATATTTTCCGAAGAATTCTCCGATAAAAGCAAGTTAAGCCGTGTGTTATGAGCTTTTGCAATATCCCACAGGCTCTCGCCCTGTTTAGCATAATACAAGGTCAACGCACAATCGTCACCTGCTGTTAATTTATCTTCAAATAATTCCATTGATGATACTGCCTTTACCTTTTCGGTTTTTTCCGCACAGGCACACAGCTTTATCTCGCACCTTATCTCTATGGTGTTGTCATCTGCAAGTCTATAGCTGATGCTTGAAAGATGTGGATAGATATTTCTGAAGGAATTGTAGTCCTGCGACAGATTAAACCTGTGCTCGTAATCAAAGGTACGCTCTATTATTACAGGGAAATTTTCCTCGTTGTAGGCAATAATGCATAGGTTTATTTTTCCGCCCGCCTTTAATCCGTCATCGGAATTACTCTGTTCACAGGTAATATCATCGGCATAAATATCTAATATTTTTGTTATTTTTCCGTCGTCGATTTTGACTGCAAGCTTTTCCATTTGGCTCTCATTTACGGGTGTAACCTCGTTTGAGATTGCAAGCTGCTGGAACTGAGGTTTTGAAGCACAATAGACAGAATATGAATCAACAGTGATTTCTTCATCGCGCAGCAAGAAGCCTTCTTCGGTAATACACAGCATAATATCGACAATTATCGAGGGTTTTTCCGACAGCATATCGTTTTTAAGCCGTATGTCATAGGACAAAACTTCGCATTCAACATTGTTAATTGTTTTTTCGTCTACTCCCTCGCAGTCGATAATCTGATTAAAGGGAATAAGGTAATCAATTTTCTCAATGTTGCCGGTTTCGACATCGCTTATATACAAAAGCTTGAGATTAATTTCTCCGTTTATCATGAGTTTGCCTGTAACAGCCTTAACATCTGTTATGCTAACATCAACAGACGATCTTATAATCGATTCTATTGCAGGCTTATCTGCTACAGAAACTTCCTCACAAACATTGAATTGTTCCTGACACAGAGATTTTAAATCGGAGCAGCTGACATTTTTTCTTAAAGACTCAAGCTTTGGATCATCAGAATAATATATACTTGTCTTTGTACTTGCTTTGACTTTTGCATACAGCGAAAAAGCCCCGTGCATCACAACTCGTCGAGGACTCAAAGCACGGCAGTTTATGTATTCTGATTTTGTTTTTGTAATTATTACAGGATTGTCGGGTACATCTTTGACTGAAAAGCTCTGCGAAAAATTGACGCTTTGCTCACAGCATCTGATTGTCTTTTTGGAACTGTCTACATACATTACATTTACAACGCATGAACCGTCAATCTGAAGCTGTCCTGCGGATAAGGTTTTTGACTGAATTTTAGGTGTTAATGTGCATTTAATAATCTTCTCAATATCCGGGCAATAATCCGGCAAGGTTAGGTCAACATCGGCGAGCTGTTCGGCAACCGTATCAAGCACGGTTATTGATGTGCAGAACATACGGTTTTCCTGATTTAACTCCATATTTATCTCTCCTTTTGATTTTATATAATAAATATATTATTGTATAACCGAAAATATGCTTTGATATATCAAACAAAAATGAGCCGGCAAAAAGTCGGCTCATTTTGTTCGCAGTATTAAGTTTTTATGTGAAGATTTATTCAAAAAGAGAATCCATAAGTGTTTTAATTTTTCTGCTTCTTCTTTCTGTTTCATCTTTGTCGAGGAAACAGCTGTTTTGCTCAAATTTAAAAACATCACCCTCCTTAATATTTTCGGGAAGATATTTTAAATCAAGGCATACAAAATCTCCGTTTTCACATTCAAGAACTGCCTTATCGTTTTCAATTCTGTCAACAGTAAACCTTTTCATATTTAGCTCTCCTTAATAGACTGTAATCCGCTTTTGACACTTATTTCATATCCGTCGGATGAAACTACAATAGTTTTGTCTGTGTCGGTTCTGTAAATTTTGCAGTCAAATTGCTCAAGCAGCTTCAAAGCCGAATCGTCGGGATGACCGTATTGATTATCCTTGCCCACCGAGATTACTGCATAATCAGGCTTTGATTTTTGTAAAAACTCCTCGGATAACGAAGTATCGCTTCCGTGATGACCCACCTTTAAAACATCGCAGGCAACATCATCTGTAATGCTGTAAAGCTCCTCTGTTTCGGCGTCACCCGTAAATAAAAAACTGCTGCTCTCATAGGTAAGCTTTATTACTGCCGAACAGTTATTAAGATTACTCTCGTCAATATCAAGAGGTGCCAAAACTTCGATTTTATATTCATCTGTATCAGAAATTATATATCCTGCATCGACCGCATTAATTTTAAGATTATTGTCATAAATTGAATCGAGCAACTTCTCATAGGTTTTTGTATTTGTCTGAACCTTTGGCATATAGACAGACTCAATATTCATATTATCAACGATGTAGGTCATTCCTCCTATGTGGTCTGCATGAGGGTGAGTTGCGACAAGGTAATCAATTTTTTCGTACCCGCAGTCTTCAATATAATGTGCTATCCCCTCGCCGTACCCACTCTCAGCCGAGTCGATAAGCATAGTTTTTTCGTCGGGCAATTCAATAAAAACGGAATCTCCCTGACCGACATCAAGAAAATGTATATTTAACGGTGATCGGCTAAGGGAACTATCGCTGTTAAAGTTAAAACCGCTTTGAAGAAAGGAACATGAGCAAAATACATTAACACAAATAGTCAGACACAGTATGTAAACTGAAATTCGCATTTTATTAATCAAACTGTTATTCATAATTTCCTCCCGTCTGTCAGCAAATTACACTGTTAGTTTATCATAAATTATTTATTTTGCAAAGTATTTTGCGTTTTGGTGCATATAACGCAATGGCACACTCATTATACTAATGGAAAATTTTAATGTAAAAAACAAATAACGGATATTATAATTATATAAAATGTAGTAAATTTGAAAATCGTGTGAAAACAAAACTTTAGCGGTTGACATTTAAGTTGTAAATGTTATAATTATATAAATTAGTTCTATATAAAACTATTTTATATAGAAGCATTTGGAGGCGACAGTATGAAGGAATTATCACCTAACGATTCCATAGGGCATGAGATTAAAGCGATAAATCATCTTTTACAGCGAAAGATTTTTACCGCCGCATCAAAAGCGGGGCTCGACAAGGTAACGGTAATGCACGGCTGGATAATCGGCTACCTTATTAACAACTTAGACAGAGATATATTTCAAAAGGATATAGAATGTAAATTTGCAATATCTCCGTCTACGGTAACAAACATTTTAAAACTGATGGAAAAAAAGGGTTATATATACAGAACATCGGTTGACAGCGACGCAAGACTTAAAAAAATAACGCTCACAGATTCGGGTAAACAGATAGGTACCGTTATAGAAAACGCATTTAAAGAAAATGAACAATGCGTAAACAATATTCTCAGCGAAGAAGAGCGGGAATGTTTTTTTAAGCTTGCAAACAAGCTCAGACACGGTCTTGAATTCAAAAAGGCGAAATAAAAGGAGGAAGGAGTATATTATGATAAAAACCCTTGCAAAACATATAAAAGGATTTGTAAAAGAATCATTGTTAACTCCCCTGTTTATGATTTTGGAAGTTGTAATGGAAACGCTCATACCTTTGCTGATGGCGTCCATGATTGACGAAGGAATTAACAAGGGAGATATGAACCACATAATAACCACGGGCTTATGGATGGGATTATGTGCTCTTATAGGACTGTTTGCAGGAATTATGGGAGGTATTTACGGTGCAAAAGCGTCGGCAGGTTTTGCTAAAAATCTGCGTCTTGCAATGTTTGAAAATATACAGACATTCTCCTTTGCAAATATTGATAAATACTCAACCGCAGGACTTGTCACACGAATGACAACAGATGTAACAAATGTTCAAAACGCATACCAAATGATCTTAAGAATGTGCTTCAGAGCACCGTTCAGTCTTATTTGTGCAATGACGATGACATTTATCATCAACGCAAAGCTTGCAAGCGTTTATCTTGTATCAATCTTATTTCTGGGAATTGTCCTTATATTTTTGCTTAAAGCAACAAGCAAATACTTCACTCAGGTATTTGATAAGTATGATGAACTTAACGCAAGCGTACAGGAAAATGTGTCGGCGATCAGAGTTGTTAAAGCTTTTGTCAGAGAAGACTACGAGGTATCAAAGTTTAACAAAGCTGCCAATAATCTCTATAGACTATTTGTAAAAGCAGAAAAAGCAATGGTTTCCGTATCCCCCGTTATGATGCTCACGGTTTACGGTTCAATAATCGCAATAAGCTGGATCGGTGCAAATATGATAGTCGGCAGTGAACTTACAACAGGCGAGCTTACAAGTATGCTTACCTATTGTATGAATATTCTTATGAGCTTGCTTATGGTTGCAATAGTATTTGTTATGATTACAATGAGCCTTGCAAGTGCAAAGAGAATTTCAGGAGTTTTGAACGAAAATTCTACGCTGAAAAATCCCGAAAATCCCGACTATTGCGTTAAAGACGGAAGCATTGATTTTGAAAATGTATCATTTAGCTACAGCACAACAAGCGAAAAGCCTGTGCTTGACAATATTAATTTATCAATTAAATCGGGAGAAACCGTTGGTATTATCGGCGGAACGGGAAGCTCAAAAACAAGCCTTGTAAATCTCATAGGCAGGCTCTATGACGCAAGCAGCGGTGTTGTAAAGGTCGGCGGCAAAGATGTCCGCACTTATGACCTTGAAACACTCAGAAACGAGGTTTCGGTTGTGCTTCAGAACAATGTATTGTTCAGCGGAACAATACTTGATAATCTTCGTTGGGGAAACGAAAACGCAACCGAGGAAGAATGTATTGAAGCGTGCAAATTATCGTGTGCAGATGATTTTATTCAAACATTCCCCGATAAATACAATACTTATATTGAACAGGGCGGTACAAATGTATCGGGCGGTCAGAAGCAAAGATTATGTATTGCAAGAGCTTTGCTTAAAAAGCCGAAAATACTTATTTTGGACGACTCGACAAGTGCTGTAGATACTGCAACCGACGCAAGGATAAGAAACGCCTTTAAAAACGAAATTCCGAATACTACTAAGATAATTATTTCACAGAGAATATCAAGCGTCGAACACGCAGATAAAATAATTATAATGGATAACGGAGAAATCAACGCAATGGGAACACATGAGCAGCTTGTAGAATCAAACGAAATTTACAAAGAGATATTTGAAGCCCAAACCAAAGGACACGGCGATTTTGACAAGAAAGGAGAGTTGTAATATGAGAGGCCCGATGAGAAACGGTAATGCGGCAGGTAAAAAAGTTGAAAATCCCATGAAAGTATTTAAACGCCTGCTCGGAATAATCTTTAAAAAGCACAAATTACAGATTATAGTAGTATTCATATGTATTTTTATCAGTGTTTTTGCAAATGTTCAAGGCACTCTGTTTATACAAAGACTTATTGATGATTACATTGAACCTTTAATCGGTACACCCAATCCGGACTTTACGCCGCTGCTTTTGGCAATCGGAAAAGTAGCCGCATTTTATTTACTCGGTGTTGTATCAACTTATGCATATTCAAGAATTATGGTATATGTCACACAGGGTACTATGCGTGATCTAAGATGCGACATCTTTTCCCATATGGAGAGCCTTCCCATAAAATATTTTGACACTCACAAGCACGGAGATATTATGAGTGTATATACAAACGATGTTGATACGCTTCGCCAAATGATAAGCCAAAGCTTGGTTCAGGTATTTTCGAGTGTTATCACAATTATTTCCGTAATTGCGAGTATGATTTTTCTCAGCATACCGCTTACAATTCTCACTCTTGTTATAGTGTTTATCATGTTGCTCATATCAAGAAAACTTGCGGGAAAGAGCGGAAAATACTTCTTGGCACAACAAATCGACCTCGGTGCTGAAAACGGATATATCGAGGAAATGATGAACGGTCAAAAAGTAGTTAAGGTATTTAACCATGAAAAAAAGAATATCGAGGATTTCAAAAAACTCAACGACAAACTCTTTCACAGCTCTTATAACGCAAATAAATTCGCCAATATCATTATGCCTATTAACGCTCAGATAGGCAATGTCAGCTATGTTCTTTGTGCAATAGTGGGCGGCTTGCTTGCACTGTCAAACTTTGCAGGATTTACACTGGGTATGCTCGTAAGCTTCTTGACATTTAACAAAAATTTCACACAGCCGATAAATCAGGTGAGCCAGCAATTCAACAGTATTATCATGGCTCTTGCAGGTGCAGAGCGTATATTCAATTTGCTTGATGAGAAAAGCGAAGAAGATAACGGATATGTAACTCTTGTAAACGCAAAAAGAGAAAACGGCAAGCTTATTGAAACAAAAGAGCATACCGGACTTTGGGCATGGAAGCATGTTCACCAGGCAACGGGAGAAGTTGAATACAAAGAGCTTGAAGGTGCACTTGTAATGGACGATGTTGATTTCGGGTACAATGACGATAAGATGGTACTCCACAACATAAAGCTTTACGCAAATCCCGGTCAAAAAATCGCTTTTGTCGGTTCCACAGGTGCAGGTAAAACAACAATTACAAACCTGATAAACAGATTTTATGATATTCAGGACGGTAAAATCAGATACGACGGAATTAACATTAACAAGATTAAGAAATCAGATTTAAGGCGTTCTCTCGGCATTGTATTGCAGGATACGCATTTGTTTACAGGCACTGTAATGGATAACATCAGATACGGAAAACTTGACGCTACCGACGAAGAGGTTATTGCGGCAGCTAAACTTGCAAACGCAGATACCTTTATCCGTCAGCTCCCCGAAGGATATAATACGATCCTGAAAAGCGACGGAGGAAATTTAAGTCAGGGACAAAGACAGATGCTTGCTATAGCGAGAGCTGCCGTTGCAGATCCACCTGCACTGATTCTTGACGAAGCAACAAGTTCTATTGATACAAGAACAGAAAAAATCGTTCAGGACAGTATGGATAAACTAATGAAAGGCAGAACGACTTTTGTTATTGCCCACAGGCTTTCAACTATAATGAATTCGGATTGTATCATTGTACTTGAGCACGGCCGTATTATTGAGAAAGGAACCCACGACCAGCTGCTTGAACAAAAAGGTAAGTATTACCAGCTTTACACAGGAAAAACAGCATAAAGCACACCAATCAAAAATGACTGTCTCAGATTTTGAGGCAGTCATTTTTTGTATTAGCATAAATTTATTCTTTTTTAAGTTTATTTTTATATTCATTGGGTGTACATCCATATACCTTTTTGCACTGCACTACTACAGGTGAAACGGTGCTCCCCGGCGTTTATGTAACGGGCGGTACTCACGGTGAACACACACCGTGGGTCGGTGAGCATATGACGCTTGTAGAAGGCACAGAGGACATTTACTCCTATGTAATTCCGGAAGATCAGACAGACATTATTTTTAACACAGGTATGCAGCGTGACTGGCAGACAGGCGATATTGCAATAAGCGGCGGTGATATGATTTACATTATCGACAGCGATGTGGAAACCAAAAACGCACAGGGTCACTGGGAACCCTACAACACCGACAAGCCAAAAGTTGCAACGGATTCAGGTGTGTTTAACTTTGTAGGCAAAAAGTCGGTAAGACTAAACTGCTATAACGCAACAACAGCAACATACAGAATCGACAACGGTGAAGAAATCCCCTTTGAAAACGGAGAAATAATTACAATCGGCGACAAAACTCCTATTGACACCGACGTTGCACTCACACTTACAGCATCTAACGGTACAGATACAACATCATATACATATGTGTATCACAAGCTCACAAGCTTTACTGTTTATGCAAAAAACAGTGCGGACTGGGATCATGTTTTTGTTCACTATTGGGGCGGCGACACAGTATCCGTGTGGCCGGGAGTTGAGATGAGTCTTGTTGACGGAAGCGAAGATGTATACTACGCAGAACTTCCGATGAACACAACAAACTTTAAATTCAACAACGGAGACGCAGCTTACGGTGACGGTTCAAAAGAAGAACAAACAAGCAATCTTGCTACACAGAGCATTGTGACCGGCATTTCAGACTGCTACATCATCAATGCACTCGCAAGCGGCGAAACAGCTAACTCGGGAGAATTTACTTCGCTTGAAAAAGCACTTTCCGGCAGCGTAGAAGAAGGCAAACCCATTATTACGGTTGAAAATGCGTCAGCAGATTTAGATTCGACATTTGATTTAAACATCACACTTCAGAATGTTGAAACCATGTGCGGCTACATAATTACAGTAAGCTATGACCCCGGCGTTATTGAGCCGATACTTACAGAGCTTGACGAAAATATGACTGCTAATGTTACATCAGAGGGCGAGCTTTGTCTTGTATATTCAACCGCCGAGGATCTTGATTTTACAAGTGCAAAAACACTTGCAACATTTCCTTTCAAGGTTGTTGCCGAGGACGCAGCACAAATAAATGTAAAGGCAACACCTGTTCAGATGTATTCGGGACTTGAAACAAAGGTTAATTTCCCGTCGTCTAACATCGTTGCAGGAAAAGTAACTGTCGGAGTAGACAGAACAGCACTGGGTGCGTTGCTTGATGAGGCAAATGCTCTTGATGAAAGTTTATACACTGCATCTTCATATCAAAATGTAGTTGCAGTAGCTGCAAATGCACAAATGGTATATGACAATCCTACTTCTACACAGGCAATGATTGATGAACAGACAACATTGCTTCAGACAGCATTAGATGAACTCGTGGAAGAAAACGAGGACGGAAATTATTATTACTTCAAAAACACAGTAGGCCGGGAAAATGTATATGCTTACTGGTGGGGCAGCACCACAGAATGTCCTGCGTTCCCCGGTGTTAAAATTTCTCTTGCACCCGGTTCAGCAGATGTTTACAGAGTTGACTTACCCGTTGACGCAACAGGACTTAACTTTAACGACGGAAGCAACGAAGACGGAAACAAATTCCAGACAGATTCTATCACAGGTGATAACCTCACGGTAAACGGAAATATGTTTGTTGCCGATCCTGAAATCACAACTGAGAAAAACAACGGAATTCGCTACGGCGGAACTGTTGAAACCTACACTCCCCGAAAGATTTACTTTGTTAATAATGCAGGCTGGGACGAAGTATATTGTTACTGGTGGGGCAACTCATCTGATGTAACTGCTTGTCCTGCATTCCCAGGTGTTCAGGCAAAGCTTATGGAAGGCTCTGAAAACATTTACTACTGCACTCTCCCCGATGACGCAACAGGCTTTAATTTCAGTAACGGAAAAGAAGGAACACAGGGCGGCGAACAGACGGACAGTATGTCAACATTTGAAAGCGGAAAGCTTTTGAAAATGGATCTTTCAAGTAAATACGAAAAGAACGGCGGTTACAGATATGTAGCTGAATATGTTGACCTTAACGCTTATATCAACGGCGTAGAAAAAATCTCGGTGACATTGATAACGACGGCAAAATTTCTGTAAAGGATGTTACTCTCCTTCAGAAATATCTGTCGGATTATGATGAAACCGCTCTTGACAGTGAAGCTTTGATTCGTGCCGATGTTAACTTCAGTGCAGATATAACAATACTTGACGCAACAAAGATTCAACAGTACATTGCACAGTTAATCACCGAATGGTAACTGATATATTAATTGTGCGTTTCACATAATAAGAAAGGAACGAAAACGAATGAAAAAATTTAAAAAGCTTATTTCTTCCGTTTTGGCGTTATCAGTTTCCGCTTGTATGTTAACGGGCTCTGTATTAAGTACTAGTGCACTTGATAATTGGGAACAGATCAGAACAGATATTACTCAGATAATGCTCGCCCCCGGCAGCGATTCAACAGAGCTTAATTTTGCATGGTATTCTCTGACACAGGGCACTCCGAGTGTTCAGATTGCAAAAAAAGGCACGGAGTTTTCGGACGCTCAGACTTTTACGGGTACATCTGAAAAAGCCTATGCCGACACAGCGAGCGGAAAACAGTATTATTCAAACAAGGTAACTGCAACAGGTCTTGAAAATGCGACGGATTATGAATACAGATACAAAGTAGACGACGAGGCTTGGAGCCAAAGCTACGACTACTCAACGGTTGATTCAACAGACGGTTTTAAATTCATTGCAGTAGGCGATCCTCAGATCGGCGTCGGCAACGGCGGCAGTGAAGCCGATGTTGAGCGTTGGATAAATACGCTGAACCTTGCAACTGCTACAGCAGGCGACGCGGCATTCATTTACAGTATGGGTGATCAGGTTGACGGAAACCTTGAATATGATCAGTATGCAGGTTTTATGGCACCGTCCGTACTAAGAAATATGTCGATTGCCACCACGGCAGGTAACCACGACTGCGATGTGCCGAACTTAAGCTGGCACTTCAACAATCCTAATGTGACAAGCTACGGTGAAACAAGTGCAGTAGGCGACTACTACTTCTCTTACGGCGACACATTGTTTATTAACCTTAACTCAAACGCTGTTTTAAAATCATCAAAAAGCGATGAAGTAATTGCAAAGGAACACCGCAAGTGCATTGAAGAAGCTATCGAGTCAAATCCGTATGCAAAATGGAGAATCGTAACTTTCCATCACGATATTTACGGATATCCCGATCACTACAGTGACCCTGAGGTTGAAGAGTGCAGAGAACAGCTTTATCCGATTATTGACGATTACGACATAGATGTTGTTCTCACAGGACACGGACACAACTACACCCGTTCATTCCAGATGTACGACAACAACTATGTATCAAATGACAGCTCTCTTACACAAAACAATGTAACCGTTAATGACCCTGACGGAACAGTATATTTTGAGCTGAGCACAACGGCTTCCAAAAACTATGAAAACAACAAGCCCGGTTATAATGAGCACATTGCACAGTCATTTGCCGTAAACGGAGTTCAGTCGTATACACTCGTATCAATCAACAACGGACATCTAACCGTTGACACATACAGAACAGATACAAACGAGAAGTACGACAGCTACACCATAGTTAAGTCAGACAGAGCAAAACTTGATCAAGCTATCAAGCAAGGCGAAGAGATCATCGCAAGCGGTACCCATTCCGAAGAGGATCTTGCCGAGCTTAAGGCCGCAATAGAAGCAGGAAAATCAGTTACAAGTTCTGATATAAAGGATATTTACGACGCAGCAGTTGTTATTGAAAACGCTATCGCAGACCTTGAGCCCATTATGTACGGTGATGTAAACGATGACGGCGAAATCGCAATAAACGACGCTGTATATATCAAAAAATACCTTGCAGGTATGATTGAGCTGTCAGAAAAACAGCTGGAGCGTGCAGACGCTGACAAAGACGGCGATGTTACAATAAACGACGCTACACTTATTCAGAAATATCTTGCAGAAATTATTACAGAAATCTAAATACTCTCTTTTTCTGTTCTAAAATTATAAGAGATTTTAATTTATAATTGAAAAAATGTAAAATTACTTTATGCACATAAAGGCACACATCGTACCACGCTTACCCTTGGTTGCTCTGTGGCTCCAAAGCAAATCGCTATTGCAATTTGTACATACATCGGAAACCGTAATATTCTCATTTTTAACGCCTGCATTTACGAGTATCTGTCTGTTTGTTTCAAGCAAATCAATCATATATTTTCCGTTATCTTTAGGAAATACAAACTTTTCGCAGTCGAGGTCATTTAATGCATAAAACCTGTCCGCACACGGTTTATCGACCTCATAACAGCAAACGGAAATTGCAGGACCTATTGCCGCTGTAACATCACGGGGATCCGTTGAGTAACATTCTTTCATTTTTTGTATCACCTTTTCCCCTATTCTGCCCACGGTGCCCCTCCAGCCCGCATGAGCAAGCCCGATAACTTTTTTATTTGTATCTACAAAAAATAAAGGGGTGCAGTCAGCGTAATATGTAACAAGAGTTACCCCCGCTTCGTTGGTAATGAGTGCGTCAACGCTTTCCAAGTCACGGGGCTTGTATATTCCCACTCCCCTGTCGCCGAAAGTTACAGGTCTGACAAAAGTGTTATGGTCCTGAGCAGAAGCAGTCAGACTGTCAAAATCAAAGCCCGCACTTTTGCAAAATCTTTTGTAGTTTTCCGTGACATTTTCAGGGTTATCTCCCCTGTTAAATGCCAAATTCATAGAATAAAATTCATTCTCGGACACTCCTCCCAGCCGTGTGGAAAATGCATGGTTTATAAATTTTATTTCGGACAAAGAATTATATGTGAGATAAGGAACCGCATTTTGACAGTTCAGCGACATATTTTTAGATGAAAATTTCAAAATATCTGCCTCCGTAAATAATTTACTTTTAAGTAGTTGAACAGGACAAAAAATCTCCTTGAAAAAGGAAATGAATAATGCTATAATTAGCCTATGCGGGGGTGAATACAATGAAAAAGAAACTTTTTGGTGAAAACATCATACCCAACTGTGCATACTGTGAAAATTCCACTGCAGAAAATGAAATAGTTTACTGCAAAAAAGGAAAGCGTATTCAGAACAATAAATGCAGAGCTTTTCGTTATGACCCTCTTTTGAGGTCACCTAAATCCTCGGCGTTTAAGAACCAATATACTGCCGATGATTTTAAAATATAAGCTAATACTACATATATTAAAAGCTTTATCTCAACCGATAAAGCTTTTTTTATGTGACGGTTTGCAATATTACTATGCAAGCTGAAAGTCCTTTATGTAGCTGTCTATGGATTTTTTTATAATATCATTAGCTTTTTTTGCACCGTTAATTTCCGTAACCGATGTAGTCTTATCCGCCTCAAGTGTTTTATATACCTGGAAAAAGTGCTGTATTTCCTCAAAATAATGTCTGGGAAGTTCCTTAATATCATTATAAAAATTATAGTTAGGATCATTAACGGGAACAGCAATAATCTTTTCGTCGCAGCTATTGTTATCTATCATATTTAAAACCCCGATAGGCTTGCACTCAACAAGCGTCATAGGCTGAATAGGCTCACTGCACAAAACAAGCACATCAAGCGGATCTCCATCGTCTGCGTATGTCCTGGGAATAAAGCCGTAATTTGCAGGGTAATGAGTTGATGTAAACAAAACTCTGTCAAGCTTTAAAAGACCCGTTTCCTTATCAAGCTCATATTTATTTTTACCGCCCTTTGAGATTTCAATAACCGCATAAAATTTTTCGGTTGTAATTCTTTTGGGTGAAATATCGTGCCAAATATTCATATAAATTACCCTTTCAAAATCAATATCTCTGTATTTAATTATAAATAAAGCTGCGATTGTTGTCAACCGCAGCTTTTAGATTGAAAGGATTTATTTCTTAATTTTCTCAAATACAACTTTAATAATCTGAATAATAACCGTAGGCATTACGGCAAGAAGTCCGATAAAGCCGATTTGAACAGCATTGAGTGTTTCTACGCTGAAAAGCGGGTGCATAAACGGAACGAAGAGCACAAAAGCAAGCAAAAATACACCGAGGAAGAATGCACCCACACTGTAGATATTTGAGGTAAAACCAACCTTAAATATTGAGTGACTGCTGCGGCAGTTAAAACCGTGGAACAGTCTTGCAAGCGTAAGCGTCGCAAATGCCATTGTGCTTGCTGTTGCGGCATTAATCTGTAAGCCGATATAAAATGCAATGAGAGTTACAACGGCTATAAGTCCGCCCTGACCGAACATACGGGCAATAAAATCCTTCGTCATAATTCCTGTTTTGGGGTCACGGGGCTTTTGCGAAAGTAAATCTTTTTCGGGCTTTTCCATACCTATTGCTATTGCCGGCAAGGAGTCGGTAAGAAGGTTGATAAACAAGAGATGAACAGGCTCAAACGGTACGGGAAGTGCCAAAAGCGAAGTGTAAAGCACAGCCAAAATACCTGCCATATTGCCCGAGAGAAGAAATTGAATAGCGTTTTTAATATTTCTGAATACATTTCTTCCGTTTGCAACCGCTTTAATAATCGTTGCAAAGTTATCGTCCTGAAGTATCATCGAAGCGGCATCTTTTGAAACTTCGGTGCCTGTTATTCCCATTGCAACGCCTATATCAGCCTTTTTAAGTGCGGGGGCGTCGTTTACGCCGTCGCCTGTCATCGACACGATATTGCCTTTTCTCTGCCATGCTTCTACTATTCTGATTTTGTTTTCGGGAGAAACACGGGCATAAACAGAGATTTTCTCAATCTTTTGATCGAGCTCTTCATCGCTCATAGCGTCAAGCTCAAGACCTGTAACTGAAATATCACCGTCACGGAAAATTCCGATTTGTTTTGCAATAGCCGTTGCCGTGATTTTGTGGTCACCCGTAATCATTACCGGCCTTATACCTGCACGGATTGCATCGGCTACAGCCTGCTTTGATTCCTCTCTGGGAGGGTCAATCATAGCGACAAGACCTATGAAAATATAGTCGTATTCAGTATCAATGCTGAGCTTTTCGTCCGACTCTTTATATGCAAATGTAAGAACACGCAAGCCGTCCTCTGAATACTTTTCATTCTGTTCAAGAATTAATTTTTTGTCCTCTTCGGTTATCGGACGAACCCCGTCCTTTGTTGCAATGCTAATGCAGCGGTCGAGTATAACATCAAGTGCACCCTTTGTAAGGATATGATTTTGACCGTGCATTTTATATTTGGTACTCATCATCTTTCTGTCAGAGTCAAACGGTACTTCTTCCACTCGTGAAATTCCGCTTCTCATAACATTTTCATCAAGTCCCATATTCCTGAAAGTTTCAAGCAAAGCATATTCCGTCGGGTCGCCTATTCCCTTCCCGTCAACGATACTTGAATCATTATTAAGTACCATATCATAAAGCAAATGTCTGTGACTTTCGTACTGTAAATCGAGCTGGTCCTCACGGATACTCTCGCCGTTTACATAGATTTTTTGAACAGTCATTTTGTTCTGCGTCAGCGTTCCTGTTTTATCGGAACAGATTACAGACACACATCCAAGGCTCTCTACAGCTTTTAAATCTTTTATTACAGCATTTTCTCTCGCCATTTTTTGCGTACCCATAGCCTGCACAATGGTTACAATCGAGCTTAGTGCTTCGGGGATAGCGGCAACTGCAAGTGCTACTGCAAACATCAGTGCATTCAAGATTTTTTGCTGGCTGAGACCAATCGGCTCAACCGAATAGTTTTGCCAAATATTAAGGGCAAATACAACGGCACAAATTATAAGAATAACGGTTGCAAGCACTTTTGAGAACTTGTCGAGACTTTGCTGAAGCGGCGTTTTCTTCTCCTTTGCGGCATTCATAAGAGAGGCAATTTTGCCGATTTCCGTATTCATTCCGGTAGAAGTAACCGCAACGACAGCTCTGCCGTAGGTAACAAGGCTTCCTGAAAAAACCATATTTGTTCTGTCGGCAAGCGGAACCTCGGTGCTTATTATATCATCGCTCTTATCAACATTTGTTGATTCTCCCGTAAGTGAGCTTTCATTTACCTGTAGTGAATAATTGTTGATTATTCTGCCGTCGGCAACAATCAAGTCGCCTGCCTCAAGAACGATTATATCGCCCTCTACAACATCTTTTGAGTCAATTTCAATCTTTTGCCCGTCACGAATTACCTTTGCACTGGGGGAAGAAAGAGATTTTAAGCTTTCGAGAGATTTTTCAGCCTTGATATGCTGAACTGTTCCGAGAATTGCATTGAGTATAATAACTGCAAAAATAACAATAGTGCTTTCGATATTGCCCGAAAACATTGAAATTATTGCGGCTATTATCAAAATGATTACAAGAAAATCAACAAATTGACTTAAAAACACCTGCAAAACGGATTTTTTCTTGCCCTCGTCCAAGACATTTTTACCGTTCTTTTCTAAAAGCTCCCGAGCTTTGTCGGATGGAAGTCCGTCACTTGTTACGCCGAGGGTGTCTAAGACCTCTTGCTTTGACATCTGATACCAATTCTTCATAATATTCCTCCGTTGATTTTAGGGGAAATAAAAAAGACTTTTATTGCGAAAGACACCAAGTCCATGCAATAAAAGTCTCGTTCTTTAAGATATAACCGATACCCGAGCGGGTATGTACTGACGATTAATATCACAGATTATCTGCGAACTACTCCCCTTTAGAATGATAGTATTATATCATATCGACTTAAAGCTGTCAACCTATTACACGCTGTCCGAATTATTTTTTTCTTTACTATTTTTAGGCTGGCTCTTCATAACAAGAATTATACCTATGAGTGCCAAAAAACATCCTCCAGCCGAAAAAACAGCAGAAAAATATATTTGCTCAAACAAATATGCGGTAATTATCGCCGCGATAAGTAATACGACACATACCATAAGCAAAATAAATCCCGTTTTATAAAGTCCGTTCATTTTTGTACTGCTTCGCATAATTTAACGCCCTTTTATTAAAGATTGTTTGCAATATCTGCAAAATTTTGCAGGGTAAGCTGTTCGGCTCTTGCGGTAGGTAAAACGCCCGACTTTTCAAGAATTTCCGAAGCCTTTGCCTTATTAACAGACAAACCTGAGCTTATAGAATTTGAAATAACCTTCCGTCTTTGAGAAAATGCCGCCTTAACAACAGAAAAGAACTTCTTTTCATCACAAACCTTAACAGGCGGCTCGGTTAAGATATTTAATCTTATAACAGCGGAGTCAACCTTTGGTGCAGGCATAAATGATCCTGAGCTGACAGTAAAAAGCATTTCAGGCTTTGCGTAATAATTAACCGATACGGTAACCGCTCCGCTCTGACGGGAACCCACCTCGGCACATATTCTTTGAGCCGCTTCTTTCTGCACCATAACGGTAATTGCCGAAACAGGGAGTTTATCCTCCAACAGCTTCATAATAACGGGAGAAGTGATATAGTAAGGCAAATTGGCACAAACTACGACATTCATTCCCGAAAATTCATCCTCAATCAGCTTATTAAGGTCAATTTTGAGAACATCTGCATTAATTACCTTTAAATTGTCATACTCTGACAAGGTTTCGTCAAGCACAGGCAAAAGTCTTTTGTCAAGCTCTATTGCAACGACCTTATCCGCAAGCTTGCAAAGCTCATTGGTAAGCACGCCTATTCCGGGACCTACCTCAATTACTCCTACGCCCTTTTTTGCTCCCGAAAGCTCTGCCATTCTCGGACAGACAGACGGATTAATCAAAAAGTTCTGCCCCAGTGATTTTGAAAAAGTAAAGCCGTGTCGGCTTAATATGCTTTTAATTGTGCCTATATCGGATAATCTGTTCATTTTAAAATTCTTAAACCTTTCGGATATTTGTTTTTAAGCCTTGCGTTTGACGCTTTTCCAAACCCCAGCGTCATAGAATTTACACAAACTGCCGTAAATCCCTTTAGCTCATTTGGCACCGCAATTTCTTCGCCGTGCATAAACGCCTTTATTTCATCGCTGTCTGCTTTGAAATTTACACAGCTCTTGCAGTTTTCAAGCTTTGCGGCGGCAAAAACACTGTGGTGCGGCTCGATTCTGTTTTTTAGAATTTCTCCGAGAATAACTCCGCAGCGTAAAACAGACAAGCCTTTTACATCAAAATTAAATTTCCTTGGAAATATTATTATTTTGTTATTTATAACACTTATATTTTCTCCGAACGGACGGTCATAAAACAAGCTGTCATAAAAATCCAGTGTCTCTTTGCTGACCTTTGCAGGCAATACATCGGGGTTTTGCGATTTTACATTATCGCCTTTTTTTCGAAGTCTTGCGGCAAAATGCCCCTCTCCTCCGTCCATGGGAAATATTCGTCTTGCATATTTAAGCGTTGGGCGGCCGAAATTTACACCTGCGTCCTCAAGCTCAAAATCGGGATTTTGCTCGAGAAAACGAGTGATGACGCCCTCGTTTTCTTCAACAGAAAATGTGCAGGTCGAATACACAAGCACGCCCGATGGCTTGAGTGCCCGCTTTGCACTCTCAAGAATATTGAGCTGACGCTGAGCACAGCTTTTTACATGCTCTTCGCTCCACTCATTTTGTGCCTCCTGATTTTTGCGAAACATTCCCTCGCCGCTGCACGGAGCGTCAACCAGCACTTTGTCAAATCGGTTTTCAAGCCTTTGACAAAGAACATCGGGATGGCAATTTGATACTACGGCGTTTGAAACGCCCATACGCTCAATATTCGATAAAAGAATATTTGCACGGCTTTTTACAATCTCATTGCTCCACAAAAGTCCGCTTCTGCCGAGCTTTGCGGCAATCTGAGTGCTCTTGCCTCCCGGAGCCGCACATAAATCAAGTACAAAATCGTCTTTTTCTACCCCCAGCATTTCAACAACAGAAGTAGCAGACGGTTCCTGAATATAAAACGCACCGCAATGATGAAGGGGGCTGTTGCCGAGCGATGTAACATTTTGCGGAATATAGTATCCCTCATTGCAAAAAGGCGTTTTTTCAGCCTCAAAATTAAGCAACGGCAAAAGCTTTTCGGGCGTAGTTTTTAATGTGTTTACACGAAGTCCTCTGAAATTGTCGGACTCGTAAAATTTTAAAAAATCGTTGTATTCATCACCGAGAAGTGATTTCATTTTTAATAAAAATTTATTCATTTGAATAATTCCTGATTTTAGGTTAATAATAAGGTCAAAGGGAGGTGCTAAAAATGGATTTTAAGCAGAATCAAGAAATGAAGCACAACAACAACCAGAACAAAACTCAGCAGAACAATCAGAACAAAGAACAGAAGAACTGCCAGAATAAAACTCAGCAGAACAGCGGTCAGAACAAGAAATAATTTTTATGCCGCTGTTACAAGCCG
The DNA here is from genome assembly GCA_019415945.1 of Clostridiales bacterium. Classification (GTDB taxonomy): domain Bacteria; phylum Bacillota; class Clostridia; order Oscillospirales; family Acutalibacteraceae; genus Ruminococcoides. The sequence goes on from DXYF01000025.1 coordinate 31,661, forward strand.
TGGATGCCGAAACATTCACGGCTTGTAGTTTTTTATTTCGTTAATATCCGTATTCTTCTCCGATTATAATCACCTTAATTCGGTTAAGGTGACGCTGCTGAGCACAAACAACATAATTACAACAAATTCTGCCGTCGCTGTGACAGCCCTCGCACAGCTCTGCACCGTCGTGGCTGAGCGATACACAGCTGCCCTCTTTTGCACAGTATGTATCACAGCTAAGTCTTATTGTATTTTTCGGTGCTGCAACCGTTTTAACACGATTTATAGCTTCGTCAATGTTTTTTACCAGCTTATTTATTCCGCAGACAACAACCACGCTCTTCGGACCGTAAAGAATTGCCGCAACTCGGTTGGAGTTGCCGTCAACATTATAAAGTTCGCCGTTTTCGGTCACTGCATTTGTACTTGTAAAAAATGCGTCGGCAGAAAAAGTCTTGCGGTAAACCTCTTCTACCTCTTCACGGGTTATACCGGGTGCAGTTCTGTCAAGATAGTTATAATCAGCGGAAGTGATTATATCATAAATTCCTGTTTCCTTTAATGTTACCGAACCGCCGCTTGAGATAACATCATTCTTTTTTATCAGCTTTTTGACAAGCTCGCAAGCCTCTTCCTTTGTATTGCAAAAATACGGCTCCATCTTGTTACGCTTCAGATTAAGCATTGTTTTATCTATTCTTGATTTAAGTTCTTCAGTCACTGTAATCTCCCCTTTAGATAAATTTCCTTATACATTATACAATACATTTTATAATTTGGCAACGCAAAAAAGGGTGCAAAGCGATAATAAGCGCTTTACACCCTTATGTTAAGGCTCAACAAAAGGAACATTAAAATATTGTGCAATGGACTGCGACAAACTTCTCGCAATATTATCAATATTATCCCTTATCCACTGTGCCTCAGACGGGTTATCGTGGTATGCAACCTCTATTAAAACAGCAGGTGCAGATGTTCTGCGAACCTCCGCAAGAGATGTTGTGGGAATTATCTCTATGTTTGAGGGATTGTAATAGGTATTTTTATAATTATCCTGAAGTATCTGGGCAAAGCGTCTGCCGTTTGTACTCGTGGGATAATAATAAATATCAGCTCCTGTAAATTGTCCTGCTGAATTTTCAGGAGCTGCATTGCTGTGAATTGCAAGGTGAAGTTCAGGCGATTTTTGATTTGAATCAGCTATCGCCTGCGACAAAGACATTTCGGGATTATTGCGGTAAAACTGAATTCCGCTTGCCGTTAGATACGGTTCCATAGCATCGGCTATTAAATTCATATAATATTCCTCGTTGCCCCCGTCCACATAAGGATTAAACTCTTGAAGCGACGGGCTTAGATATACTGTAGGCATATAGATTTCCCCTTTTGCAATATTCTACATTACCCATAATATTACTAAGCAAGTATTTTGCGACAAAAAAATTTAATGCTTTTTCTTTTTGGAATGGTTTAATTTTTTCTGATAAAAGCGTAAATTGACCTAAATTTAAAGTTTTTTATCTTGTCGTGATATACATAATTAATTTCGGCACAAATCATAAGGCATATCATACAAAAATACAGCCATATCATTATTCCTGCAAGAGCGGTAAGACCTCCGTAGATTGAAAATCCGTTGAAATTATCAACATAAACCGAAATACCGAATGAAAGTGCATACCAAGAAACCGTACACAAAAACGCACCGGGAAGCTGATATTTAAAACCGTATTCCTTATGCTCAGCACGGCTTATGTTCGGAAAATTTCGGTACAAAAGACCGAACAAAACGACAAGAAATGCAAAAATCAAAAAATATCTTAAATGATAAATCAGTGCAACAATATCGGGAAGATATTTAAGATACGGTGAAAGCCATTCGTTTATAGACGAGCCGAGGACAATTATTACAAGAGAAACAAGTATTATTGCAAAAAAGGCGATTGTATAAAACATCGCCCTTACCCGCAAAAACAACCAGCTTCTGTTTTCATAGGCGTCATAGATTCTGTTAAGACCGTTTGTGATTGCATAAATTCCCTGTGCGGCAGACCAGAGAGTAACAATAAGTGTAATCAAAGAGATTCCCACTGAATTATTATAAGCATTCGTTAGAAAATCCGTAATTTCAGTTACTATCTCCTGCGAAAATATTCCGCTTAATCCTTTTTCTATAAAATCAACAGGAATGTGCAGATTTTGAAGAACAGATACAATAAACATTGAAAGAGGAACAGACGAAAGTATAAGAAAAAAAGCAGATTGACCCGCGATTGCAAAAATATTATCGTGAATACATTTGCTTGTGATCGGTTCAAATTTATCAATTATTCTCATCACAAAATCAAGAAAACGCTTTTTGGATTTCAACCGTGTCCCCTCCTCTCAGCTCAATTTACGCCGCAAAATTACTTTCCGTTCTTTTTTTGCTGTACATTATATGAAAACCGAGTTATCATTTTTTCACTTGCAAAATGCTCAAAAAATTTGACCGCTTTCATTTCAAAGCCGGGTGTTATTATCATTTTACCCTTTAATGTCTTATCTATTGCATATTTTGCAACATATTCGGGGGTAAGTCCCCGAACACAAAATTTAACATTTGCAACATCGTTAAAATTAGTCCTGACAGGACCGGGGCAAAGCACGGACACACTAACATTTGATTTATCCCGCCTTAGCTCCTCGTGAATTGCCTGTGTAAGACGGACTACATAATTCTTTGAAGCATAGTAGCTTGAAAATGTGGGACCTGCCACAAAACCTGCCGCCGAACCCACATTAAGTATATATCCGCTGTCACGCTTTATCATATCCTGTAAAAAAAGCTTAGTAAGAACATGGACTGCCACAACATTGGTGTGGATAAGCCCGATTTCCTTTTCAAGCGGAACATCGCAAAATTTTCCGTACGCACCAAAACCTGCATTATTGACAAGAAAATCAATATTTTCTTCTTTTAAATGTTCATACAAATCAAAGCTGTCCTGTTCTCTGCAAAAATCAAGTGTGATAACGCGAACGCTTACATTTTTAATCTCATCTCTAAGCTCATAAAGCTTTTCGGTATTTCTTGCAACGACTATCAGGTCATAGCCCATTGACGCAAGATATTTTGCAATTTCTCTGCCAATTCCGGAGCTTGCACCGGTTATTAAAGCCTTCATAATTACTCCTATAAAAAGTCAAGTGGTAGTTAACCAACTTGCTGTATTTTTAATATTTTT
>DXYF01000026.1 GCA_019415945.1 Clostridiales bacterium
CGGGTGTTTCTCATTTTTTACCCCAAAAATCCGAACTTCACTTTGGCAATTTAGGATAGTATGTATGATTATTTACATTAAACAGGATGCCTATAAACGGTCTTGTTGCTTTACTTTGCATAGTATAAGGAACACATTTATCAAATTTTCTGAGATATTCACAATATTGCGTATCAACAGTGTAGAATGATAGTTTCATATAACACCTCTAATAAACAGAAAGGGAGATTGAGATAACTCAATCTCCCGCTTTTTTGATTCCCACTTGAATGGTAGGGTACACCGCTTTTTTGATTCCCACTTAAATGGTAGGGTACACCGCTTTTTTGGTTCCCACTTGAATGGTAGGGTACACCGCTTTTTGGGATTTCTCCCTGTACTATTATTATACACATTGAAGTATTTTATGTCAACTGATTTTTAACTGTCCCTCCGAGGGACACTTGTTGTTTTATCGACCCAGCGTAAATTCACCGAAATTTTGTGAAGTCTGTATTTGACTCGGCAAAATATTTTGACTAAGCTGTGATTGAATTTCGTTAATAAGATAATTTTTTATATCGGTTATATGTTGTTCAAGCTTGTTTGGAAAACGTCCCTCATAGGATAAAATTCGCAACAATTTTTTATGTATAGTTTCAATTTGGTGTTTATTTTTTAAGCAAAGAGGCTTGCCTTTTGAAGTATATGCTCTATCAATGTATTTATCCGTTATGGGAAAACAGTTGCTTATTTTATACAGTGCAGGTTTATTTGTATAACCAATATGGTAATATGCAGAACGAATATCGGTTTTAGGTAATTGTGTGTATTTGCTGAATTTGTCTGTTTGTTCTTTGCTTCTATGCGAAATATCGCTTGTGGGTATAGCCCAATACAAATTTTCATTATATTGGTCTTTTATGCAACAATATATCGGTCTTTGTTTATTATCTGAGTATCGTCCGCCAAGACTTTTAATTAAATCTATATAATCTGATTTTATCAAATAAAAACTGTTTTCATTCATAATTACTCCTTTGCTAAAGAAATAAGCCTCCTACCAAACAATAGGTAAGAGGCTGTTTTCTTCGAACCGCCAATTTAGAAACGCCGAACGGTAGGCATATTCACTCGAACCGTCAATTTAGAAACGCCGAACGGTAGGCATATTCACTCGAACCGTCAATTTAGAAACGCTGAACGGTAAGCGTTATTCATTGGGATTTCTCCCTGTACTATTATTATACACATTAAAATATTTTATGTCAAACGATTTTTACCTGTCCCTCGGAGGGACAGTTTATAAAATTTATTTTTTTCTCTGCTTTGTGGGTTTTGTCCCTCTGTCAAGAATTAATCGGAAGCTTTGTTACCGTGCCGCCTTCAATTAAATATTTTGCAAGTGTCCCTCCGAGGGACACTTGCCGCATCGAGAAAGCCGTTGTTGATTTACAACGGCTTTTCGTTTGCACTGTTTAATATTTAAGGCGTTTATAAGAAACAAAGGCAAGTGTAAACATCTATTTTCCTTCTGCAATTGCTGTGTTGTTAATTCAAGCAGTTTTACATGACCGCAATTTTTACAGTATTTTTTTATAAAGATATTTCTTATAATACTCAAATTTGTTATCTCCGTTAAATGGGCTAAAATTTACATAACTTTCAAGTAAATTCATAAGTTTAATTCTTTCATTTATATTATCACATAAAAATATATCTGATAGTAAAACATTAAGATTATCAATATATTCATCACAATTGTAACTATCTCTTGATATGCGAAAAGCCATAATATAAAAACTATTATGAGTGATTCTTTGCGAGCGACAAATGTCAGATAATTTTATTTTATTACATAATATCATAGAATTAATTTTATGTAAATTGTTTTCAATAGTATGTTCTTTTATTTTAATTTTAATCTTCATTATGTTTTGCTCCTTAAAAATATGTTTATTTACCTGTCCCTCGGAGGGACAGTTTATAAAATTTATTTTTTTCTCTGCTTTGTGGGTTTTGTCCCTCTGTCAAGAATTAATCGGAAACTTTGTTACTGTGCAGCTTTCAATTAAATATTTTGCAAGTGTCCCTCCGAGGGACACTTGCTGAAATTTTAAAACGGTAAATCATCATCAATCGGCATATCTTCAAAATCATTGTGAGCTGACATTGGCGGTTGTTCGGGTAGGGCAGAAGAATTTTTATTTGCAGACATTAGCGGTTGTTCGGACGGTACTGAATCGGTAGCAGTATCATAATTTACATTACTATTGTCTCTGAGTTCTCCGGTAAATGATACCGTATCAGCGACCACTTCCGTTATATACCGGTTATTACCGTCATCTGTTTGATATGTACGACTTTGCAGTCTGCCTTCAAGAGCTACAAGACTGCCTTTGGTAAAATAGCGGCAGACAAATTCTGCTGTATTATTCCAGCAGACAATGTTGAAAAAATCTGCTTTGCGTTCCTTTCCTGCTTTTACATAGTTTCGGTCAACTGCGACACTGAAGCTTGTAACGCTTTTGCCTGTTGCGGTTGTTTTGAGCTCGGGAATTGCGGTTAGCCTTCCCATTAATACTACTCTGTTTAACATTTTTGTTGTCTCCTTTACATATTATTTTATTTTTTAACTGTCCCTCCGAGGGACAGTTTATATATTGACAATATAGGATTTATCCTATATAATTTATACAGACGAGTAAATGGAGATGAGTAAGATTTTTTAAATTGAATATTATAAAAGTAAAGACGGAGAATATCCTGCTGAAGAATTTATACTATCGCAAAATATAAAAATGCAGGCAAAAATTTTTAGAAATTTAGAATTGCTTGAAAGCAAAGGAAACAATTTAAGAGAACCTTATTCAAAACACTTAGAGGACGGTATTTTTGAATTAAGAAATAAGATCGGAAACAATATTACAAGGGTACTGTATTTCTTTGTGATCGGAGAAAAGATAATCCTTACAAACGGATTCGTTAAAAAAACTCAGAAAACACCAAAAGGTGAAATTGATATTGCTAAAAAATACAGAAATGATTATCTAAACAGAGGAGAATAACCTATGAGCAGAAGTTTTAGAGATACTCTAAATGAGAGATTAAAAAACGAAGAGTTTAGAAAGGAATACGAAGCATTAGAGCCTGAATATCAGTTGATTAATGCAATGCTTGAGGCGAGAAAAGAAAAGAATATGACGCAGCAGCAGCTTGCAGAAGTTACAGGAATTGCTCAAGGGGATATAAGCAAGATCGAAAACGGTTGTGCAAATCCGTCTTTAAAAACTATTGAACGCATTGCAGAAGGAATGGGCAAAAGAGTAAAACTTGAATTTGTTTAAACAAGTGTCCCTCGGAGGGACAGTTTATAAAATTTATTTTTTTCTCTGCTTTGTGGGCTTTGCCCCTCTGTCAAGAATTAATCGGAAGCTTTGTTACCGTACAGCCTTAAATTAAATATTTTGCAAGTGTCCCTCCGAGGGACACTTGCCGCATCGAGAAAGCCGTTGTTGATTTAGAACGGCTTTTCGTTTGCACTGTTTAATATTTAAGGCGTTTATAAGAAACAAAGTCAAGTGCAAACATATATTTTCCCGCAGAAGAGACGGCAAAAAACAAAAATTCTGCCACGATTTTATATGGGTGTCATTTAGCAGGATAAAGGAGCAATATTGAAAACAATATTGCTCCGCTCACATTTGCCGACAGTGTCGGCAAATTTAACAATATGAAAATGCGTATTATTTGAGTTTCCGTAAATATTAGTTTTCAGTTGCATATTTCTTATTTTCTGATAATTACTGATTTTTTAGCAATATCGGTTTCAATATTGTGTTATTTCGGACAATAAATTTTGACAAAAAACACGTGAGGAAATTGATAATTCAGGAGAGAAGATTGTATTAGCGTCAAATTTGGCTTGTAACAAACGAAAATCGATTAAACAAAATTTATACTAAAAATCGATAAAAATCGCTCACAGGGCGAATTTCGCTACAATACGAGCACTTTAAATGGTTATTACAAATCGAAATTGTAAATTTCGTCCCATATTAGAGCTTTGAGGTATTCGGCAGGACGTCGGATTTCATATTTATCACAGCAAAGGTCAAAATGACAAACAGTTTGGCAAATTAAGTCACGCAATGATACTCCGTCAATATCTTCAACTATGCAGTCATTGAGATAATCAAACAAGTCAGGTGTTTTGATAAATCGGTTTCCGTACTTAGCGTGGTCTATGACACATAGCATTTCAACGAGAGCTTTAACTGTACGGCAATATTTTCTTGCAAAGTCGTCTTTGCAGGATGAATAATCTTCAAACCTTGTGAGCTTATAAATCAAATCCTTTATCTTTTCAGCATCTTGGGTGTAGGGTATATAACTATCTTCAAGATTAGATGAAGATATATTATTATTACTGTTAATACTGGTAATGTTATTATTGTCGCAATTTTGGGGACACGGTAATGTCTCAATTTTTGAGACACGGTGATTTGTATTGTCACAATTTTTGGGACACGGTGAAACATCAGTATTTATCGGTGCTTTTGTATTGTCACAGTTTTTGGGACACGGTGAAACATCAGTATTTATCAGTGATTTTTCATTATCACAATTTTTGGGACACGGTGATTTTTTAGGATTGCTGTTTAGAATATAGTCGTTGACTGTAAAACGCCCCTTTTTTGTGTGCCTTTGTTTCACGGTAATATAGTTGCAGTCTATTAGCTGATTAAGTGCCTTGTAATAAGAATTTTTGGAAAGTCCGAGATAAACGCAGATTGTTTGACGGTGAGGGAAAGCTCTACCGCCTGCTTGCACGAGGCTGTAGAAAAAAGCAATAAGTGCCTTTGCTTTTACATCAAGCCTGTTGTCGCACATTATCAGCTTAGGTATAAAGCCGTAACCTTTCGCATTAATGCCGTCAAGTGCTAATAAACTGTCTGTTTTATGACTCTCAATTGAACAGTTTATCTTAGTGGGATTGTTGCATACGGTATAAACATTTTTATTTATGAAGCCTTTTGCTTTTGCTACTGATATGTACCCGTTTTTTACTAACAGGCTAAAATGCTTATAAAACGTGTTTACAGACATTTTTAAATCGGCAAGGATAGTTTCCCTTTTTGGGAAAATCGTTCGTCCTGAGCCCGTATATGAAACGAGATAAGCATAAATTGCTTTACTCTGAACAGAAATGTCACGATCAAACATAGCAGCTTGCGAAATTATGCCGTAGCCTATGGCGTTTACTCCCTCTATTTCCAATATGTGTTCAATTTTGTTTTTGTATGTATTCATAATAAAATTCCTCCTGAATTTTCGTGAGCTGTTATAAGCTTTTTTAATTTCTCAACAAATATTGAGAAATTAAAAAAACTTGCAGTAAAAACTGCAAGCTTAAATGTTTAAATGTATTCATCTGAGACAGATTGTTTTGAATGAGCGGTGCGTATATTTGTTGCTGTATTGTGATATTTTTTATAAACAGCATCTATCAGAGAATTTCTGTCAGCATATTCAACAACTCTTGACGCTTTAGATTTAATTGTGTATGGGTGTTCTTTGTCAATTTTTATATTCCATTTTTCCATTTTTGGAAGATTCATTTTAGTCGGGTTCATACCTGTTCGGGTTAAAATCCATTCACCTTTTTTCATACCCTTTATTTGTTCTACTGACATCAAAGGCTTTTTTATCATCTGATAGGTCGTAGAGTTTTGCGTGTTTGTTGCACCGTACCTTTTTGATACAGATCCGCTCATTACTGTTTGAGTTCCGAGTGATTCGGAAAAGATTTTTGCATCATCGGACAACGGAGACTGAAAACCAAACATTACATTTTGACAGTTTGCTCTGATATTTTTAGCAGTTTCTCTGCCGTATTTTTCATCAAGCTGTGACAAAGACTGAAGAAACGGGTTCGTCATTATATTTCTTGAACGTCCTGCGGAAAAAAACTGCTGCACTCCGTCAATTGCTGTATAAGTGCCGAACTCGTCAAGGTAGTATTCTATTCTGTGAGGAAGACGGTTGTCCATGCATTTTTCAGAGGCCTTAAGCAGCTCGTTATAAGACTGTCGGATAAGCAGATTTGCTATAATGTTTTTGGTATTTGAAGATTCATCGAAAACAAAAATGATAGCTGTTTTGCCCTCAACAAATTGTTCAATGTCAATTCCGTCATCAAAACACAACAACTGTTCCATTTCTGTGTCAAGGAAAGCCAGCATTTGAGAAACCGCTGTTGAAATAATACTTGCAATAGTTTTAAGCTCACCCGCAGTAGCCGCAGCAGAGAGCAGATCCTTTGCAATATGATTTTCCGGGAGCATAGAGTAAAGCTCCGATAAATAAGTTTGCGGCATAATATCTTTTCTGCCGATAGTAGCAGGGTCAATTTCAATGATTTGACGGCATATTTTAAAAACGGAAACAATATGTCGTTTGCTAGGTTCACACATCTCAGAAACAAGGTATGTAATGCCTGAAATTACGCCCTCTGCCGCTAAGTAAAAGAATTTGTTTGATCCTGCTTGTTTCGTACTGTCATTAAGGTTAATAACGGAAGCACCTACAGTTTTTGCATAGCTTTCGGCTCTGCCTTTATCGGCAAGATTTCCGCTGATTTTATAACGATCTATATACTTATTTGTGAGTGACAAGAGATTATAACCGTCGCTGTTTGCAGGATTTCTCATATCTATAACAAATGTGTGCATATGATAACAGTCTCGAAGAATCGGGACATAATCCTTGAATATAGATCCTTTTGTATCTGTTACAAAAATGGACATGCCGCAGGCAGCCGAATATTCGATATTTGGGTATAAAAGAGAGGTTGTTTTTCCTCCTCCGGGAGCTGCTACAAACATAGTATGGTTATCGGACGAGTCAACAATGGCAGTAACTTTTTTGCCGTGTATTTCTGCACCGAGTATGATACCCTCGTGCCCCGGTAGATTTTCGCATTTTCTCCACAATTCCGGTTCAAAAGGAATATACAAAAGATTATTCTTTAATTCTTCCTTGGTAGCCCATGCAGCTGTACCGTATTGCCCGTCACCAACGGTTTTAGATTTTATTCTGTCAAGCGAGCCGCCTTTTCCGGCAATTAAATAAACAACCAATATAATTGCAAAAATAATTGCAACAGCTACGAATATTTCGGTATTCATATGTTTCCGGCCTTCTTTCTTTTTACTAATACTTCGTTCCAGTCTTTGAGCGTTGGTGTGTGTATTGTCACATCAAAATCAGATGATAACTGTGATTTAACCTTTTTTGCAAATTCCTGCCCGTGGTTAATTCCGTCTGAGCTGTTATAATCGTTGTCGGTGCAAATTATAATATTTTTTATATGCGGATAATCTGATAAGAAATTTTTTAAAACATCAATATACAGACCGCCGAGAGCAATGTAATTAAAACTATGCCATTTGTAGCCCAAATGGAAAAGTGTAATATAGCTGAATAAATCTATAAAGGCTTCAAATACATACAAAGTATCTGAAATGCCGATGTGTCTGAAACAATACTTTTTATTGCTTCCGGTTATCTCACCTTTAAAAGGCTTATTTGTGAGGGTTCCTTTGAGCCCTGCGTATCTGATAATTCCTTTTTTATCTTTTCCGATAAAAACTATATTGTGATTATACTTATCTTCATATATAAGCCTTTTTAATGTAAAGTATTTTACTACTTCGGAATCAATACACCGTGCAGTACACAGATAGGCATAAAGACGTTTGTTATCAGAGTTTTTAGGCGGAACAATTACTTTATGATTTTTATGTTTTTTTTCATCGTGCTGTCTGCCGCACAAGTCTTCGGGGCGAGTATTTCTTGTTGCCGTGTATTTTCCGTTGAGCAATGTAATTACTGCATCTTGAAATGAGAAGCCGAAAAATTCCATAAGAAAATTAACGGCAGTTCCTTTTGCTCCCGTCGAATGTTGATACCAAACATGACCTCGGAATTTTACACTGTCGTGAGCTGCCCACATATATTCTGTTCCGCTGTGTAAAACCTTTTCTCCAACACTTTCGAGATATTGTTTTATATCTTTGTGTGCGGCTTGATAAAGTTCTTCATCCGTGAAAGGAATGAATTTTTGTGACATAAATATAACCTCCTCAATACTTAATAATCGTAACTTTGACCGCTGTCTGAAATAGCTTGACCTGAATTTATTTTTTGTATTTTTTCTTTTCTCAAAATTTTACTGTCTGATGTATATCTGTTTTTAGCTGCCGCTATTGTTTCTGTGTTCAGTATTCGTCCTAAATGACAGGCTGTAGTAGCAACAGACATAAAAGACATTTGTTGAGTTTGTTTTGCATTGTCAATTTTTTCTTGAGCTTTTTTATTACCAAGCTCAACAGCTTTCTTGTACCACAAGACAGCACGGTCTATATCATGTTCAACGCCTAATCCGTAATTATAAAAAGCTCCTATACGCATAGCTAATTCAGCATCAAACGGATGCTTGTTAAATTCATTGATATAGTTTGAAAGAGCAAACGAAAAATATTTATTTGAAAGCATATCGTTTTTTACGCCGTAAATATCTGATTTATAAATGTAACCGAGCTGATAAGCGGCGTCGGGATTGCCTTGCTCTGCTGATTTCTCAAACCACTTTACGGCGTTAGAAACATCTTGATTTATCCCTTTTGCATCTAAGTACATTTGACCTATACGATATGCAGTAAAATCATCGGGATTTTCGTTGTAGTCTGAAATATACTGATGCAAAGCTTTGCTGTAACAAATATTTGATTTTTCAGTATCGAGCACGCCGTATTGTTCGTCTGAATAGATCTGTCCGAGCTTGTACCAGGCATGAGAAATATTTTTTTCTGCCGATTGCTCAAAATTATGTATTGCTTGTGAAATATCACCTTTCTCAAGGAATATATTTCCTAATTTGTAGCAAGCATAGGGGTTTTCGAGTTCGGCTGATATTTGATAAAATAGAAATGCTTTTTCATTATCTTGAGGTATAAGTTCTCCGTTCTCATAAAGAGAAGCAAGCTTGTAAGCGGCAGAAGCGTTACCGTTGAGAGTTGACTTTTCAAGCCAGTACAGTGCTTTGTCAATGTCCTGCTCAACACCTAAAGCATTAAGATAAATCAAGCCGATCCGATATTCCGCAGTAGCGTTGATGTTTTCTTCCTCTGCTTTTTCATAGTCTCGCAGAGCCTGTGCATAATACGCATTCGCTTTGTTTAGGTCTGAAATACTGTATTCGTTGCTTGAGTAAATATAACCGAGCTGATAAGCGGCGTCGGGATTGCCTTGCTCTGCTGATTTCTCAAACCACTTTACGGCGTTAGAAACATCTTGATTTATCCCTTTTGCATCTAAGTACATTTGACCTATACGATATGCAGTAAAATCATCGGGATTTTCGTTGTAGTCTGAAATATACTGATGCAAAGCTTTGCTGTAACAAATATTTGATTTTTCAGTATCGAGCACGCCGTATTGTTCGTCTGAATAGATCTGTCCGAGCTTGTACCAGGCATGAGAAATATTTTTTTCTGCCGATTGCTCAAAATTATGTATTGCTTGTGAAATATCACCTTTCTCAAGGAATATATTTCCTAATTTGTAGCAAGCATAGGGGTTTTCGAGTTCGGCTGATATTTGATAAAATAGAAATGCTTTTTCATTATCTTGAGGTATAAGTTCTCCGTTCTCATAAAGAGAAGCAAGCTTGTAAGCGGCAGAAGCGTTACCGTTGAGAGTTGACTTTTCAAGCCAGTACAGTGCTTTGTCAATGTCCTGCTCAACACCTAAAGCATTAAGATAAATCAAGCCGATCCGATATTCCGCAGTAGCGTTGATGTTTTCTTCCTCTGCTTTTTCATAGTCTCGCAGAGCCTGTGCATAATACGCATTCGCTTTGTTTAGGTCTGAAATACTGTATTCGTTGCTTGAGTAAATATAACCGAGCTGATAAGCGGCGTCGGGACTGCCTTGCTCTGCTGATTTTTCAAGCCAATTTACAGCATATGGCACATTTATTTCTGTACCTTTGCCGTTAAGATACATGCTTGCAATACGCATTTCTGTAAATGCGTCATGAGCATTTTGCTCTTGTTCAAGCAACTTATTAAGTGCTTTGTTGTATAAATCAAAGATTGTTTTATTACTTGCCTTAAATATCTCCGGGTTATCTTCATACAGTTTTGCAAGATCGTAGCTTGCAAGAGTTACTTTATCAGAGGCTTTAAGTAAATATTCTTCTGCAATTTGCAGGTTAACATTTACCCCCTCACCCTTTACATACATTTTTGCAATTCGGTAATCGGCATAACTGTCATTTGCTTCACTTGCTTTTTGATAATAGGTAAGAGCTTTTTTATAATCTTGATTAAATCCTAACCCATAATAATATTGGTTTCCTATATAGTAATTTGAGTGCTTATATCCGTTTTCAGCAGCAAGAAGAAATGTCTGATATGATTTGAGATAGTCTTGCTCAACTCCCTCACCTTTGAGATACATATGTCCCATGAGGTATTCTTTGTATGCTTCTTCTTTAGGAACATTGGTTTCATAGTAGAGTTTATCTGTATCACTACTTTCCAAGTCATAAAAAAAGGAGCTGTTTTTAATTTCATCTCTAAATAATAGAAAAGCCTGTTTGCAGTAATAATTTCCGAGATTTTTATCAATGTCAATTTGCTCATTGCCGTGCAAATAAATTTGACCGAGTCTGTAGGATGCAATACTGTCCTGAAATTCATCTGCGGCAATTCCGTACCAAAGAACAGCTTGAGAAAAGTCTTTTTCCGACCCTTGCCCAAAATTGTAGCAGTCTGCAAGTTTACGGCATATTTCGCCGTCTCTTGATGATAAATCATTTGCAAGAATTGACAGTGATTTAAAATTTTTAACCGCTTCTGCATCTGATTTGAAGATTAAATTTGTACTTAATATTTGCTTTATATCTTCGTTTTCGGGTTCGGCAGAATAAAAAATCTGTTCGGGGTACTTATCTATATATTTTTGTATAGAATCGTAGCTTGAATAATTATTTTTATTGACTGTTGTTTTAACGATTTGTGCGGACGAATCAAAGGTATTGAAGTTAACTGAATTACGGGTGCTATGTGTGTTTTTTACACTTGATTTTTCAAAAGTATCAGGTGTAGGGCAATCAATAATTTCATCAATTTTAGGCAGATCAGGAACAGCACCGTTCTTTCTCAATAATTCAGCCTGTTTCATAATTGTATTTTTTATTGTTGTGAATGTGGGATTTTTTTCAATCGGATAATCTATATTAGGGTTGTTTATATAAAGGCGTTCTATATTAAGTTGCTGATTACACCACTCTCCGTAAAGCTCAGAAAGCAGAGGATTGCTGCTTACAAGAGAATGTTCAATTTCATTTACAATCTCTTTGATTTCTTTTGGTTGAAAGCCATAAACAGCTTTTCCGATATATCGTTGTGAGAGTGTCAGCATTTTATTTGCAATTTCATTTAGCTTTTTATCTTCAAATGATGATTCGGGGTTTGAAAGCAGTCTGTTTAATGTGTTTTTAGTTTCGATGTTGAGCTGTTTTTTGTAATAATCTTTTTTAGGATAAATTTCTTCAAGCTCATTTTTAAATATTTTTGTTGCAAATGCAGATTTTAAATTTTCAATACTTTTTTTATGTAAAAATCCCTCTGTCGGGTCTGATGAGTAAACAAAGAGGTGTATATGCGGGTGATATGACGTATCATGCATTGCCGCGTACCAATGAAGATTTTCAGGTTTTATTCGATGTTCTTTAGCAATTTTATCAATATTTTCCATAACGAGATTACGCCAAGGTTTTTGGCAATTATATCCGAGTTTGTCGGCGTCCTCACGCCGCAAAGAATAAATTTCAGTCCAAATATTCCCCTTATGTGTGGAAATCTCATCCTTCGCTTTTTCTAAGTCCACATTTTCAAAAGATGAGAACAGTCCGTGTTCACCGACCTTAATTACACCGGGGCGTTTTGCAGCATATTCAACAAGGTTTGAAACTTGGTCAAATTCACAGCTGCTAAAATATAATAATTCCGAAAGACGAGAAATAAGCTCCGACGCATTTTGCCGTGTCGGAGCTTTGATATAGTCTTCATATTCAAGTGTATCCTTGTAATCTTCCACCAAATCAAAAAATTGATTAAGAACATCAATTTGTTTATTAGTTGCAGGTAAATCTTTTCTGTCTTCTGCAATATTCAAAGAAACTGTTTCACGATTGGCACAATAATCTACAAGTCCGGCAACCTGTGCTGAGGATAAGGCGTATTTACTTAATTTTTCTCCCGGCTTTGCAATGTGAAAATAACGTGCGTTCATAATAAATCTAGCACCCGACATATGTTACCTCCTATCTTTGTGCCTCATAAATATTAATAATGCCTTTTGTAGATTTAACATCGTCCACAGCGGTTTTTCTCATTTTTTCATAAGTCATTTTATCAATATCAAACTGACTTGCAATAAGGCGTGTAAGCAAGTTTATTTCTACAGCCTCTTTGAATTGCAGGCGTGCGGTTCGGTCTGTTACTCTGCTGAGAGCACCCTCAATTTTTTGCCCGACAACGGAACATAAATATCCTTGATTAAGCTCTGATGTTTTATATCCGTAATAAAAATCAATTGCCTGTTCAATTAATTGATTTCTGCTTAAAGATATTTTTTCCAGTTTCTGTAAAGATTCCAGTTTGTCAATGGCAGAGTCCGGCAATAGTACGGAAATTTGTATTTTTCTCATAGCTGTTTCACTCCTTTGATGTTTATGTTTTATTTTTTAGTTCATTGCGTAAAAAATTTACATAATGCTCAAGTGCACTTTCAATTACATTGCTTCGCTTTCCTATTTTGGTTATATTTGAAATTTCCTCAATATCTTCAAAGGCTTTTCTTGAAAGAGAGACGCAGGCTTGAAAGTGTTTATCAAGAGGGTAAGAGTCATTATAGAGAATATCTTTGTTAAATAGCTGTATATTTTTTGGCATATTTTTCACCTCGTTTTTATATTATTTCTGTACTGTTTATAATCCATTTATCGTTTTCGTACACCATATCGAAAATATAAATCACATTATTTGTAGTAACATTGTTATTAAATATTACGGTTTGTTTGCATAAAGCAACAATTTCTATATTGTCAGACGGTGTTAAGTTTTTGTCATAATATAACTTATCAAGCCCTGTTGACTGCTCATACTTATTGTCAGATTTTTTATGACCTGTCTGCGATATGAGTTCGTTGTAATACTTATTCGTTACAATGTCTTTTATTTTTTCGATATTATCTGAGGCTGACCCTGAAAATGACAGGTATTCTTCGCAGTAAATATTAATTGATTTTTCAAGTGAATCATCATATATTCTTATGATATTGTTGTACTCGTTCTTTAACTCTGATAATTCAGACTGCAAATCATCAGTATTAACTGGCGTGTCAATTGTAGCAACAGCAGTATTCTGTGTTTGATTAACTTCTTTATCGCAGGACGACAATATAAACACTGAAACAGTTAATACTATTGCGAATAGAATGCTGATTATTTTTCTCATATTATTTCCTTTCCGCAAGTGTCCCCCGGAGGGACACTTGCAATTAATTATCACTTTGCAAAGTTGTTTCGTTAGGAACAGTTAAAAAGGAATTATCAGGCAGATTTTTAAGAAAATTGTAAGTCCATGTACGCCGATTGTAATAATTGTAATTACTGTCGCTCCAAGCCCGTCTTGAGTTATAAACATCTTCAAGGGAGGCGTTTGCGGCAACTCCGTACAAAACTCCGTTACTGCCGTTTCCGTAAACATTTGCATTAAACGATGCGGTGCCCCATTGATTAAGAATATCACAGCAATAAACAATGGTTTTATTATCAGTCAGTCCGTAATCAATACATATATCTATATACTGTTGAGCATCTTCAAGAGATGTATCATCTTGTGCTTGCTTTCCCGCATCTGTAAGCAACATAGCTCTTATACATCTGCATACACCTTGATTCGGAATATAACCCGACCAATCGGCATTTCCTCTGATAGACGAGAGTACATATTGCCCGCTTGAGGAGTATGAGGTGGCAACGGATGTTATTTGTGCAATGTTGTTATAGTACGCTTTTTGAAGAAGTGAGAGAGCTTTATTACCGTGCCAACCGTAAACACCGATTGAAAGTGCTCCGTTGTCGTTTGCAATTACAGAACCGTAATTATCTCCGCTTATTTCATCGTACAAAAGTCCGATCTCGTTGTGACTTATAACATTTCTTACGGTAGCATTAAGACCTGTTGAAACAGTGAGAGACGAGGCAACAGCTCCGTAACAGGCAATAGTATAATTGTCTTTTGATATTGTGTACTTATTAATATAACTGACATTTGCCCAATCTGAAGTTTCTCCGTTGTACTCATTTCCTGCAATTACTGTTATACTATCTTCAGTTACATCAACAACGATTCCCATATGTGCAACAAAATTTGTAGCATCGTAGTTAGCACGTCCGTCATAGTTGAAAAATACGGGATTACCAACTTGCGGAGTATAACCGGAAGATGCGGTTTTAAGTTTTCCCATATTCTCAAGGTTTGATGTCCAAGTATTTGTTACAGGTGAGTAGCCGCTTTCGCTGTCATTAATATCAGCCTCTCTGTAGCAATATCCTGCGAAAAAACAACACCAATCGGTTACGAAAGAATTAAAGTATGTACAATATTTTTCTCCTTGACAGGATAGTCCCTCGTCAGTCGGAGTGTGGCTTTGCCAGTAATTGTATTCTCGTACTGCTATATTTGCAGCTTGTGAAGCACTGTTACTGTACTGTTGTATAAAGAAAATGCCCCCGATAAGCATTACAAAAAGCAACGCAATACCAATAATCACTCCGATTAAGGTATTGCGTATTTTTTTATTTTGCAGAAACATAATAAAAAATTTTGCTGCTGTTGTCATTAACGACCACCCGCCGTACCGAACAGAGCTGCTTTATAGGGAGGAGCGATTACATGAAGCTTGTAGCGTTCAGAACCGCAGCAGTAAAGAAAATGCCCCTGATGTGAACGGTCAATTAAACTGTATTCGGTGTCCGTTATGTTCGCCGTTTCTTTAAAGGTTTTAATATCTACTTTACCGGGATAGGCAAGGAAAGAATGAGTCGGAATAGCAAAAAGAGGACGGGTATATTCAATAATGCCAGGCAACATCAAATCATCAAGGTTTTGCGATGCAATAACTACATCGCTGTTCTTTTTTCTGCCACGCTTTACAAATGATCGTATATATGTAACCACAATTTTGGATTTAATAATTTCGTGCAGCTCATCGGCAACGACTACCGTATTACCGGCAGTGAAAAATTTGTGCTGCATAAAAGAAAAAATATTAAAGTACATTGCGTTTTTTAGATTTTCATTTGTTTCAAGCAATCCGGTAATGCAGAAGTTGATATGCTGTGTGTTTGGAATATTTGTAAAACCGTTAAAAAATTTTGAATCGGTGCCAACACAAATGCTTCTGATAGCAAGCATTAGTTTTCTTAAATCCGCTTTTTCATATTCCATTTCCAAGCCCTTATGTGCTTTATCATCATAAAGATTTAGCTCTGTTTCTACTGTTTTAAACAGATCGGACAGTATGGGGAACTTTTCAGGGGAGAGACTGCTAAAGTCCGTATTATCCGTAATGTGAAAAAGCTTGTATGTTTCCTCAAGCATTATCTCAAGAATATCACGCAAAGAGTCGGATATTTCAGGTTTATAAACTTTAAAAAAATCCAATAGATATGCAATATGCTGTGACAAAACGGTTTTTTTGCGAACAGCATCGGGAGCATCGGTGTCTTCTTCGTCGTTTTCTGATTTCAAAACTTTTACTTGAAGAGGATTGATAAAATACTTACCAAGCATCATATCAAGGTTTGTGCCTCCGAGTGCTTCTGTTTCGTGTGAATATTCATCGTCAACATCAAGAGAGTAAAGAGCTTTCCTTTGTTGTATAAAAATGCATATTAAAAGCTTTATCAGCCACGATTTACCCTCGCCGCTGTTACCGAATATTGATATATGACCGTTAGTTTTATCGGGTTCCCTTTTATCAAAATCAACAATTATATTGCTTCCGTTTTCATCTTTGCCGATGTAAAAACCTTTTACATCGGTTTTGCCGGAATAAGAAAGAGGGAAAAGATTGGCAACAGACGATGCAGGCAAAACACGCTCAAACTCTTTTTTAAATATGTTAAATCCTATAGGAGAAGCTGCTACAAAACCGTCGCGTTGTTGTAAACGCAGTTTATCGGGCACTATATTGCCTTCATTCAAAGCGGATTCCACAAAAATACTTAAATCATCAAGAGCGTCAAGAGAATTTGCTGTCATTTCAATGAAGACGGCACAATGTATAAAAGCTTCTTTATTTCTGAATGATTCCGAAATAAGTTTCTGAATATCTGATAGATTTTCTTTTCCCTGTACCTGCTCATTAACATCTCTCGAATTAAAAAGAGTTGCCCTGTTCCGTCTAAATGCGGTATTAAAGATTTTATTTTGCTCAAGGGGAGCAACAATCCTGTTGTAGATGTGCAGGGTGATTCCGTCTTTTTCACCCAATGTTTTAAGCAGAGCAAGTTTTTCGGTCACGGTTGCATATTCGCGTATTGCCCATGTCCTTCTGTAAGTGTTTCCGATACAGTAATATGTAGGGTGTTTAAAGTCCATTATCGACGGTGCGATTATATCCACAAAATTCTTTAAATCATAAACTTCGGGTTCAAGTTCCGTGGTATATTGTTGTCCGTCATAGTCAGGTAAATTGTCTTGATATACATTTTGTTCAAGGTAAATTGCAAGCATCCTTTTTATTGCTTCTTTTGTTATGATTTCTACCTGAAAATTATGCTCCTTGCATTTTTGTACGGCTGTATATGCGTACTGAAGTCGTTTTTGCTCATTGTCGGATATTAAACTTTGTCTTATTATAAAGAAAAAAGTACGGCTTGTAGCCATGGAAACTCGTATTTTGTCAAGAAAGTCAACATCCGCTTTGTCAAGTTGTTCAACAGCAGGATTTGTTTCTTTTTCCGCAAGAGAATTAATATATCTTTTGTTAGATTCGTAACTTTGTGTGCTGTTAAGACACATAATCTCGCTCTTTGGGAAATTGCTTATTATAGATGAAAGATCGGAAATGAGAGCAATTTTTCCTGCGTTAGACAAGACGGAAATATTTTTTGGTGTGATTTGCAAATAATAAAGCTCTTCGTTCCGTATTGTCAGCAAACAGTTTTCTTTTACCTCGTTTATCTCTAAAAAGGTTTGCACCTTGGCGTTGTTTGCCTTGACGCTTTTTTGTAGTTTTTTATCTGCCTTTTTTGTTTTATTCATATTCAGTTACCTCCGCTCCATTTAAGGATCAGCTCGTCAGTAATTAAGTATCTGGTATATAAAATAATAAATTTAATTATTGAGTAGCCTTTTGTTATCTTCATTGACAAGAAACCGTATATTATTGCGATTAAAAATGTGAGCCATACGCGTATTGAAATCAACAGCAAAAGACTTAATATAACAATACCGAATAATATTGCTATATCGGAAATCGACCAATATTTCATAAAAGGTGAGTTAGCTGTTAAATTATCGGGATAATAGTATGTTTTTTTCATGTTTATCCTTTCCGTAAGTGCCCGTAAAGGGCACTTACTCTTATCTCGTAAATGCAGATGCTATATTCATAATTCCGCTTACACCGTATATTGCCTGTGAAACATTTGCTTTCATAGATGTATCAAGACCGAATTGCTGTAATATTCTCGGAACTTCAGTTGAAGACAGCATTACTCCGGCTCCGAGAACAAGGTCAAAAACATCCATATCGGAATTAACATACACGATCATTCCTATTATTAATAACAGGTTCTGCATAAACGAAGTGATACATAGTCCTATAACCTGTTTGCACCAACTCCAAAATGCGTCTGTATAGCCTCTGGGAACGGAAAACATATGAAGCGAACCTACCGTAATAAGAGTTACCATAATTCCGCCTCGCTTGAGATTCGCAAGAAACACCCTAACAATGCATATAAGAATTATAATTGAAAATATAGGCGATCCCCAGCCCGAGAAAAAGTTTAAATCCTCAATATCAGTCCACAAATTATTCATTGTGTTTTCCATATTTGCACCGCTTAATGCGGAACAAAGAGTATTAGCAATGTCGTTAATCCATTTTAAAAGCAAAACAGGCATTGTTGCAAAGCTCATTAAAGCAGCAAATCCTATTATTGAATTTTTAAATGTTGATAATATATTTGGAGCACTTCCGTTTTCGTTGCAATCTATTGCCCATTCAGAGAAAGCAAATCCTATGCCGAAAACAAAGAAAATGCTGCCTACAATTGAAATAAACCACAAAAAGCTTATGACTACGCTGTTATCAAACAAAGAGGTAGTAAAATCATTGTTCATTAACATTACGCTTGTTGATAATTCAGCAGCAAATGAGACAACAGGTCTCATTGCCTCGGCATTAAGAAGAGCAGCGATTAAACCTACAATTATTGTCGATATTTCCATAATAAAAACCTTTTATAAACCAAACCAACCAAAGAAAGTAGAAGCACTTGCCAATCCGGCAACAATTGTTCCGATTCCTCCGGCAATGACGGGACCTAAACTAACATTTTCGCCTCTGTGATATGTAAATCCCGCTTTTATTCCTTTTGCGGCAGTGAACGCAAGAGCTATAACTGCAACGACACCAAAAGCAGTTGCGGCTATTGTTTTTCCTTGTGATGTAACTTCCTCTGCAACTTCTGTAACTCCTCCCGAAAAATCAACAGCCGCACTGGCCTGAAGCATAGCAGAAATTATAAATACTGTTGCTGCTAATGAAACAGCAGCTATTTTCTTTAAAACTTTTCTTTTGTTATTCATATAAAACACTCCTTTTAAGTGACTGAAACGGTACAATAATAATTTTTACCTTTATAATTTGCAGTAATTGTTGCATTTCCTTTTCCTACTGCTTTAAAACTGCATTGATTATTGCCGCCTCCGTAGTTTTGTAATACTGATGAGTTGCTTACACTCCACGATACGCCGTTATCAGCGTTGTTAAGCGTTAAGAATATAACATCTCCTTTTGTTACAGTAATTGAACTGTAGGAAAGACGAATGTTGCTTTGTGCTTCCGTGGGTTTTGGCTTTGTTGCAGGTTGGGTTTCAGGTTTTGTTGCGGGCTTTGTTGTGGGCTGAGTTGCCTTTTGTGTGTTGCTTGATGAGCTATTCGGCTTATTGGATGATTGGCTTGAATCGTTTTTGCTTTGCGATGATATTTCGGGAAAACTGTTGACCGAATTGTTATAATAACTGTTTGAAGAATCACTGTTATTATTGTTTTCGGATTTTTCACTGCTTTCGGACTGTTCATTGTTTTCAGACTTTTCGCTGTTCTTCTTTTTATTATCGGTTTTTTCTGTCGCTTGCTCCGTTGCCTTGCAAGTCGTTTCTTCAGCTTTTGTATCAGATTTCGATTCTTCAACAGATAATGTATTGCTTACAGGTTCGGTTGCTGTGCTTTCGGCAGTCAGGGGGGCGTTTAAGGCAAGATTAATAAGAATAAGTGCAATACAGAAAACAATGCAGAAACTTGAAAATAATATAATATATTTTGTTTTTACTTTTCTTCTCAATTTAATTATTCCTTTCGTGTATCCCTGTGTAAATTACCGTTTATTTAACTTGTTTTTTATCTTGTAGATTATAAAAAATATAATCACAAGAGCAATACATATTAAACCGATATAAGGAAAGCTGTGTATCTGTTTTTTTGATTCAGCTGTTTCATCGGAGGTGCTTGTATTAACATTATTAATACGTTCTCCCGTAACAAGCAGTCTATGTGAATTTATACCATACGGATAGCAGGTCACAAGTGTTATTAGATCCTTGCCTTCTGCTATGTTGAGTTTGCTTGAGTCATCAGGTTCTGCAATTTCTGAACTGCACACCTTATAAGTTAATGTTAGGTTTAATGTGTGAACATAAATCAAGCTGTCTTTTTTCAGCTCATCAATATCATCAAAAAATTTTTGGGTAGGATAGCCGGAATGGGCTGAAATAACCGTATGTGTATTGATGCCGCCGACTGGGAAAGATGTGTTTTGCAAGTGTGCTGCACCTTTCTGTAAAACTTCCTCACTTTCGCCGTGAAAAACAGGAAGATTTACATTAATATCGGGTATCTCTATATATCCAATCAGTCCTTCTCCGAAATCAAGAATTTTGTTGTATTCTTTCAATATTTCAAGAGATTTACCACTGTCACCGGATATATAATTTTCAGCTAATGCTTGATTATAACTTTGTGCATCTGAAAACATTTTTTCAATTTTTTCAGATGAGCATGAATCAACATTTTTGTTATATCCGATTATGGTGCTTTCATTATTTATGTTGTTAATAATATTACTGACTGTCGGATAGAGAACAGTGCAAATGCCCGCTGTTAACAGCGATCCGATTATTAATAAAGATATTATTTTTTTCATTGTAAAAATAACAGAGGGGATTGCTCCCCTCTGAATAATTATATTATTTATCAGTTGATTTTCTGCGGCGGCGAGTACACAGTAAAATTACAAAAGAACTTATAATGAGTGTTACTCCGCCGATATATATGTACTGAACATGACCGCCTGTTTGCGGGAATGTTGCTACTGTATCTGTTACGGTGCAAGTTGCAATTCCGTTTTCAGGTGCGTTTTGAACCCAAGTACCGTTTGTGAATACGCTGTTGTATGTTACATCTATTGTAATCGGAATAACTTTGCCGTATACATTATATCCGTCGGGGGCTTTTGTTTCTACAATATAGTAATCTCCGCTTGCAAGTAAGATTTCTTCATCGTTTGAGTTGTAAAAAACAACTTCGCCGTTTGAATCGGAAGTGCCGCTTGCAATAGCGTTTTGCTTTGCCTCTGCATCTTCTTCCGAAACATACAACTCAAAAGTTGCACCCTCAAGCGTTTCTCCTTTTTCATTGAGTTTTGTAACACCTATGCCGTATGTGTAAACATATACAGTGTTTCCCGGAACGCTGTCTGTACCGCTGTTGTTACCGTACTCAAGCTCAATATCTTCGTTCGGATTGCCTTCGGTACCTTTTACTGCATACTTATTAAGTTTTGCTGAGTAAGTCACAATAAGATAAGTAACATTGCTCTCGTAAAAATCATTTTTTGCAAGATATGTTTCGGCAAGAGCAATATTGAAAGTTGTGTTTTCGCCTGCTGCCTGATTCGTGATATTTACATCATAATCTGCGTCATTCAAGTCAGAAATTTTCGAGCCGTTTTTATCGGCAAGGTAAACTGCAAAAGAGTTATTATCAAGTGTTAAGCCTTTTGACATCTCATCTTTTACAGTGTATGTCGTCAGCTTCATTGAGCTTGAACCTGCTGTTGTATTCTTCAGCATAAATTCTACCGTGTCGCCGAGAGAAACATCTGTATAATTTACATTGCCTTTTGTGCTGTTTGTGATTGTTTTATTTGTTGTCGGCGTATCATCAGCAACCTTTGTTGCGAGGTTTATCGGAGCGATTTCATATACCCAGCTGTTATTGCTGAAATAGGGAAGAGCAACTACCGAGTTTTCAACGCTCTTTACACCAGCAGGATATGCAATCGCTTTTACATAGTAGATACCCTGTGAAAGGTTTGAAAATGTTTTTGTAGAAGCTGATGAGCTGTCAAATGTGCCGCACGAAACCGTTGTCGCCGGGAGCTGAGAAAGTCCGTCAAGCTTGAGCAAAATATTTTTTGTGTTTCCCGCTTTAATTTCTGAACTGATCTCTGTAACGAGAGGAGTGTATTTTGTTTCATACGGGCTTGAGGAATTGCTTTCGAGTGAAGCTACTTGATAAACTTCAAATGTGTATCCGGGCTTTGAACAGTCAAGTGTAATTGATACGGTTCTTGAGCTGTCAAGAAGCTCAGCGGCTGAGACAAATGGCATTGTTGAGAAAATTAAAAGAGCAACTACCATTATAGCGATAATTGCTCTCTTGAAACTGTATTTACTTGTTTTCGTCATTTTTATTTACTCCTTTTTCTTTTAATATAATATGAAAGTAAAGTAACTGAAATAAACAGCATAACAAAACCAGTGATATAAAGATACTGAACACGACCGCCTGTTTCATACATAACAATTTTATTATTTTTTACTGTTACAACAGGTGCAAGGGCTGTTTCATCATCTCCCGATATTGTAAAGCTGACTTTCTTACCGTATGTTGAAGTGCCGTTCGGAGCTTTTGTTTCAATGAAATAATAGCTTCCTTGTGGCAAGTCATAAACATAAAGTCTGCCGTTGGAATCGGTTGATAATGTAGTATTGCTCGTTGAATTAGGGAAGTACGAACCGTTACCTGTCGCTGTGAATGACAATTTTGTGCCGTCGGATTTATACAATTCCCATTGCGAGCCTGCAAGAGCTTTGCCGTTGTAATCCTGCTTATACAGCGTAACATTACCGAGTTTTAGCTTATTAATCATTGTGATTGTCTGTAATTCCGAGGTATCCTTAACGGTGAACGATATATCCTTTGCAAGGGCATATTCGTTCGGAGCTGATACCTCGTGCAGAGTGTAGGTTTTGCCGACAACAAGCTTGCCTATAATCTTATAGCTTGTTTTTCCGTCAGTAATCCAATCTGCAATTACGTTGGTGTCGCTGTCAATCACTTGTAAGCGAACGTCTTTAATAAGTTGACCGCTTTCGTCAGTCTTAACAAACTCATATTTTGTAGTATCGTCTTTCATTACAACCTTAGTGACCGTTCCGTCTGGCTTGACTGTAAATTCAATTGATGAGGTCGTTGCGTAACCGTCAGGAGATCTTACCTCTGTTAAAGTATATGTTTCACCTGCTTTAAGACCTTTAATTATGTGGGCAGATGTTGTCGAAGTCCATTCATCAACTACATTGCTATTACTGTCTGTAACTTTTTGCCTTGCTCCTGCGATTTCGTTCTCGCCCGTAATATCGGTTTTAGTAATTTCCGTCACTGTTTGCTTGTCGGTAAGCGTAATCTTAATCACTTCATTTTCTGATGAAGCAGTAATCGTTACGGGATACACTGTCTTGTCGATAACATAGCCGTCAGGAGCTTTAATTTCCTTGAGGTAGTATGTACCTTTATTAAGCTCGATTGACATTGCAATACCATTTGAGCCTGTTTTAAGGGTATCTACTTTCTTTGTGCAATCTTCATCTGAATATAAGCCATATTCTGCATTTGCGAGGACCTCTTTTGTTTCATCATCAGTTTTAGTGAGTTGGATTCTACCGTTGTATTCAGCAGGATGCTCATTGATAATCAACTCACCTTCGGGAGTAAGGGAGTTAGTTGTAAGCCAACCTAAAGCACCGCCGTTGTCAGCAGTAATCTGACCGATAAACAATTCTGTATTTAACTGATAGTGTTCGGGAGCTTTTGTTTCCTGTAATGTTACTGTGCCGAGGGGGAGTGCTGGGTTTCCGCTGTTAGTCGCATAATAAAAATCATCACCCGAAACAAGGTGTGAATTATCAAGATACGCATTTCCTTTTTCATCAGTCTTAATTATCCACGAACGCACGGGAGTTTTGCCCACAAGGTCAGCCTCGGTATTGTAGTAACCGTCATAATATTTGACTGTAAACTCAGCACCTTCAAGTCTGTCTGTGCTTTCACCTGTTACGGAGTCAACCTTTTTTAATCGTATTGTAACAGGGTCATTTAAAGGTGCATCTTTACAACTGAAACTGTAGATAGGTATTCCGTCAGAAGTCTTTTTGCCTGAATTTTTGAACTGATAGACAGTTTTATCAAGTGCATAGCCTTTGGGAGCTTCTGCTTCTTTTGCGTAATATGTTTGAACGGGAACATTAACGCCGTT
Source organism: Clostridiales bacterium (assembly GCA_019415945.1). Classification (GTDB taxonomy): domain Bacteria; phylum Bacillota; class Clostridia; order Oscillospirales; family Acutalibacteraceae; genus Ruminococcoides. Next base: position 23,958 of record DXYF01000026.1, read on the forward strand.
TTCTCCTGCTCCGTATTTGCCGTAGCCGTTGGCGTCGGTTGTTATATATCCGAAGTAATCCTTGCAAGCTTTATCAAGATATATGTTGTACTTTGCCCCTTTAAGACTGTAACAACTATTGTTATCAGTTAAACTTGTATTCGCAGAGGTTTTCTGCAATTGCAGTTTTATGCTGTTGCGTACTACGATTACCTGCTGATATTTATTGCCCATATCAAGCATATACAGCTTGGTTGATACGGGGGGATTGGGAGCCGCTTTGACCGCGTTATATAAGTCCGTTATTGCACCGTACCAATCGGACGGAACGTTTACTCCCGATATTTTGCTTTTGTACGTGCTGTCGCCGTAATAAATATATGAGAGCAGCACGTGAGTCAAGAGATAGTGTAAATTGCTTCCCGAAGGTTCAAGCATTTCAAAGCCGTACTGTGAAAATTTGAGATTTCCCATAAAGGCAGAGGGAGTGTTTCCAGAATAATGGATCTCATGTTTGCTTGAGTCGGTTTTAAAGGCATTGTTTGATGTATTGAATCCGTCGCCGCCATAGCCGTAGTAAAGGGCTTTTCTGTACATGGCGTACTTGCTGTTTGAAGACATTATTTCGGTGAGTTTGCCGTTGTCCGTTCTGTAGGATCCGTTCGGGGGAGCGGGGAGGTCGGGCTGAACACAGTAGACCATTTTACCGTCCGCGCTCATTTTTACCGCCGTATAATTCCAGTTTGAGGCGTATTTAAGCTCCAATTCCTGCTTTAATGTAATTGAAGTTTGTCCTGCGGCGTTTACCGTTACTGCGGGTATCGTTGTAAATAAAGATACCGCAGCAAGAAAAGCTGCGGCAAGTTTTCTTATGAATTTGTTTTTCAAAAAATTACTCCTTTCATTTTTTATATGCGGGGGAAATATAAGCTTTTTTGTTCGGTTTGTCACGAATACGAAACATTTTTAAGTCCTCCTTTCGGGTAAATAAAAAAGACAGCTAAGCTAACTTAACTGTCTTGAAATATGTTATATTCGATTTTTAACAGAAAAAGCTAATCAATACCAACCTGCTTCCTTAACAAGCACTTTTTCTGTCCAAGCTTCCTTAACAAGTACCTTTTCTGTCCAAGCTTCTTTATCTACAACTGTTTTTGTCCCAACTTGTACTTGAACAACCTCAACATGATAACTACCCCTTCCGCCAGCTTCTAAATGGTCACCACAATGTTCGCCTATATCTAAATTTGTAATATCAGCACCGCAATCATTGCAAATTGCCTGACCTTTTTCCTCAAATACAGGTTCTTCGTGAGTAACGGCAGGATGATTAACGGTTTTATATTCAGCAGGATGATTTACCGTCTTATATACCGCTTCGTGCCAAGTTTTATTGCTTGATGTGCTGCTTGATGTGCTGCTCGGCTTTGAGCTTGAACCTGATGAGCTGCTCGATGAGTTGTTCGGCTTTTTAGTAGTGCTTGTTGAGCTGCTGCTTGTTTTGTTTGTTGAAGCTGTATTGTTGTTTACAGTTTTAACCGTATCTACACTCACTTCGACTGCCTTGCCGTTTTCATCTTTTATCTCGATCTTGCCGTCCTTAACTTCAACCTTATTGCCGTTCTTGTCAGTAACATTACCTTGACTATCAACCTTTAGTCCGGCTTCCTGCACGGCAGACTTTTCTTCTTTATCAAGTGCCGCGTCATCTAAAGCAACTGTTGTGTCAGATGTTTGAGGCTTTGTTTCGGTAGTTACGGTTGTCATAGCGGCTTCATCAGCTGTCGCTGTTCTGTTTTCACATCCGCAGCCTGTAAACATTGCTGATGTTATTACAAGAGCGGATAGTATAACAGCTAATTTCCTTTTCATAAAAATCCTCCTTTGCTGTTGGTTTATCTTATCTTTCACTTGTATTCTACCATTTATAGGTTATGGTTTCAATAAATATTTGTTATTTTAATAAAAAATTATACAATAGTTATTTTAGTAAAATTTTAAAAAATAACTGTCTTTGATGTGATACATATGTTTTCCTCCTCGTATAATAAAGTAGTAGTTTTTAAAGTCCCTCTTCAAGGACAAATA
>DXYF01000027.1 GCA_019415945.1 Clostridiales bacterium
ATCTTCCCCCGGTTGAACCGGGGGTTTATTTCCACGCCCTAAAGGACACCAATTAGCAGATTTGCTAATTTGATTAGCAAATCTGCAAAAATCGTTCGATTCCAATTAGCAAAAATCACATCGCAGCGCATAAACAATCAAATATGATTTCAACAAGAGTCAACTTTTCGCAAAATGGGATACAGAGAAACAAAAAAGCTGTAATCCCTTGAAAACAAAGGATTACAGCATTGTTTGTGGCACCCCCTGCGAGAATCGAACTCACAATTTACCCTTAGGAGGGGTATGTTATATCCATTTAACTAAGGGGGCATTTTATGAAAAATATTCAGTTGTATGCAGAATTTAGACTCGAACGACCTACCGCTTAGGAGGCGGTCGCTCTATCCAGCTGAGCTACGGAAACATATTGCTCACAGCAAGTATTATTTTATAATAAATAGAATGCTTTGTCAAGAAAAGATAATCTATAATGATACAAGGCGATAAGCACGGACATTAGAAATTAAATGCCCGTGCTTGTCATAGTCTTTGTTATTTAAGAGCGGCTTTAAGTTCTTCGGTTTTGTCCGTGTCTTCCCAGCGAACGCCGAGTTCTTCTCTGCCCATATGTCCGTATGCTGCAAGGGGAAGGTACTCTGTTTCTCTGAGTTTAAGCTGCTCTATAATCGAATTCGGGCGGCAGTCAAACACTTTTTCAACAGCTTTTGCAAGCTGCTCGTTTGAATACTCAGAAGTGCCGAAAGCGTCAACCATTATAGATACCGGCTTTGCAACGCCGATAGCATAAGCAAGCTGAATTTCGCATTTTTTGGCAAGACCTGCGGCAACTATATTCTTTGCAATATAACGGCTGTAGTACGCTGCACTGCGGTCAACTTTTGTCGGGTCTTTGCCGCTGAAACATCCGCCGCCGTGGCGTGAAAAGCCGCCGTAGGTGTCGACAATAATTTTTCTGCCCGTAAGTCCCGAATCGCCAACAGGTCCGCCTATTACAAATCTGCCTGTCGGATTGACAAAAATCTTTGTATTGTCATCAAGAAGTTTGTCGGGAATAATCGGCTCAATGACATATTTAATAAGGTCATTTCTGATTTGCTCAAGTGTTACATCCTCGTCGTGCTGGGTAGACACAACGACCGTATCTACTCGTACTACCTCGTCGTCATCGTACTCAACAGTAACCTGCGTTTTTCCGTCGGGGCGAAGATAGGGGAGTGTACCGTCTTTTCTGACCTTTGTAAGCTGTTTAGCAAGCTTGTGTGCAAGAGAAACGGGAAGCGGCATAAGTTCCGGGGTTTCGTCGCACGCGTAGCCGAACATCATTCCCTGATCACCTGCACCGATTTGATTGTTTATATCATCTTCGCCGTCCTTTAGCTCATAGCTTTCATTGACGCCCATAGCAATGTCGGGCGACTGTGCGTCGATAGATGTAATAACCGCACAGGTGTTGCCGTCAAAGCCGTATTTTGCATTGTTGTAGCCGATATCGTTGATCACCTTTCTTGCTATTGAAGCTGCATCCACATTGCAGTCGGCTGTGATTTCTCCCATAATGTGAACCACGCCTGTAGTTGCAGTAACCTCGCAGGCAACATGGGCGTTTTTGTCCTGCTTTAAAATACTGTCAAGAATTGCGTCTGAAATTTGGTCGCATACTTTATCGGGATGTCCTTCTGTGACGGACTCTGATGTAAATAAGTGCTTTGCCATATAATAAACCTCCTGTTAATTTGCAAAAAAATTACGCCTTTCAACCGAAAGGCGTACAATCTACTCATCTTTCGGTAAAACCGCAGGATTTAGCACCTTGCGTAAGCAGGTTGCCGGACTTCATAGGGCCTGTCCCCTCAGTCACTCTTGATAAGATTTCTTTTTAATTGTTTTCTACATTATATAACATTATTTTTAAAATTACAATATAAAAATACATATTTGGTTATTTTCATTTATAATTTGGTGATAAGACGAAATAAATTAGCCATAATTAATGCTTTATGATGTGTCCTGCTCTGTCTTAGCAAATCATGTAATATTATATGGTACTTATTACAAAAGTTAATTGCAAAAAATAGACATATTTTATCTTATTCTTTTATGGAATTAAATATAAAATTTTATAATTACGGTAAAAGCAACAAAATATACATTTTAACTTGTTGAAATTACACATATAAAAAAGCAATATGACTAAAATGTGTCACAAAATATATTTATATTAACAAATTATTTAAATGTTACACATAATTTAAATTCCAAAATATTATTTTTTATTTAAAATTGTTGTTTTATTGCGTGCAATATAGTATAATGATATTCGGTGAGTTTATAAAATGAAAAGTTTGTTTTTAAATTCTTTGATTGGAAGCGGAAAGGTTTTCGCTGTTTTATAGTTGCATAAATCCGATGCAAATTCAATGTTTGACGAATTGACGAATTGTTTTATAATCAGCCGATTGCTTGCGTTTTAATGAACCGTTTAATTACTGTTCGGTTTTTGCAGGTTTTGACAAATGAGTATTGGAGGTTATTTTAATGACAGAATCATCTCTTACTGCTTTCAAGGGTACGCTTGCCCAGGAAAGAGAGTTAAAGGATGTAATTGCAAAGCACAAGGATATGCCGGGAGCGTTACTGCCCGTTTTGCAGGAAGCACAGGGCATATACGGTTATTTGCCGATTGAGGTTCAGCAGATGGTTGCCGACGGCCTCGGAATTTCGCTTAGCGAGGTTTACGGTGTTGCAACATTTTATTCGCAGTTTAGCTTAACGCCAAAAGGAGAACACAGGATAAGCGTTTGCCTCGGTACGGCGTGCTATGTTAAGGGTGCCGACAAAATTCTCGCGGCTCTTGAAGAGAAGCTCGGAATTAAAAGCGGCGAATGTACTCCCGACGGAATGTTTTCAATAGATTCCTGCCGCTGTGTAGGAGCCTGCGGACTTGCCCCCGTAATGATGATTGACGATGAGGTTTACGGAAAAATGACTCCCGATCAGGTTGACGGTATTATTGATAAATATATGAAAAAGGGAGGCAAATAACTTATGAAACTCGATGAACTTAACAAGATAAAAAAAGAACACGAACAAATCGTAAAGGTTAGAAAGCTTATTGCCTCAGAGGGTGAAAAGCTTGCCAAAAAGACTGGTTACCGCAAGCAGGTGCTTGTCTGCGGAGGAACGGGCTGTAATTCTTCGGGCAGTAAAAAGGTTATTTCCGCTCTTGAAAAGTCGCTCAAAGCAAACGGTCTTGAAAAGGAAATTCTCGTCGTAAGAACAGGCTGCTTCGGTCTTTGTTCACTCGGTCCGATTATGATTGTTTATCCCGAGGGTGCTTTTTACTCACAGGCTACTCCGGAGGGGGTAGAGCGAATTGTAAAAGAGCATCTCAAGGAAGGCAAGGTTGTAAAGGAGCTTTTATACGAGAAAACCGTTCACGAGGACGGCTCTATTATTTCGCTTTCGGAAACTAATTTTTATAAAAAACAGCTTCGTGTAGCTCTGAGAAACTGCGGTGTTATCGACCCTGAAAACATTGATGAATATATAGCTGTTGACGGTTATCAGGCACTTGCAAAGGTGCTTACAAAGATGACCCCCGACGATGTTATAAATGAAATCTCCGCATCGGGTCTCAGAGGAAGAGGAGGCGGAGGCTTCCCGACAGGCAAGAAGTGGTCGTTTGCAAAAGCAAGCGTTAATGATGTTAAATATGTATGCTGTAACGCCGACGAGGGCGACCCCGGTGCGTTTATGGACCGTTCAATCCTTGAAGGCGACCCGCAGTGCATTATCGAAGCAATGATAATTGCGGGCTATGCAATAGGAGCACACCACGGCTTTGTGTACATCAGAGCAGAATACCCCATCGCAGTTGAAAGACTGCAAAAGGCGATTGACCAGGCTAAGGAATATGGGTTCCTCGGCAAAGATATATTCGGTTCGGGCTTTGATTTTGATATGGAAATCAGACTCGGTGCAGGTGCGTTTGTCTGCGGTGAAGAAACCGCACTGATGACTTCTATCGAGGGCAACAGAGGCGAACCCCGCCCCCGTCCTCCGTTCCCTGCGGTTAAGGGATTGTTCGGCAAGCCGACCGTACTTAATAATGTTGAAACCTATGCAAACATCGCTCAGATTATTTTAAACGGAAGTAAGTGGTTTGCGTCAATGGGAACACCGACAAGCCCCGGTACAAAAGTTTTTGCACTCGGCGGTAAAATAACAAATGTAGGTCTTGTAGAAATTCCTATGGGAACAACTTTGCGTGAAATAGTTGAAGAAATCGGCGGTGGTATTCCTAACGGCAAAAAGTTTAAGGCTGCACAGACGGGCGGACCGTCGGGCGGATGTATTCCCGCACTCCATATTGATACACCGATTGATTACGACAGTCTGCTTGCCCTCGGCTCAATGATGGGCTCGGGCGGTATGATCATTCTTGACGAGGACACCTGTATGGTGGACATTGCAAAGTTTTATCTTGAGTTTACCGTTGACGAAAGCTGCGGCAAGTGCACACCATGCCGCGTCGGTACACGCAGACTTTTGCAGTTCCTCGACAAGATTACATCGGGTCACGGTGAGATGGAGGATTTGGAAAAGATCGAAGAGCTTTCGCATCATATGCAGACATCTTCGCTTTGTGCTCTCGGTCAGACAGCACCAAACCCCGTGCTATCCACTATGGCTTATTTTAAAGATGAGTATATTGCTCATATCAAGGATAAAACCTGTCCTGCGGGAGTTTGCAAGGCTTTGATGAAGTACGAGATTATCCCTGCAAAATGTAAGGGCTGTACTCTTTGTGCACGCAACTGCCCTGTGTCTGCTATCAAGGGCACAGTGAAACAGCCCCATGTTATTGACCAGGATAAGTGTATCAAGTGCGGACTTTGCATGAGAAACTGTAAGTTCGACGCAATCTACACACATTAAGGAGGGGTAATTATGGATATGGTACATCTTAAAATTAACGGTATTCCTGTTGAGGTGCCGAGCAACTATACTATTATTCAGGCGGCAAAGGCTGCCAAAATCGAAATTCCGTCGCTTTGCTATCTAAAAGATATAAACTGTATCGGTGCGTGCCGTGTGTGCGTAGTTGAGGTAAAGGGCAAAAGAGGTCTTATAGCCTCGTGCGTTTATCCCGTTGAGGAGGGCATGGAGGTATTTACAAATACACCAAAGGTAAGGGCTTCAAGAAAAACTACCATTGAGCTTATCCTTTCAACTCACCACAAAAAGTGCCTTTCATGTGTGAGAGGCAACAACTGTGAGCTTCAGAAGCTTGCATTCGACTACGGCGTTGATGAAGACCGCTTTAAGGCGGAAGAACCGATTTATGAAATTGACGACCAGTCTCCTTATATTGTTCGTGACAACAACAAGTGTATCCAATGTATGCGTTGTGTAGCAGCCTGCAAAAATGTTCAGCAGGTTTCTGTCATCGGACCCATTCAGAGAGGATTTAAGGTTCATGTCGGATGTGCGTTTGAAAAAGGACTTGGAGATTCCCCGTGCGTCGGCTGCGGTCAGTGTATTGTAAGCTGTCCTGTCGGTGCTCTCAATGAAAAGAGCCAGATTGACGAGGTGTGGGACGCAATTTCAGATCCCGACAAGCATGTTGTATTTTACACCGCTCCGTCAATCAAGGCTACTCTCGGTGAAAGCTTCGGTATGCCTATCGGCACAAATGTTGAGGGTAAAATGGTTTCGGCAATCCGCAGGCTCGGCGTTGACAAGGTGTTTGATATGGACTTTACAGCCGATCTCACCATTTTGGAGGAGGCTACGGAGCTTGTCGAAAGAATCACACGCAAGGAAACTTTGCCCATGTTTACTTCCTGTTGTCCCGGCTGGGTTAAGTTTGTGGAGCACTATTATCCCGAGATGATTCCGAATCTTTCAACCTGTAAATCTCCGCAGGCGATGTTCGGTGCTGTTTTAAAGACATATTACGCTCAGAAATATAATATAGATCCCGAAAAGATGTTTGTTGTAAGCGTAATTCCCTGCACGGCAAAGAAATTTGAGGCTACCCGCCCCGAACTTCGCACATTTGATTTTGATGATGTTGATGTTGCTCTCACGACAAGAGAACTTGCAAAGATGATCAAGGGTGCAGGAATTAAACTTGACGATATGGACGACGAGGACTACGACGCTCCGTTCAACAAGGCGACGGGCGGCGGTGCAATCTTCGGTGCAACGGGCGGTGTTCTCGAGGCGGCTCTGCGTACTGCGGCAAGAATGCTCGACGGCTCGTTCAAGAAGATTGATTTTAAAGAGGTAAGAGGTCCGCAGGAGATAAGAGAAGCAAAATACAGCGTTGCAGGCGTTGAAATCAAGGTGGCCGTAACATCAGGCCTCGGAAACGCAAGAAAGCTTATTGAGAAAATCAAAAAGGGTGAAGCCGACTATCAAATGGTTGAGATTATGGCGTGTCCGGGCGGCTGTATCAACGGCGGCGGTCAGCCTGTTCAGAGCGACAGCGTAAGAAATTATGTGAATCTCAAGGAACTTCGTTCAAAAGCCCTGTATGATTATGATAAAAAATCAAAGTACAGAAGCAGTGACGAAAGCCCGATTGTAAAAACTGTTTATGACGAGTTTTTTGACGCTCCGGGCAAGCCGAGGGCTCATAAGCTTTTGCATACAAAGTATGTGAACAGAGGAAACCACTGATTTATGTAAATATATAAATTGCCCCACCGAATATTTTGTGCGGTGGGGTTGTTTATTCTGTTGCTAATATTGAGCGGAAAAAATTTAGAAATTTTTTAAAAAGTGAAAGGATTTTAAGTTTTCAATCGTATTAAGGGTGAAAGCATCAAAAAAACTATTGATGAATTCGATATCAATTACAAGGAGGAACTCAAAATGAAAAAAATTATTATTGGTATAATCAGCTCGGCAATCATCCTTTCAGCGGCAACAGCTTCGGTTTTTGCATTATCATCTGACAATTTGGGCAAAAACTATACGGATGCCGACAACAACGGTGTTTGTGACAATATTGCTACAGTCAGCTCTAACGGAAACAGTGTAGGCTATGTAGACGCCGACAATGACGGAATCTGCGACAACAAAGGCACAGGCAACTCAAACGGTAACGGCGGCAACGGTGCAGGATATGTGGATGATGACAACGACGGAATCTGTGACAACAAAGGCACAGGCAATGCAAACGGTAACGGCGGCAACGGTGCAGGTTATGTGGATGATGACAACGACGGAATCTGTGACAACAAAGGCACAGGCAATGCAAACGGTAACGGCGGCAACGGTGCAGGTTATGTAGACGCCGACAACGACGGAATCTGCGATAACAAGGGTACAGGTAACGCATACGGCAACGGTGCAGGCTATGTAGACACCGACAATGACGGAATCTGCGATAACAAGGGTACAGGCAATGCAAATTGCAACGGAAACGGCAGAGGAAGCGGAAAGTGCAAATAAATAATTTCTGATTCATAAAAAATAAGAGGGGGAGAGCAGTGCGAAGTGAATACGAGGTAAACAGAGCAATAGACAAATATTCGGACACAGTCAAGCGAATATGCGTTGTGTATCTGAAAAGTCATTCCGACACAGAGGACATATTTCAAACGGTATTTATGAAGTATCTGCTCTCCTCAAACGAGTTTGAAAGCGACGAACACGAAAAAGCTTGGTTTATTCGTGTAACAATAAATTTATGCAAGGATTTGTTAAAAAGCTTTTTCAAAAAAAACACCGTACCTCTTGAAATCATAGCCGAGCAGTCTGTTGAAATGCCGAGTGAAAACAGTCATGTGCTTGAGGCGGTGCTGTCCCTGCCTAAAAAGTACAAAGAGGTAGTGTATCTTTACTATTATGAGGAATACACCGCGGTTGAAATTTCAAAGATTTTAAACAAAAATGTAAATACCATATACACTCTTTTGTCAAGGGCAAAGGCACTATTAAAAGATAAACTGGGAGGTGAAGAGTATGAGTAACAAAATACAGACTGCTTTAAACAAGATTTGTGCGGAAGATGAGCTGAAACAGAAAACCAAAAGCACTTTGCTCAAAGCAATGGAAGTGAAAAAAACAAAAAATAATTTTAATTGGCAAAAGCTTGTTTTGGCTCCCGTTTGTGCCGTGCTCATTTGTGCAGCCTGCTTTGGCTTCATCTCTTATAATGTTGAGGTATGTGCGATCAGCATAGATATAAACCCTTCTGTAGAACTCGGAATAAACAGCTATAACAGAGTTATAAGTACTAAGGGCTTTAATGATGACGGTGAAAAACTTATTGAGTGCGTTGATGTCAAAAATATGACATATGAGGACGCTGTAGCTGAAATTCTCCAATGTGATGAGGCTGACAAGTATTTAAGCGATGATGACATCGTTGTTGTTACCGTGGACTCCGATTCTGATGAAAAATCCGATGAGATGCTCCAAAACATTGAAAAGTGCAGCAATTCACAGGGGAATATGTATTGTTACAAAAACAGTGCAGATTCTGTGGAGGAGGCTCACTCAAACGATGTTTCGTTCGGTAAATATAACGCTTATCTTGAACTGAAGAAATATGCTCCCGATGTTACTTTGGATGAAATCAAAGATATGACAATGAGGGAAATAAGGGATAAAATAAGTCAATATACTTCCGATTTGTCGGATGATGAAACGGCCTCGCAAAGCACACAGGGTGCACAGTCACAAGGTTACGGCGGCAACGGTAACGGAAGCGGACAACAAAGCGGTAACGGTCAGCAAAACGGACTGCATGACGGAAGCGGACAGCAAAAAGGCAAGGGAAACGGCAAAGGAGCAAACGCGGATTAACCCTGTTCTACGATACAAAATAATAAACTTATAATCTGACAAAATAAGCTCTCTTTTTAAGGGAATCGGTTCAAAACCTTTTCTTTAAAGAGAGCTTTTTAGTTTAAGACAAATTAAACAAGCTTTAAAAATCTTAACTAACAGTTTTAAAACTGCCGCTTGTATGTGTATTAATTAAATTGTTGCGTTAATAGAGCGATTTGTTTATCAGTATAATTTTACATATATTGTATAAAATAGTATTGCATAATTAAAAGAAAGGCGGTTTTATTTTGATTCCAAGCTTGAAGTTGGTACCGAACAGGGACGGAACCTGTGACCTCTGGATTGAATATTCCAAAAACGATGCTGAGTTTGCAGAAGAATTTGATGTAAAAAAACAGATTAAAACAAATTCACAAAAAATCCTGGAAACAGCATTATCGTATTCCAAACGAGTAAAAATAAAAAGTGTAAAAATTTTAGTATCAGGTGCTTTGATAGCTACCGTAGCATTTTCATCTTTTATAAGTGCCTTTGCAGGTAACGACAGGTACTCAATGGGGTATCTTTACAGCGGAACCGATATTCAGCAAATTGAATATGTCAATCAGACAAACAACGCTTTGGATGTGGTGTCGCCGAGTTACTTTGACCTTCGTGAGGACGGAAGCCTGAAGCTCAATTACCTCAGCCCGTATTTTATAAAAACAATGCATGACAAAGGCATTAAGGTTGTGCCGTTTTTAAGCAATCACTGGAACAGAACTGCGGGAATTAACGCACTCAAAAATGTGGAGTTGCTTTCAACACAAATTGCTGAGTATGTAAAGGAATATGACCTTGACGGCGTTAATGTTGACATAGAAAATGTGACGCACGAGCAAAGAGATCAATATACAAAACTTGTAAAGCTTTTGCGTGAAAAAATCCCAAGCGAAAAGGAAATCTCCGTTGCTGTTGCCGCAAATCCAAACAACTGGCAGACGGGCTGGCACGGTTCCTATGATTATACTGCACTCGCACAATATGCTGATCATTTGCTTGTAATGGCGTATGATGAGCATTACGAGGGCGGAGAAGCCGGCTCTGTTGCGGGAATTGATTTTGTTGAAAATTCAATAAAATATGCACTGAGCAAAACCTCGTCAGATAAAATCGTAGTCGGCATACCTTTTTACGGACGGGTATGGAGCCTTGATAACAATCGCATAGTCGGCAAAGGCGTAAGCAGCAAGACCATACAGCAAATCCTCAAAAACTGTGAGTCAAAAGTGACTTACGATGAAAAAAGTCAGTCCGTAAAGGCGGAGTTTACGGTAACAAAGCAAAGCGGCAATTTTACTGTCGGCGGAGATTTTGTATTGGAGCCGGGAAATTATGTTGTCTGGTATGAAAACGACCGTTCCTATCAAAGTAAACTTAGCCTTATTAATAAGTATAACCTCAAGGGCGCGGGAGCTTGGTCTTTAGGTCAGGAGGATATTTCTGTATGGGAGAATTATGAAGCATGGCTGAACGGAGAGGATGACGCAGATACCGATGTTACCGTGCCTACCGCCCCCACAGCTTCGGAAACGACCCCACCGACTGTTCCGACAGTTACCGAGCCGACATCTCCGAGCAACCCGACCGAGCCGACAAGTCCGACTGTTTCTGAGCCGACAAACCCGACACAGAATAATTTTACTGACGCTTGGATCGTCGAAAACCAAACAAAAGTAACCGTATATAAAAACTCAAATCTCAAGGGAAAGGTCATTGCGTATGTTTCAGGAGGAACAGCGGTATCAGTACAGAAAACAAATGACTCAGTTTACAAAATAAAGCTGTCAGACGGGCAGGAAGGATATATTGCCTCGCGTTATCTTACTTTTGAAAAGAACCCCGATACCTCATCCCCTCAGGAGCCGTCGGAGGAATATTTTATTTATGAAGTAAAATCAGGTGATACGCTTTGGAAAATTTCACAGCAATATTTGGGAAGCGGAAGCAGATATACGGAAATCATTGAGTTAAACGGACTGAAAAGCGAGATAATATATACCGGTATGAAATTAAAAATTCCGCTGTCTTCAAATAATGAAAGTGAAGCACAGGAAACCTTTAGAGAATACACCGTAAAAAAAGGCGACACCCTGTGGAAAATCGCAAAAACCAAACTCGGTTCGGGGGATCGTTACACAGAGATTGTCGTTCTCAACCGCTTGCCTGGTACAACAATTTATGCGGGGCAGGTTTTAAAATTGCCGAACAAATGATAGCTTATAATATTAACCGATTATAAAATCAATATAAAGGGTTCTCCGGCAATAGTTAGAGGAATTGAGAAATAAATGAAGATAACAAGCGATGGCAATTAAGCTGTCGCTTGTGTTTTTGATTTATGAGAAAATATATGATATGTAAATGCGGTTACGAAAGCGTTTGAAATTATGATAACCGTAAGGATTTTAGTAAAATATAAGATGACTTACTCTGAATAAATCATGTTGATTTTTCGATGCAGTTATATTATACTGAACATAATATAGTTATGCAAAAGGGAAGTCTTAATAAGTATAATATAATAAATAAAAAATCAGACAAAATTTTTAAACAATCGGAGGAAGATTATGAAAGTTAAAATTATTTCAGACAGCACCTGTGACCTCTCAAAAGAATTACTTGAAAAGTACGAAATCAGCATTGTCCCCCTTTATGTTGTGCTTGACGGTGAAACAAAACAAGACGGAGTAGACATTATTCCCGATGATATTTATGAATATGTCGAAAAGAACAATAAACTTCCCACCACAAGTGCGGCAAGCATAGGTGATTATCAGGAAGTTTTTAAACACTGGCGTGACCAGGGTTTTCAAATAGTTCATTTCAATATCAGCAGTGAGTTTTCAAGCTCATACTACAACGCCTGCATTGCGGCAAAGGAGATAGGAGGAGTATATGTCGTTGATTCCCGAAATCTTTCAACAGGTCAGGGGCTTGTTGTGCTGCACGGAGCCGAAATGGCTCAAAACGGAGCAACTGCCGAGGAGATTTTTGAAGAATGTTCTGCGATGACATCAAAAATAGAGGCAAGCTTTGTCGTTGACAGTATTGACTATCTTCACAAAGGAGGCCGTTGTTCAGCCGTTGCTGCATTGGGTGCAAATCTTTTGAAGCTAAAGCCGTGTATTGAGGTTAAAGACGGCAAAATGAATTCTGGTAAAAAGTACAGGGGTATAATAAGCCGCGTTATTCTGAGTTATGTAGAGGACAGATTAAAGGGCAGAGATGACATTGATATGAGCAGAATTTTTATCACTCATACAAAGTGCAGTAATGATACCGTAGAAGCCGTGCGTAAAAAAATACTTGAAATTTCTCCTGAGTTTAAGGAGATACTTGAAACTACGGCAGGCTGTACAATTACAACACATTGCGGTCCCAATACTCTCGGGATTTTGTTTGTAAGAAAATAAGTGATTTCGGTTTGTTTCAGGTAAATTAATTTAATTGAAAAGCTGAATATTATTAAGGGGCTGAGCGATTGGGAAGAGAGCTTAAAAAATATGAGCTTGTTGAGCGTAACATAATTAAGACCTACAGAAAAAGAATATGGAATCCGTTTTTGATTGCACTTAAGAATTATAAGCTTGTCAATGCAGGGGACAAAATTGCCGTTTGTATTTCGGGCGGAAAGGATTCAATGCTCATGGCAAAGCTTTTGCAGGAGCTTCACAGGTACAGCGAAGTTCCCTTTGAGCTTGTGTATCTCGTAATGGATCCGGGATACAACGAAGCAAACCGCAAAAAAATCGAGGACAACGCTGAGCTTTTAAATGTGCCGATTACGGTTTTTGAAACTAATATTTTCAGCGTTGCGGATAAAACGGTTAAATCACCCTGTTATCTGTGTGCCAGAATGAGGCGGGGACACCTTTACAAAAAAGCTCAGGAGCTTGGCTGCAACAAAATCGCTCTCGGACATCATTTCAACGATGTAATTGAAACAACTTTGCTCGGAATGTTTTACGGCTCTCAGCTTCAGGCGATGCCGCCAAAGTTGCACAGTACAAATTTTGAGGGAATGGAACTTATAAGACCTATGTACTGTATCCGTGAGGACGCAATAATTGCATGGCAACGGTACAATGAACTTGAATTTATACAATGTGCATGCAGATTTACCGAAAATTGCGAGAGTGGAAACATGGACTCAAAGCGGCAGGAGATAAAACAGCTTATCAGAGATTTAAAAAAGACAAATCCGAATATAGAAAAGAGCATTTTTAACAGTATTCATTCCGTTTGCCTTGACACAATGGTGGGTTACAAGTCAAACGGCGTTGAACACAGCTTTCTTGATTTTTACGACGACAAAAACAAATAATAACGCAAAAGGGACGGTAAAACCGTCCCTTTCTTTGTTTTAATTTAATTATTGTGTGACTGTCAGTCAGCCTGAATTTTTACAAACTGTTCCTGCATATATGCATATACATCATCAGGAACATTGGTAAACACATAGCATTTGTCAAGATACTCGTCGCTTGGGAAGATGAGCTCATTATTCTTCATATCTTCGTCAAGGTAGTCGTCATAAGCTCCCTGATTCGGAGTGCCGTAACAGAGATATTTGCAGTTTTCAGCGGCAATTTCAGGCTTCTGCATAAAGTTTATAAATTTCTCGGCATTTTCCTTGTTTTTGCTGCAAGTCGGAATACACATTGCGTCATAGAAAAGGTTTGCTCCGTCCTCAGGCATTGCATAATCAAGATTTTCATTTGCCTCCATCATTGTTGCAACATCGCCCGCATAGTAAGGAGCAATCGCAGCCTGGCTGTTTTCCATTTCAGTGAATACCTGATCCATTACATACTTTTTAAGAAGAGGCTTTTGCTCTGCAAGCTTTTCGGCAGCCTTGTCAACATCTTCTTTTGTACAGTTTGACGGATCAATTCCCAAAAGCTGCATCGCTATAGCCATGGCATCTCGGCTGTTGTTGAACATCAGGATTTGTCCTTTTAAGCTTTCGTCCCACAATGCATCCCAAGATGTAGGCTTTGTGTCTACCTTTGTTTTGTCATAAACCATAGCGGTTACGCCCCAGCTGTAGCAAACCGTATATTTTTCATCAGGATCACAGTCAAGCTTTTTGAAGCGATCCATAATATATTTGTAGTTAGGAATATTGTCATAGTTTAGTTCAAGCAACATATCCTCTTCGATGAGCTTGCTTATCATATAGTCTGACGGAATAATAACATCATAGCTTACATTGCTGTTTTTAAGCATATTGTAAAGCTCTTCGTTAGTTTCGTATGTGGTGTAGTTTACCTTAATTCCTGTTTCGTTTTCAAATTCTTCGATAACATCCATAAGGCCGTCTTCGCCGTTTGAGATATACTCACCCCAGTTATAGACATTTACTTCACCTGCACTGTTTGTGCCGCAGCCCGAAAAGCACGCTGCAAACGATGCCGTCATAGCGGCAGCGAGGATAATACTGATGATTTTTTTCATTTCTCAATCTCCTTAAAATATAAAATTTTATATCAAGTCTTTTCTGCTCTCACTTTCTCCTCATGCCTGTCACGCAGATTAATAATAATCATAATGATAAGCACGGCAAGAAACAGCAGAGCCGAAAGGGCATTGATTTTGGGCGAAATTCTCCTGTGTGTCATTGAGTAAATCTCAATAGACAGATTTTGAAACTTTGCACCTCTTGTAAAGTATGAAATTATAAAATCGTCAAGAGAGTATGTAAAGCTCATAAGCAGTCCCGAGAAAATTCCCGGCATCAGTTCATGAATAACAACCTTGTAAAAAGCCTGCCACTGATTGCAGCCGAGATCAAGTGCCGCATCGTAAATACTCGGATCCATTCTTCTTATTCTCGGTATGACGCTGAGCACGACAAACGGAACGCAAAAGCATATGTGAGCAATGAGTACGGTAACATAACCCATTTCAAAGTTAAATATAACTCCCAAAGAAGAAAACAGAAGCATAAGCGAAACGCCCATTACAATGTCAGGACTTATGATCGGTATATTTGAAACATTCTGAATCAAAAGACGCTTTTTGCCTTTGTAATTGCTGATGCCGATTGCAGCGGCTGTGCCGAGAATTGTTGCAAAAATTGACGCAAGCACAGCAATGCTTATCGTGTTCCACAACGCACTCATAATTCTGTCATCTTCAAAAAGTTCTTCGTACCATTTAAGCGAAAAGCCCTGCCACACGGTTGATTTGCCCTCGTTAAACGAATAAAAAATCAATACTGCGATAGGTGTGTACAGAAAAAGCATTATAACGGCAATATAAATTTTTGAAACTATGCCGTTTTTAAATTTTGAATTTTTCACGCAATCGCCTCCTCATCGCCAAAGAAGTTCATAATAATGAGGAACACAAAAATAAATACCATAAGAATAAGCGAAATCGCAGATCCCGTGTTTTGGTCGGTCCAAAAGATTTTGTCAATAATGTCGCCTATCATTATGTCATCTGTTCCTCCGAGATACTGTGCAACAAGGAATGTGCTGGCACTCGGAACAAAAACAAGTGTAATTCCCGATATTACTCCGGGAATGCTCAAAGGGAAAATAACCTTTTTAAAAACAGCAAAATTGTTTGAACCCAAGTCCTGTGCAGCTTCAATAAGGCTTGAATCAATTTTACTCATAACGGTGTAGATAGGAAGCACCATAAACGGCAAAAATTCATAAACCATTCCAAGTATAACAGCCGAAGAATTACCGTAATAGGTACCGTGAATACCGAGCAATGAAAGAGCTTTGTCAAGAGGTCCGTTTTGCTGCAAAATTGTAACCCATGCGTAAATTCTCAAAAGAAAGTTCATCCACATTGGAATCATCAAAAGCATAATTACGGTGTTCTGAGTGGATTTTTTCATTTTGGTTATGAAATAAGCCAGCGGATAAGCAAGCAAAAGGCAAATCACCGTAGATACAAACGCAATCCAAAGAGATTTTGTAAATACATCGGTGTAAAAAAATGCTTTTGTAAACGGTTCAAGCGAGAAATTGCCGTCCTTATCGGTAAATGCCGTAAAGGCAATCATCACAATGGGAATCATTGTGAATACAACCATCCAAATGATGTAGGGGATAGAGGGCTTGCGGGATTTCATAATCAGCCCTCCTTTAAAGCTTCAATAACTTCAAATTTTGCTTTTGAAAAGTCAAATGCAAGCGGAACATATGTAGCTACCTGTTCGTCGGTATCGCTTAACATAAGCCATTTTCTGTCGTCAGACTCAAGAATAATTTCGTTATGCTCCCCCTTATAAACAACCGATTCAATGTACAAATCTTTCAGGTGACCTATTCCGTCGCCTGCAAGCGACAAAGTTTCGGGCGGAAGCGTTATTCTGACTTTTGTATCCTGCGGGAAGCATTTTCCGTCAACCTTAACGGTTTCACCCTCAAGTTCAAATTCAAAGTAATTTTCTTCTTCGTTTGCGTATGTTACCGAAGCCTCGATAACATTATCGTAAAACGGCAGAAGCTTGTTCATAATCTGAATGTTAAACGGAATTATACGCATTCCGATTACGCTGCCGATTTCTGCTGATTTTGTGGAGTGGATAAGTATTTCGCACTTGCCGCATCTAACGCTTATTTCATAATGAACACCTTTGAATGTCAGCTTCTCAACAGTTCCTACAAGCTGACCGTTTTCCGGAGCAGCAATTTCAATATCCTCAGGGCGTATAACAACATCGACCGGAGTGTTTTTTCCGAATCCCTTGTCAACACATTCAAGTTCTTTTCCGAGAATACTTATTCGGCAGTCGTCAATCATTGTGCCGTTAAGGATATTTGCTTCTCCGATAAAGTCAGCCACAAAAGCGTTTACAGGCTCATTGTAAATGTCCTCGGGAGTGCCTATCTGCTCAATGACGCCGTTGTTCATAACAACAACGCGGTCACTCATGGTGAGAGCTTCTTCCTGGTCGTGAGTAACATATATAAAAGTCTTTTCCGTTTTTTGCTGAATTTCCTTTAACTCAAGCTGCATACATTTGCGAAGCTTAAGATCAAGTGCTCCCAAAGGCTCGTCAAGCAAAATAATATCAGGGTCACACACCAGTGCTCTTGCAATAGCCACACGCTGCTGCTGACCGCCCGAAAGTTTTGCTATATTTCGCTTTTCATATCCTTTCAGGTCAACGGTTGCAAGCATTTTTGTAACCTTTTCCTTTATTTCACTCTTAGGGAGTTTTTTAAGCTTTAGACCGAATGCAACATTGTCATAAACATTCAGATGCGGAAACAAAGAATATCTCTGAAAAACCGTGTTGACATTTCTTTTGTTGGGAGGCGTTCCGTTTATACGCTTCCCGTCAAAAATAACATCTCCGCTTTCAGGTTCAACAAAACCGCCGATAATTCTCAGAGTTGTTGTCTTTCCGCATCCGCTGGGACCTAAAATTGTAAGAAATTCCTTTTCGTGAATGTCGAGGTTAATGTGATTGAGTATAACCTCTCCGTCAAACCTCACGAAAATATCCTTTAACGAAACAATAGTTTTCTTTGCTGTCTGCTCCATTTATGCACCCCTGTTCCTTAGTGAAAGATAAAAAATTAAGAGGCGGCTGTGCCGCGTCTGCAAGTATAGACGATATTTGCAGGCGAACACAGTCCGCCCCTACAAATTACTTCTTTGTAAAGACATAACCATGATCTAAAAGACCAATACAGATTATATTCTAATACTTGTGAAAAGTCAATTAATTATGTGTAAAAAGTTTGTATTGGTAATAAAATTATAATATTTTGTAAAATATAAGAAGTATTGTTTGGTAAAACACCGATTTTTAAAAAATTATGCACAAAAAATACACGCTTAATTTGGCAGATAAAACATATACATTTTTTAGCGGATTTGTTATAATATAATAGAAAATTTATGAAAGGATGTTTTTAATGAAAATGTTCAGAAAAGTTGCAAGTCTTGTTATTGCAGCTGCTATGATTACTTCATCCTTTGCTTTTACAGCTTCATTCAGTGCGGCTGAAACCACTGAAGCTGCTGTTTCCGCTGATTCGGCGATTCAGAGCGAAGTCAGAGACGGAGTAATCCTGCACGCATTTAACTGGTCTTTCGACACAATTAAAGAAAACCTTCCTGCTATTGCGGCAGCAGGCTATTCGACTGTTCAGACTTCTCCTGTTCAGCAGCCTAAGGACTACGGAACATCAAACGATGTATCAGGTCAGTGGTGGAAACTTTACCAGCCCGTAAGTATGTCTATTGCCGAGAAATCGTGGCTCGGTACAAAAGCAGAACTCACGGAGCTTTGTGAAGAGGCTGACAAGTACGGCATCAAGATTATCTGTGATATCGTATCAAACCACATGGGCAATGAGGTGGAAGAGGATCCAAGCTCACTCAGCGAGCAGGTTAATATCTATCAGCCTGATTTCTACGCAAACAAGAGTACATATTTCCACTCTTATACAGGCGATGCAAGCGACAGCTCGGTACAGAGCGTGGTACAGGGTCACCTTTCGGCTTGCCCCGACCTTAACACAGGCAATACAAATGTACAGAATGCGGTAATCGACCTCCTCAAGGAGTGCATCGACTGCGGTGTTGACGGATTCCGTTTTGACGCTGCAAAGCACATCGAAACTCCGAGCGACGGTGCATATGCATCAAATTACTGGCCGAACATCACTTCTGCCGCTGAAAGCTACTACAAGCAGAAGACAGGCGGCAACCTCTTTATTTACGGTGAAATTCTTAACACCTGCGGTGCAGGAAGAAGCTACAGCGATTACACCGATTATATCAGCGTTACTGATAACAGAACAGGTGACGCAGTTCTTGCTGCTGTTTCAAGAGGCAACGCTTCTACTGCTGCAAATGCAAGCTACAAGTCGGGTATGAGTGCTTCAAGTGCTGTTCTTTGGGCTGAATCACACGACACATATATGGGTGAATCGGGTTCAGCCGGATTTGCAAACACATCAGGCATTTCTGATGAAGATGTTATCAAAGCTTGGGCAATAGTAGGTTCAAGAAAAGATGCAACTGCTCTCTATTTTGCCCGTCCCGGTTCTGCTCTCATGGGTGAAGCTGCTACTGATATATCTTACAAAAGCACAGCAGTATCAGAGATCAATAAGTTCCACAACCTCTTTGTAGGTCAGAGCGAGAAGCTCGGTTCTTCTGACGGTGTTGCTTATGTTGCAAGAGGCACAAGCGGAATTGTGCTTTCAAACTGCTCAGGAACAACAAAGAGCGTCAGCATTTCGGGCACAGGCCTTGCAAACGGCTCTTACATTGACACTATCACAGGTAACAAGTTTACTGTTTCGGGCGGCGTACTCACAGGTTCTATCGGAAGCACAGGCGTTGCTGTTGTGTACAACGGAACAACAACCCCCAGAAATACAGTATCTGTTGAAAGCGGTACATTTACAGGTGAAACAATGACAGTTACTCTCGGTCTTGAAAACGCAGCGTCGGGTACATACTGCCTTGATAACTCAACACCTGTTACTTATACAGGCACAACAACAATCCGTATAGGTTCTGACTATGATTACGGTGATACAATCAACCTTACACTTACTGCTACGGATGGAAACGATACTACCACAGCAACCTACAAGTACACAAAGCAGGAGGCTGCTTCTTCAGGCGTTTATATATTCTTTGATTCTTCAAAGATTTCATCGTGGAAAGCACCTTATAATGTTTATATCTATGATGAAGATACTTCATCAACAAAAACATATTCAAACGCTTCCTGGCCTGGACAGCCTATGCAGGTGGATCCTGCTACAGGATATTACTACATAGAAGTTTCTGATAACTCGTGCCTTGAAAAAGACAATGATACTCAGGAAATTACAAATTCAACATTTGATCTTGCACATTCAAGCAATACTTATGTAATCATAAGCGATGCAAACGGCAACCAGCATCCTGCGGACGGTGCAAGAACTAAGCTTAGTCTCGGCGGAACATCTAAGATTCTGACAAGCAGAGCAACATCGGGCTGGAACACAACAACACTTGTTCCGGCAGCAGGCGAAACTGTTCCTGCTACGGATGTAACTATGGGTACGGTTGAGACAACTGCTACTACTGCACCGACAACTAAACCTACAACAGCTCCTACTACAGAGCCTACAACAGTTCCCACAACTCCGACATCTCCTTCAGGCACAATGATTTACGGTGATGTCACAAGAGACGGCGTTGTAAGAGTCGATGACGCAACTACAATTCAAAAGCACGCTGTAGGTTTGACATTAATCCCGGATGAGTATGCTTTCCTCGGTGATGTTAACCAGGATGACAGAGTTAATGTAATTGATGCGACTATGGTTCAGAAGTATATTGTAGGTTCTTCGGGATACGGCGTTACAGGTCAGGTTTATCAGTCTGAAACACAGCCTACAGACCCAACCGAAATTCCTACTACCGTACAACCGACCACTGAAGCAACACAGGCAACTCAGGCTACACAGGCAACGCAGCCGACACAGAATACAAATCCTCCGCTTTCAAAGGATTACTACATCTTCGGATATATCAACGGTGCAAATTACGGTTGTGAAGAGGATTACCAGAATCTCGGCGAATACAAGTTTGTAAACGGTAAAGTTACTGTTAATTTTGCAGAAACAAGTTATGTCGGTGTTAAGACAGCTGATAATAACTGGTATATGACAGATGACTGGCAGGGTGAAGTGTCGGAGACTACACTCTACAACACACTTAATCTCGGAACAACAGCTGATAAGCTTATGGTACCTGCAGGTGAAGTTGAGTTTACACTTGTAGAAAACGGCGATGATACACTTACATTATCTTATGTTGTTGTCGGAGATGTTGTTGGCGGAGATCCTACTCAGCCGACAGTTAAGCCTTCGGATCCTACATCTGACGACACTTATACATTCTATGTAAAAACAAACCTCGGTTGGATGACAGCAGACGGTGTTACACTTTTTGCTTACGATAACAATACAGGTGAGAGCTATGTACTTGAACAGGATGTAGATGCATATCCTTATGTATATTCTGCCGAGGTTCCAAGCACAATGACCTCATGTGTTGTTTATCGTTATCTTGAGCCTGTTTTTGAAACTCCTGTAGGAGGAGAAACAGGTAATGTTTATAACAGCTGGGCAGTGACAACATCTGCTTCCAAAAACTGTGTTACGATTGATGTTAATGAGCAGGCATCCGTAGGTGCTTATGTTCCGGAAACAAAACCTGAATTTGAGCTTTCAAGAGTGTACTTTGATAACTCAAATGCAAATTGGACAGAGGTTTACATTTACGGCTGGGCAGAAAGCGGTCTTGCAAATTCCGCCGAGTTAATGACTCAGATTGAAGGCACAGATATTTGGTACTACGATTTTGCTACGCCACTTTCACCGGGATCAAGCTGTTTCCTCTTTAAGGACACATATGACACTTGGATGACACAGACCGATAATATGACTGTTGTTGACGGTAAGAACTGCTTTAAGGCAAATGCAGGAAATAAGGCAGGCGGTACTTGGTATTCTTATACAGAGTAAAAAGTAAATGATCATATCCCCCAAGCACTTAGGGCTTGGGGGATTTTTTTGGTGTCCTTTAGGGCGTGGAAATAAACCCCCGGTTCAACCGGGGGAAG